>VBOT01000077.1:0-15323 GCA_005893225.1 Candidatus Eiseniibacteriota bacterium
GACGACCGGGCCGCCTTCTTCATGGAGCGGCTCGAGGAGGGAGAAACGGTGATCGAGTACCTGATCCGCCCCGAGATCGCCGGCGCGTTCACGGCGCTCCCGGCCGCGGCCAGCGGGATGTACGACCCGGATCTGCTGGTGAGGTCGGGAGAGGCGCGGATCAGGGTGGCGGAGAAATGAGCGCCCCGGTCGCGTCTCGGTCCTTCAATCGGTAGAGGCCGAAAGCCGAGAGGTCCGGGAACCCCGGGGGCGGAGGAACCAAGGTCTCGACGGAATCCATGCTCACCGTCAATCCTCCGCAGTCGCCGATCAGCATGCCGTTCTCCGGATAGAGGTTCTGAACGATGTAACGGATGCCCTGCTCCTTGAGGTAGCCCGCGAGCCTCCTCTCGCTCAGCCGGCGGGCATAGTCGTGGTCGTTGACCAGTCCGTCGCCGTTCACGACCTGGCGTCCCGAGAACCATCCCACCCAGCCCGAGGCGTCCATCTGAAAGATGGGCTCGTCCGGGGGCACGCGTCGTCGAACCTCGCCGACGAACTGCCGCGCCCATCGGATCTCACGGTCGCGGATACGACCATCGAGGGCCCACTTGGCGATGAAGAGCAGCGGCACCGCGGCAATCGCCGCCCGGCCCGCCCATCCGAGCCGCGTGCTCGCCTCCGGGCCGAAGCGCAGGAAATACCAAGCGTGGAGATACGCGGCCGGAACGAAGTACCAATAGTTGATGGTATTGTTGGCCGCGAGGTGAAACAGCACGAACACCGCCGGAGCGGCCAGCACCGCGAGATGGCGAGCCCGCTCGGGCTTCGGGCGCGGCAGCACCGCGAGGATCGCCAGCCCCCAGAGCAGTACGAAGAGGATCACCGGGACGCCATTCGCTCCGTGAAAGCCCGTCACGTTGTGCCTCAGCCGGTCCAGCACGGAGGCCTCGTCGAAGCCCTTGAGCTCCATGGAGACGCTGGTCCATCTCCGGAAGAGCAGGAAGTGGGCGCCCGCTTGAAGCAGCGCGCCGAGGGCCAGCCATCCCGCGCCGGCGAGGACCCGGTCCACCGGGCGCCTCCCGGGCTCGGGCGAGCCGAGAAACGGAGAGAGAACCAGCACGCCGCCGATCAGGATCGCGTCGATGCGGATCAGGGGCAGGAGGACCAGGAGCAGGGGACTCCATCGCCAGCGGGGCGCCGGGGCGGGAGCGAGATACTCCCTCTCGCACAGCGCGAGCAGGAGGAGTGCCAGCAACGTGGTCTCCATCATGACCTTGAAGACGATCCCCATCGCGAACAGCAGCAGCGTCTCCACCCAGTTGCGGCCGAACCAGATCCCGATCGCCCAGCAGACCATGAAGTAGAGCCAGAGCATGGCGCCGAGATGAAATCGCGGCTCGGCCGTGAACCAGCCCGTCAACGCCGAGGTCAGGCCCAGCACCCATCCCCAGAGCAGGTGATACCCGTCCGTCGTGTGGATGCCGTCGAAGCTGGACATGCCATGCCTTCCCAGGTTCCATGCGATCTTGACGTAGAAGTAGGCGTCGTCAGCGAGCAGGCCCCTGGGGAAACGCGTCAGCGGCGGTTGCAGCGGAAACGCCAGCAGGACGGACAGGACGGCCGCCGCGCACCACTGGAAAGCTCTTCTTTGCGCAAGGGGGGGCATCACGAGCAATCTCTGGGCATGGCGGAATGGAAGCTCTCTCTCGGGCCGAACCAAGAGTCCACGGGACTGAGGCGCCCGGCCCGAGCGACGCGATCGCGGGGCCGTCATCCTGGAGCTGACGTGCTCTCGCGGACACCTTACCCAGTCCGATGAACCGAAGCGAAGCACCGTTGAAGGCGACTCCTCGCCTCTCCCTCGAGCGCATCGCCCACGCCCGATCGGTCATCGATCCGGTGTTCCTCGATTCGCCGCAGTATCGATCGGAGCCGCTGGAGAGGCACCTCGGCTGCCGCCTCGTCGTCAAGGTTGAAACCCTGAATCCGATCCGCTCCTTCAAGGGCCGCGGCGCGGAGCATCTGATGGAATCGCTGGAGGGCCGGCCTCACCTGGTGTGCGCGACCGCCGGCAACTTCGGCCAGGGCATGGCCTACGCCGCGCGGAAGCGCGACGTGCCGCTCACCATCTTCACCAGCGCGGCAGCCAACCCGCTCAAGATCGAGCGCATGCGCGCCCTGGCGCCGGACATCCGGCTCGTCGAGGGAGACGTGGACGACGCCTACGAGGCGGCGCGGGCGTTCGCGGCGGAGACCGGCGCGCGGCTGGTCGAGGACGGCCGCGAGCCCCATATCGCCGAGGGCGCGGGCACGATCGCCATGGAGCTGCTGCGCTGGCCGGAGGCGTTCGACACGCTCCTGGTCCCGGTGGGCGATGGCGCGCTGATGGCGGGCACGGCGCTCTGGGTCAAGGCGCACCGGCCGGCCACCCGGATGATCGGGGTGTGCGCCGCCGGAGCGCCCGCCATGGAGCTCTCCTGGCGGGCCGGAGAGGTCCGGGAGACGGAGCGGGCCGATACGATCGCGGACGGGATCGCGCTTCGCGTCCCGTTCGCGGAGTCGCTCGCCGACCTGCTGAGGCTCGTGGACGACATGCTGCTCGTGGGCGACGATGACATCGTGGCCGCGATGCGGCTCGCCCATCGCGAGCTGGGCGTGGTGCTCGAGCCGGCCGGAGCCTCGGGCCTCGCGGCCGTGCTGTCGCACCGCGATCGCTTCGAGGGCCAGCTCGTCGGCGCGGTCCTGAGCGGCGGCAACCTCACGCCCCAGCAGATGCGGCAGTGGCTCGCCCCGTGAGCGGCGAGCGCCGCCCGCCCTCCGAGACCACCGCCGCCGGCTACTTCGGCGGCATGGTGGACTCGTACGACTCGCTGATCCGCCGCGCCGTCCCGAGCTACGAGGAGATGACGGCGCGGCTGCTCGACTACCTCCCGGCGGACGCCGCGCGGGTGCTGGAGCTGGGCTGCGGCACCGGGAACCTCTCCCTGGCCCTCGCCGCCCGCTATCCGCGAGCGGCGTTCACGTTCGTGGACGCCGCCCCCGAGATGCTCGAGGTGACGCGCGATCGCCTCGAGCGCGCGTATCCCGCCGCCGAGCGGCGCTCCGAGTTCGTGCTCGGCCGCTTCGAGGAGCTGGCACTCTCGGCGGCGGCCTTCGACCTCTCCACCTCCAGCATCAGCCTCCACCACGTGGTCGACAAGGGCGCCGTCTATCGCGCGCTCTTCGGCGCCCTGGCCCCTTCCAGCGCCTTCTGCTTCGCCGATCAACTCGGCGGCGGCACGGAGGCGGTTCACGAGATCAACTGGAAGCGCTGGCTCGAGTTCTGCCGCGAGCCGGGGAACTGCTCGGAGGCGGAGATCGAGAGCCTGCTCGAGCACGCGGCCGCCCACGATCACTACACGCCGCTGCGCGAGCACATCCGGCTGCTCGAGGCCGCCGGCTTCCGTTCGGTCGATTGCGTGTGGCGGAACTGGATCTGGGGGATCGTCACGGCCGAGCGGTGATGGCTGGTGGCGCGCTGGATGAGCCAACGCTGCAAGTAGCAATAAAAAGAGCTCCGGTTCAACCTGCGAACCGGAGCCCCGGACTTTCGGTTTCGATGGCTCTGGGTTACCCCCGTGAGGGGCTGACCCCTGAGCGCCATTGCACCCGGAGATCCCCTACGAGGACGCCACCTCCACCGAACCCAACCTTCTACTGTCCAATGGACCACCTCCTTTTCGGGGCTACCTTGCGCGGAGGAACCCAGCCCTCCCGGTCCCTCGGGCCGCCCGAGCCTCCGGAACCGCGCGCGGATCAGTCCGCGCGAACGAACGCCTCGAAATATTGTGTGGAGCCAAGGCCGATGTCAAATGCTTCCGTGCGGCAGCGTCCTCGCCGATTTCCTAAATCGAACGCCGCCAACGGTCCGGGTCTCCCGATCGGGGGCTGACGGCCGGCGGTTCGCGCGGCGGTGGCGGGAGCGCTTCAGGATCGCGACGGCGCCTCTCCGAAATCCTGCACCGCGGAGGTCCACTCGCTCAGGAACAATATGAACCCGGCCTGCCCCGTCTCACGAAACTCGTCGGTGTCGGGATAGGTGTAACGGATCTTGTTGATGTATCCGCGATCCGTCCGCAGCGCCAGGTGGGAGACGCGCTTCCCGTTGAAGTCGATCCCTGATCCGGCCGCCTGCCGATAGGAGAATCTCGTACAGAGACAGAGGGGCGTCGTTGCGTCCTCCGGAATGTAGAGCGCGGTGGCATCGTCCCGGATCTCGAGGTCGAGATACTTCCCCTGTCGGGCGAGGGTGGTCACCTCGTTGCGGGCGGCCGAGAACCACTCCAGCACCTGGGGAGCGTCGAGCCGATCGGGAACGTCCGGGACGCCCAGATCGTAGAGATAGGTATCGGCCTTGAGATGGCCGGGGCCCGCATACCGGAACCCGACTCCGAAGCGAGCGTCGGGATAGATCACGGCGTCGAGGAAGATCAGTCCCGCGAGCCTTCGGGGCACGGAGTCGCGGTCCCCGAACACCGGAATCCGGCTCAAGCTCTCACTCGTTCGGGGCCGAGACCTTGAACACGCCGGCCGCGACCGCGGCGCCCAGCAAGTTCGCCACGAGATAGACCCACAGGTTCGACCACGGCGAGATCCCCATGATCGAGATGCCCACGGCCACGGCGGGATTGAACGCCCCGCCCGAGATGCCCCCGACGGCGAACGCGCCGCCAGTGACCGTCATGCCGATGGCCAGGCCGTAGAAGGAGTTGTTCGCGGTGCCCCTGGCCGTGGCCACGTTGAGCACCACGTAGACCAGCGCGAAGGTGAAGAGGAACTCGGCGAGGAGCGCGGGCCCGATCCTGGGCGCGATGGGAGCCACCGGAGCACCGGCCGCGAAGTACTTCACCACCAGCGCGGCCAGCGATGCCCCCGCGATCTGGCAGATCCAGTACGGCACCACGTCCGCCGCCTCGTGTTTGCCGCGCAGCCACACACCGAGCGTGACGGCCGGATTGTAGTGGGCGCCCGAGACGTGACCGCCGGCGAAGACCATGGCCATGAGCATCACGCCGACCGCCAGCGGAGGGATCACACCGGCGCCCCCGAGGATCACGGTGCAGCCGATCGTCAGGACCAGGAAGAACGTGCCGATCAGCTCGGTGATGTAGCGGCTCGGCCTGCTCATCGGGCGTGCTTCGGGTCTCGGGACCGTGGCAAGAAACGCGTCGGCGTCGCTACGCGGATGGACAGTCGTGCGAGGTGCCAGCGCAGCGTAGCACGCGAAGCCGGAACCGAAAACAGGAGGGGCCTCGTGTGTCAGCCGAGCCACGCCGCTTGGAGCTTTCTCCAGTTTCATGGGCAGAAGGCACGACGCTCTTGCTTCCCTGACACCTTCCGGACTTCGCACGCACGGGGCGTTGACATCCGGCGCAAATTTCGTTCGTCCGTGGCGCTCGGAGCCTCGTTCGTCATTTGAATGCTCGGGGACCGCACTCTGTTGGGCTATGCTTCGAACGCACGGTCACAGACGCGCCCATTGCGCGAGGCCGACCGTCGATCTCGATCAGGAGGGAAACATGAAGAAGATGCTCACCGCTTCCGCAGCAACCGTCCTCGCTCTGGCTGTGACCGTCCCCGCGATTGCGGGCGGCTCTCATTGCTCGGGCGGAGACCAGTCCAGCGCGACCACGGCCGGCGCCATGGGGATGTGCGCCGGCAAGGCGACCGCCTGGGCCGGCGCCTGGCTGCAACGTTCGGCGTCCGGCACGGTGACCGTGGCCGAGGTGGCGAAGCGCAGTCCCGCCGCCAAGGCCGGCCTCAAGACCGGCGACGTGGTGCTGGCGGTCAACGGCTACGATCTCAGCAACCGTGAAGACCGGGCCACGTGCGCCTCACACGCCGAGTGCAACATCGGCAGCGCGGTGACCTACACGGTGCAGCGCGGCCGCTCCACCAAGACCATCAAGCTCAGGCTCGAGAGGATGCCGGCCAACGCGACCGAGCGCTTCGCGAGCCGCCAGGCCAGCTTCGACCCGGCATTCGCCGCGGTCGTGATGCCCGCAGTCGACTGACGCTTCGTCCAGCTTCTTTGAGCCGGGGGCCCTCTCGGGTCCCCGGCTCATTTCATCGTTAGTGGCGCGGCCGCACTCCCTTGAACAGCAGCCACCCACCCTCTGAGCGTCGTACAGATGTGGCTGGACCAAAGCCAACTCGGAAGCGGTCATTGCCACAATCGTCGGGCCTACGAGACCGGCGATGCGCTTCGAATCGGCCAGCGGCGCCTTCGACATGACGGGCAGTCTAACTGCCAGTATCCAGCCCTGCGACTCCTGTTTCCCCGCGACGCCCGCGGGGTAGCTGGATCGCGCACAAACGAAGAGCGCAGGAAGCGGCCCCCCGTGCACGAGGCGACAGACGAGGGTCCTCCTGCAAAGGACGCTGCCTCACTTCAAGATCAGCATCTTCCGTTGCTGGACCGCGCCTCCGACCTCCAGCCGGTAGAAGTACACGCCGCTCGCGATGCCCTTCACGCCGAGGTCGACCCGATAGCGTCCCGGGGTCTGCCGCTGGTTCACCAGCGTTCGCAGCTCCCGGCCCTGCAGGTCGTAGACCTTCAGAACCACCTGCTCCGCGATAGGGATCGCGTAAACGATCCGGGTGGCGCTGCGGAACGGGTTCGGATAGTTCTGCCCGAGAAACGCGACCCGCGGGGCGTGCCCGTCGATCAGCTCGACGCTGACCCGCAGCGAGTCGCTCCCGCCGAACTGGTAGTAGCGCGCCGCGAACTCCTGGAGGTACTGGTTGGTGACGTCGGGATCGTGAACGATGAGCGTGTTCTCGTTGTTCGAGTTCTCGGCGGCGCTCGACCAGTTGTGCGAGCCGGTGAGGGTGGTGGCGTCCCAGCCCGGGCTCTCGGCGTCGACGATGCAGTACTTGTGGTGAAGCAGACCCGACACTCCCGTCTTCAACCGCACGTCCACGCCGTTCCCGGTCAGATAGGAATACTGCGATCCCGTGTCCGAGTTGCTGTCGAGGTCCCCGCGCACACCGATGCCCGACTGGTGCCTGGCCACCAGCGCGCTCGCGACGTCCGAGCGCGTCAGGGTCAGCAGCTCGAATCCAATGGACTGCTGGGCGCCGTTGATGGTCGAGATGATGTGCGACGTCACGCCATCGGACGGACTGAAGTAGCACTCCACGCTGTGCCCGCCGACCACGAACTTGTGAGGCGTATCGTCGAGCTTGCGGGCGCCGAACCGCGAGCTCGAGGCGTTCGGAGCGTCGGTGCTACTCCCCCACATCTCGTTAAACTCGAGCGTGTACGCATTGGCGAGCGCCTGGTCCTGGATCTCGATCGAGTTCTGGAAGTCGTCGTTGGTGCCCTCGTTGGTCGGGTTCCATGAGCCGGTCCACACCCACGCGCTCTCGGCGGCGCCGCCCCGCCCGTCGATGACCAGGAACTTGTTGTGCATGAGCCCGAGCCCGTTGTTGACGGGATCGAAGCGGTCGGTGATCAACGGAATGCCGTTGGAATTGATCGAGGCGAACGGGGCGTTGGTCTTGTTGTCCTCCTCGCAGATCACGCGCACCTTCACGCCTCGATTCTTGGCGTTGATGAGCGCGGTGGCGAGGGCGCTGCCCGGGGCGCCGCTCAGGTTGTAGAACGCGGCATCCAGCGAGCGCCGCGCCTGGTCGATGTGCGGGACGATCCGCGCCGGCAGGTCCTGGTTGCCGTTGGCCTGATGGAGCCACGCGAGGGTCGTGTTCACGCTCTTGTTGAAGTACACGTTCATCACCCCGGTCGACTGCGGGGGCGAGGCGGTGCTGAACAGTCGCGAGGGCGCGTAGTTGGTTCCGTTCACGTCGCTGGATCCCACGCTGTAGTAGTAGACCGTGGCCGGCGTGAGACCAGAAACCGTTGGCGCATGATTCGACACGGGGGTGGCGTCGACGACGCTGTCCCCGAGCGCGGGCGTGAGTCCGTAGTAGACGATGCTCGAGGACGCGACGTCCGTGGTCCAGTGCAACTGGACCGAGGTGGGCTGGATATGATCCTCGTAGGGCGTCGAGAGGATGATCGGGCCGGGGTGAGCGATGATGTCGTCGGGAGCCCGCGGCGAGATCTCGTAGTCGGCCGTGTACGGCGGGCCGGGCGCCGGGGTGCCAGGCTTGAACTGCTTCAGGATCCCGATCACGTCGAAGACGCTCGGCACGGGCGGGAAGGTGTTCGGAATGAAGATGTTGGTCGTCCCCGACGCGTCGGTGATCGTCGAGCTCGTCTGGTTGTAGGTGACGCCGTTCACCCGAACCAGCCGGCCCTCGTTCGGCTCCGTGCCATCCGGATGGAAGGTGGCGTTGACGTCGGCGCACGTCGCGACCATGGGTTCCGGCACTGGCCGACCGGTGGCGTGTAGCACAAGCAGGGCGAACTCTGGTTGGAGCTCGGTGAGTCCGCGGAACTGGAGGATGGAGCCGGTGACGGTGAGGCTGTCTCCCGGCTGCAGCGTGAAGGGCGGCAGATCGAAGCTGAAGAGATTGATGCCGGCGGTGCCGTCCTGCAGGTAGACGTCGGTCCTGGAGCTGCTGAAGTTCACGGTCACAACCCCGGTCACCGTGGCCTCGGCCCCGATCCCGTACGGCGAGGTCGGAACCCCGGAGGCGTCGTTGACGTGAACGACCACGATCGGGACCAACTCCAGCACGCGAACGCGCGGATGCTGGAGAATCGGGGCGAGGGTCCCCGCCGCGACGGCGGTCCTCACCGTGAACGTGGAGTTCCCCTTGGTCGAAGGCGACGTGAGGTTCGCGATCGTGACGCTGCCGCTGTCGGTCGGGCTCAACGCCGCCTGTGCGATGAACAGCGTGTCGCCGGAGATCGTGGGAGTCGCGCTCTGGAAGGCTGTCCCCGCCAGCGCCACGGACGCCAGTTGATGCGACCACGTCCAGTCGGGTGGCACGAAGATCGAGAGGTTCGTCACCGTGTAGCTGGAATCCTGCCGGAACGACAGCGTCAGCGCGTCGACCGAGCGGTCCGTGAACACGACGGCCGGCTGGACGCTCGCGCGCCCGGTGCCGTTCCCTCCCCCTGAGAACGCGGGCTCGGGCGCGTTCGAGCTGTTCTGGGGATTGCGGCCGTGGGTCTGGGTGACGAAATCGGCGCCATTGACGTTGGTGTCCTGCCCGTTCCCGAGCAGGGCGTGCGCGCCCCCGGCCGCCAGCGAGTCCGCGGTGGACGACGCCTGGGCCTTCCGCTCGACGCTGTTCCCGTTGGCGCTCGTGCCATGGTTCGGCGCCGTCGAGCCGCCCTCCGGATCGATTGCGCTCCCCCAGCCCACCTTGTCGACCTCGACCGCCGAGGCGTCGATGATCCGTACGTGGCCGTTGTCCGCCATGCCGGTTCCCGAGGTCCACAGCGACGAGGTGTAGTCCGGCGTGACCGAACCCACGTATGAAGTGTTGGCGATCAGGAAGAAGCCGCGCGCCGGGATGGAGGAGTTCGCCGGCAAGATCGCCCGGTCGCTCCAGGTGGTTCCGCTCGCCGATTTGTATTGCTGTTTCCAGCCTGAGATATCGATCGCGTTGTCGGTCGGATTGTAGAGCTCGACGAACTCATCCGTGGCGGACGAAGAGCCGCGCGTCGCGAACTCGCTGATGACGACGTGCGTGGCGGCTCGCGCATCGGTGGCCGCAGCCGACATCAGAGTGGGAATCGCGAGAACGGCGAGCGCGCGCGAGAACCGGGGCAGGAAGCGCATGGAAGCTCCGCTCAGAGGTTGGACGGGTATCCAAATGACGCACTGAGCCTATCACGCGGACAGGGGCCCGACTACAGCGGAACTTCGCAGGCGACTTCGGGCGGATTCTACTCGTACCGCAGCGACTCGATGGGATCCAGCGCCGCCGCGCGACGGGCCGGCCACACGCCGAAGACGACGCCCACCGCCGCCGCGAACGCGAAGGCAATCAGGATCGAAGAAGCTCCCACCGACGTGTTCCACTGGAAGGCGCTGCGCAGGAACACCGCCGAGCCCGAGCCGAGGCCGATGCCCACCGTACCGCCCAGCAGGCAGAGCACCACCGCCTCGATCAGGAACTGGAGCAGGATGTTCGCCTGGGTGGCGCCGAGCGCCTTGCGGACGCCGATCTCGCGCGTCCGCTCGGTCACCGACACCAGCATGATGTTCATGATGCCGATCCCGCCCACGAGCAGGCTCACCGCCGCGATGCCGGCGAGGAGGTAGGTGAACACCTGGGTGGTCTCTCCCAGGGTGGCGAGGAAGTCGGACTGGATCCGGATGGTGAAATCGTCGTCCTGGCCGGTGCGCAGGCGATGTTCGCGACGAAGGATCCTTCTCACCTCCGCCATCGTCGCCGGAATGTCGTCCTCCGACGGCGAGAGCACGTTGATGGCGCGAAGGTGATCGTTGCCGATGAGCCGATAGCGCGCCGTCTGGATGGGGACCAGAACCTGGTCGTCGGGATTGGCGAACCCCGCCCCCTGGCCCTTGGAGGCCAGCACGCCGATCACCTCGAACTGGATGCCGTTGATGCGGACGTTCTCGCCCACCAGGGCGGCCGGCGCTGCCACACCCAGGTCCGAGACCACCTGGGGCCCGACCACCGCCACGCGGCGGCGCGCGGCGTCTTCGGCGGTGCTGAACATCCGGCCGGAATCGATCGTGAACCGGCGCACCTCCAGGTAGTTGGCCGTCGCCCCGACGACCGCGGTGTTGGTGTTGCGACTTCCATATACCACCTGGAGCGAGCGCGAGATCTCGGGCTGGACCGCGGTCACGAACGTGGCGCGCTCGTCGATGGCGTCGGAATCGTCCATCATGAGCGGGGCGCGGTCGCTGGACGAAGCCACGAAGCCGGGGCCGCGCGCCTGACCGGGTGTCACGGTGAGGAGCGTGGTGCCGAGCGAGGCGATTCGCTCCTTGACCGACTGCTGCGCGCCCCGGCCCAGCGCCACCATGGCGATCACGGCGGCGACCCCGATCACGATGCCCAGCATGGTGAGGAACGAGCGGAGCTTGTTCGCCCGCAGCGCCTCGAGGGCGACGGCGAGGGTCTCGACGATCGGCATGCTAGCCTCCTCCGCGGCCGCCGGCTCCGCGGCCTCCCCCTCCGCCTCCGCTCGGCACGCCGGGCACTCCCGATCCCACGCGCTGCCGGAAGCGGCTCTGATCCTGTTTCCGCTGGGCCTGCGCCTCCGCCACGCCGAGAAGCGCGACCTGTTCGCCCTCGCTCAAGCCGTTCAGCACCTCGGAATAGTCGAAGTCGCTGAGCCCGAGCCGCACCACTCGGGGCTCGAGCCCATGCGCGGTCTTGACGAAGACCACCTGCGCCCGGCTCGCGCGCCCGATACCCGATCCTTGATCGAAGCCCTGTGAGCCGCCGCGCGCGAACGCTCGGGCCCCGCCCGCCGCCGCAGGGTCCGGCGCTCCCGCGTTGCCGGCCCCGTTTGCACCGGCTGCGCCGCGCCCCGCGCCGCCCCAGGAGCCGCGCCCTCCGTGGAGACGGCCCCGGCCCGGCCAGCGGGCTCGGGCGGAGTCCGACGCGAAGGCGGCGTCGGCCATCCAGTTACGGCCGCCCCCGCGATCCGCGACCGCGCCGGACCCGCCGCCGGCGCCGAGGCGCGAGGCCCGCTCGGCGGCACGCGCCTGGATCTGTCGTTCCACCTGCATCCGCACCGAGTCGGGGTCGAGGCCGAGCGCCGCCGCGGCGACCGGAAGCTCGCGCACGCTGCGGACGGCGTCCAGCGGCACGGCCGGCACGCCGTCGTGGCGGTCGACCAGCATCGCGACCTCGCCGTTCATGCCCGGCAGGAGCACCCGCTCCTCGTTCGATATCGAGATCAGCACCGGAAACATGGTGACCGACTGCTGTACGACCGCCTCCGGCTCGATCTTCTCCACCTGCCCGGTGAAGGTTCGCTGCGGGAAGGCGTCCACGGTCACGCTGGCGGTCTGGCCGGGGTGCACGTTCCCCACGTCGGTCTCGCTGACCAGCGCCCGCAGGCGGATCCGGCTCAGGTCGGCCATCTTGAGGAGCGACGTCCCGCCGCTCGCCGAGGTGGTGGCCGACGAGATCACCTGCCCCGCCGAGACGAGCTGCTCGAGCACCGTCCCCGCGATCGGGGCGCGCACGGTGGCGTCGTCCAGCCGCTGCTTGGCCAGGTCGAGATTGGTGCGCGCCCCGACGAGCTGCGCTTGCGCGTTGGCGTAGTCCAGCACCGCCGCCTCGTGCTCGTCCGCGGTGATCGCCCCCTGCGTGAAAAGGTCGTCGGAGCGCTTCTGCTGCGCTCCCGAGATGTTCGCCTTGGCCTCAGCCGCCCGCAGCGCCGCGAGCGCCTGATCGTACTGGTTCTTGACGTCGCGGGTATCGATCTGGGCCAGCAGGTCGTTGGCCTTCACCAGCGTTCCGACCTCGACCGGCATGCGGATGATCTGCCCCGATGCCTTGGACTTCACCTCGACCAGGTCGATCGGCTCGACCGTTCCGGTGGCTTCGATGGTGAGTGCGATATCGCGGCGCTGGACCGCCTCCGTCATCACCGGAACGAACGTCGATCGATCTCTCGCCCGCCGCACCAGCACCACGCCGGCGATCGCGCCGCTCGCGACCATCAGAACGACCAGGGTACGCAAGATCTTGGGATGGACCTTCACGTGCATCTCCTTTCGCGCGGGCTCACAGGTCCCGCCCCACCAGCGCCTCGAGCTGCGCCTTGGCGACGCGCTGGTCGTAGCGCGCCCGGATCAGATCCCGGCGCGCCTGATCGAGCTGGGTCTGGGACGTCAGCACGTCGAGCAGTGTGGAGCCTCCAACGGCGTAGCGCTGCTGCTGCACCCGCAGATCCTCCTCCGCCGCCTCGACCGTGGCGATCTGGGAAGCCACCTGCTCGGCGGCGGACCGGAACGCGGCGAGCGACTGGGTCAGGCTCTCGAGCGCGGCGAGGCGCGTGTCCCGCAGGGCGGCCTCGGCATTGGCGCGCGCGACCTGCGCCTGGGTGACCTGCTGCTCGCGCTGGAGCTGGTTGAACAGGGGGAACGAGAGCGCGAGGCGGAAGGAGCCCGAATAGGCGAAGCCCTGGTCGGAGAGCGTGGGCGAGTCGCTGGTGCCGCTCCCGCTCCGCGAATAGCTGGCGCTTACCGAGGGCAGGTAATCGGTCCAGGATCCGCGCTCCCCCGCCTGGGCGGCCGTGAGCGACCCCCGGGCCTGCAGCACGGCGGGGCCGTTCTCGGCCAAGTTCCGGAGCGCCGCCTGGTCGAGGGCGAGTGTGGGTTGATCGAGCGAATCGCTCGCCGCCGTGACCGGCTCGAGAGAGCCCACCGCGCGAGTGAGCGACGCGTTGGCGGTCTCGAAGGCGTCCTGGGCCTGGCGAACCGCGAGCCGGGCGTTCCGGACCTGGATCTCGGCGCGCAGCGAGTCCGAGCGCGTCGCGGACTGCGCCCTGGCTCGCGCGACGGACACCCGGCGCTGCTGCTCGGCCTGCTGGAGCTGGGCCGCCGCCGCGGCCTGCGACTCGCGGGCGGCGAGCACGTCGAAGTAGCGCTGCTTGGCCGCGAGCGCCACCCCGAAGCGCTGCGACACCTGGTTGGCCTCCGACGCGTCCGCGCGCGCTCGCGCCTGCCTCAGGTCGAAGAACCGCCGGCCACCGTCGAAGAGCTCGAGGCTCGCCCCGAGGCCGAGGCTCGACGACCATGGCTCGCGCGCCACGGTGATCACCTGCCCGTTCTCCACCCGGGTCGCGCCTCCGGCGGGAAGCTGCCGCGTGGCGCCCGCCGTGAGGCTGAGGCTGGGGAGGAACGCCGCATAGGCGGACCGCACGCCCGCCGCCCCGGCGCGCTCCTCCCCCTGAGCCTCGATGATCGCCGGGGCGTCCCGCTGGGCCATCTCCACCGCCTCGGCGAGCGTGATGACGCGCGGCGCCGGATCGGCGTGCGCGGGAATCGCGGCGGCTGAGAGGACCAGCAGCCAGAGCCGCCTCATGCCGGCCTCCCTGCTGGTGCCGGCCATGAAGCGCTCGACCCTGGTCCTCCCGGCCTGGCGGCGGTCGCGACCGCCGCCGGGGCCGTCCCGGTCGGCTCGTCGGACTCGATCACGCCGTCGCGCAGCGCGATCCGCCGCTGCGTCCTCGCCGCGATGTCGGGATCGTGGGTGACGACCACGATGGTGTGCCCCTCGGCATGGAGCCGCTCGAAGAGCCGCAGGACCTCCTCGCCGGTCTTGCTGTCGAGGTTCCCGGTCGGCTCGTCCGCAAGCAGGAGCGCCGGGTCGGTCACCAGCGCGCGCGCGATTGCGACTCGCTGCCGCTGGCCGCCCGAGAGCTCGTTCGGGCGATGTTCCCGCCGGTCCCCGAGCTGCACGCGATCGAGCACCGCAACCGCGCGGCGCCGCCGCTCGGAGGAGGGCACGCCGGCGTATACCAGCGGAAGCTCGACGTTGCGGAGCGCGTTCGCGCGTGGGAGCAGGTTGAAGGTCTGGAACACAAACCCGATCTCGCGATTTCGGACCCGGGCGAGCTCGGCGTCGGACATCCCCGACACCCGCGTTCCGTGGAGCCAGTACTCGCCTGCGGTCGGGGTGTCGAGGCAGCCGAGGATGTTCATGAGCGTGGACTTGCCCGAGCCCGACGGACCCACGATCGCCACGTACTCGTTGCGCCGGAGCTCGAAGCTCACGCCGCTCAGCGCGCGGACGATCTCGCCGCCCATCACGTAGTCGCGGCTCAGCATCTCGGCGCGCACGACCAGCGTTTCCCCATCGGCCCGATCCCCGCGGGCGGCGGGCTCAGTCGCCTTCATGGCGGTCGTAGACCAGCTTGAGCTCGACTGCCGGGCCGTACGGCCGTTCCACGCGACCTGTCACGATCAGCTGCTTGCCGTCCTTTCCCAGCTCGTAGCTTTCGCTCAGCTTGCCGCCGCGCGGACCTTGTCCCTCGGCCTCGAGCCGCCGGCCCTTCCAGTGAGCGTTCAGCGTGGCGGGGCCTTCGGCCGAGCCCTGCGGCTCGCCGTTCAGGAGCAGCGTCATGAGCGTCGTGTCGCGCTCGCTCAGGAAGACGGCGCTGTCGTTCTGCTCGACCTGCATCAGGAGAGGAGGATGAGCGAGGAATCGCATCGCGGGATTGCGACCGCCCGGGCCACCGGGTCCGCCGCGCTCGCCGGACTCGCCGGGTGTGCCGGGTCCCTCCGCGCCGCCAGGCCCATTCGGCCCGCCGTGCCAGCCCTCGCCGCCACCCCAGCCGCCGTGCCTGCCTCCGCCCATGCCGCCTCCCATCCCCGGCCCGCCCCCCATGCGCGGACCGCGCGATCTCATCTGTTCCATCTTCTGCTGGAGCGTCTGGCTCTTCGACT
>VBOT01000077.1:15541-17104 GCA_005893225.1 Candidatus Eiseniibacteriota bacterium
GAGGCTCCGAGCCGCGGCTGGGTTCCAGTCGATCCGGCCGACTCGTCACGGGGAGTCCGCCGGCTTCCGCGACATCCACACCTACGATGCGGAGTAGTACCGCCGAGCGCGTCTCACGTGGGTCAGATCGCGTCACGATCCGTGAGCGCCCGTCAACGAGGCGCGCGCGTCGCTGACAGATCTTGACGGACGCGAAACCACCGCTCGTGTAGTCTCGATCGCGAATGGCGACATCCCAAAAGGCCCAAGAGCCATCCGGAGCGAGCGGCCCCGCGAAGCGCCTGCTCGTGATCGACGACGACGTCGAGCTGTGCGAGCTGGTGTCGCAGTTCCTCCACCGCGAGGGCTTCGAGGCGGAGCTCGTGTACGACGGCGCGCGCGGACTCGAGGCCGCGTTGAACGGGAACTGGCTGGCGATCGTGCTGGACGTGATGCTGCCCGGGCTTGGCGGCTTCGAGGTGCTGCGCCGCCTGCGCGAGCGCAAGAAGACGCCGGTGCTGATGCTCACCGCGCGCGGCGACCACGTGGATCGCATCGTCGGGCTCGAGATGGGGGCCGACGACTATGTGCCCAAGCCATTCGATCCGCGCGAGCTGGTGGCCCGCATTCGCGCGGTCCTGCGCCGCACCGAGGGAGCCGGGGCGGCCGCCGGCGAGAGCGAGCGCCTCGCGGTGGGAGAGCTGGTGCTGGACCTGGGCGCGCGCGAGGCCTGGCTCGACCGGCGGAGGCTCGACCTCACCGCGGTCGAGTTCGATCTGCTGGTCACGCTGACGCGTGGGGCGGGCCGGGTGGTGAGCCGCGACGAGCTCTCGGTTGCGGCGCTCGGACGGCCCTTCCACCCGCTCGACCGGAGCGTCGACATGCACGTGAGCAACCTGCGCCGCAAGCTCCACTCCGGCCGCGAGGGGATGCCGCTCATCAAGACGGTGCGCAGCGCCGGCTACCTGCTGGTGCGCCCCGCGGCGCGCGAGGGGACCTGAGCGCGTGCGGAGCCTGTTCGCCAAGATCCTGCTCTGGTTCTGGCTGGCGTTCGCGGTGATCATCGCCGCGCTCGCGTTGCTGGAATCGGCCGAGCGCCAGCGCGCGATCTCGGTGCCGGTGCGCCCCGGGGAGCCCTTCGCGATCCTGGCCGAGCTGGCCTCGGACGTGCTCGCGCGCGAGGGTCGTGGCGGGCTCACGCACCTGCTGGCGCGCTTCGAGACGGGCTCCAGGGTCCACGTGTTCTGCATCGACAGCACCGGCGCGGACGTGCGCGGGCGCGCCGTGCCGCCCGGCGTCGAGGCCACGGGCCGCGACGTGATCCGGCGCGGCGTGGGCCGGGCGCGCATCGGCGGCAACCGCTTCGCGGTAGGCTATCCGCTGCGGGATCGCGACGGAACCCGCCTGGCCCTGGTCCTCGAGCCGCCCCCTCGAAGGCGCGAGCTGTTCCACGTCCACGACCTCTGGCTCCAGGCGGTCGTCCTGATCCTGCTCGGCGGTCTGCTCTGCTATCTGCTCGCCCGCTACATCACCGCGCCGGTGGAGCGGCTGCGAGGAGCCACGCGCCGCCTGGCGGAAGGCGAT
>VBOT01000207.1 GCA_005893225.1 Candidatus Eiseniibacteriota bacterium
AAGCAATTTGGAGATCTCCGCGCGGTCGACGGCGTGGACCTCTCGATCCACGACGGGGAGTTCCTCGTCCTGCTCGGTCCTTCCGGCTGCGGCAAGACGACGCTGCTCAGGATGATCGCGGGGCTGGAGCGACCAACGTCGGGCGAGATCCACATGGGCGGCGAGCGCGTGGACGCCGATGTGCCGCCCAGAGCGCGGGGCATCGCGATGGTCTTTCAGAGCTACGCCCTCTACCCGCACCGGACCGTCTTCAAGAACATCGCGTTCCCCCTCGAGGCGTGCCGGACGCCCCGCTCTCAGATCGTGGAGAAGGTCCGGAGGGCGTCCGAGATGTTCGGCATCTCGCACCTCTCGGGGCGGTATCCGCGACAGCTCTCGGGCGGCGAGCGCCAGCGCGTCGCGCTGTGCCGGGCCCTGGTGCGGGATCCCCAGGTTTTCCTGTTCGACGAGCCTCTGGCGAACCTCGACGCCAAGCTGCGCAACACCGCTCGCGACGAGCTGAAACGGTTCCAGCGCCGGATCGGCACCACGTCGGTCTACGTGACGCACGACCAGATCGAGGCGATGGGGCTCGGGGATCGCATCGCCGTCATGGACCGCGGGAGGGTGCGGCAGCTGGGAACGCCCCGGGAGGTCTACGAGGAGCCGGTCGACACGTTCGTCGCGACCTTCGTCGGCCAGCCGCCCATGAACCTGCTCGACCTGGGAGACGGCCGCCCGCCGCGGACGCTGCTCGGGTTTCGTCCCGAGCAATTCTTGCCCCGCAACGTGTTCGGTCCCGGTGAGGACCTGCGCACCTTCCGTTTCCACGTGAGGCGCGTGGAGTACCTGGGGTCCGACCGTTACGTGTATGGATCGATCCCCGGCAGCGGCGCCTCGGACTCCACGATCATTGCCAAGCTTCCCGGGACCATCACCATGGCGATCCCGGAGGGAGAGGCGCAGGAATTCGCGGTTCAGAAGCGGATGCTGCGGTGCTTCGACGCCGAGACCGGCGCGAGGCGCGCGCCGTGACGCGCCGGCGCACCCTGGCCGACCGCGACGACATCTTGGGCGCCGCGATGCTCGCGCCCTCCCTGGCCTACGTGCTCGCGCTGGTGGGAATTCCCTTCGCGCTCGCGATCGTGCTGAGCTTCACCGACGCGACCGCCGGCAGCCTCCACTTCGGGTGGGTGGGCCTCCGGAACTACGCCGCGATCGTCGCCGATCCCATCTTCCTCAAGGCGCTCCGGAACACGGCGATCGTGACGCTGGCATCCCAGGCGCTCGCGGTCGTCCTGGCCACGGGAGCCGCCCAGGTCTTCCGCGCCGCCTTCCCGGGGAAGCGCTTCGCCCGCTTCGTCCTGCTCCTGCCGTGGGCGGTGCCGGTCTCGCTGGCGGCCATCGCGTGGACCTGGATCTTCGATTCCACCTTCAGCGTGATCAACTGGACGCTCAAGGTCGCCGGCTTGCTCCCCGGCTGGCTGTACTGGCTCGGAGATCCCGTCCTCGCGCTCCTGGCGATCATCATCGTGCAGGCGTGGCGGATCTTCCCGTTCGCGACCGTGATCGTGCTGGCGGGGCTGTCCTCGATTCCCCAGGATGTCGTGGAGGCGGCGATCGTGGACGGGGCCGGGTTCTGGCGGCGGCTGCTCCGGATCGAGCTGCCGCTGCTCCTGCCCGTGGTCGCCGTCGCCGTGCTCTTCGGCGTGGTCTACACGGCGACCGACCTGGGGGTGGTCTACATCCTCACCGGCGGAGGCCCGGCCAACGCGACGCACGTGCTTCCCACACTGGCGTTCCAGCGCGGGATCCTGGGAGCCGATCTGGGGCAGGGGGCGGCGATCGGCGTCTTCCTGCTCCCCTTCCTGATCCTGGTGGCGGTCGGGATGTTGCGCGTGGCCCGCCGCGCGGAGGTGGGGGCGCGGTGATCAGGATCGGGCTGAGACGGGCGCTCAACCGGGCGGCGCTCTATGCCGCCGCGCTGGGGTTCATGATCTTCGCCGGTTTCCCCTTCTACTGGATGGTCGTCACCGCGCTAAAGCAGAACCGGGACCTCTATGTCGGCGCCTCGGACCTCAGGCACGTGCCCTGGATCTTCAACGACCCCCCGACGCTCGAGCACGTGCGTCTGCTCCTCACCCAGACCGACTTCCCGCGCTGGGTCTTGAACACCTTGGTGGTCGTGGTGGCCGCTGTCCTCATCACGGTCGTGGTGGCGGTGCCGGCAGGCTACAGCCTGGCGCGGCTCTCCGGTCGGTGGGGGGAACGGTTGGGGATGGGGATCTTCTTCACCTATCTGATCCCTCCGACCCTGCTGTTCATCCCGTTCTCCCGTCTCGTCTCGCTCCTCCATCTCCAGAACTCACTGGGCTCACTGATCCTGATCTACCCGACCATGACGATCCCGTTCTGCACCTGGCTGGTCATGGGGTTTCTTCGCTCGGTTCCCTGGGAGATCGAGGAGCAGGCCATGATCGACGGGTACAGCCGCCTGGCCGTGATCCTCGGGGTCGTGCCCCGTCTGATCGTCCCCGGGATCCTGACCGTGGTGGTCTTCACGTTCACGCTGGTCTTGCAGGAGTTCGTGTACGCCCTGACCTTCATCAGTTCGGTGCAGAAGATGACCGTCAGCCTGGGCGTTCCGATCGCCCTGGTCCGGGGGGACGTGTACCACTGGGGGGCCCTCATGGCGGCGGCCCTGTTCACCAGCATCCCGCTCGCCATTATCTACAATCTTTTTATTGACCGGTTCATCCAAGGGTTCACTGTCGGGGCGGTCAAGGGATAACAAAGTCGTATCCAGCCCCATTCGGGCCCGCGCCGGAATGGGGTTCGGGGTAGCCCCTCGTGTAGCCGCCCGTCGTGCGAAGGGGAATCCATGAGAACGCCAGCAGCGTGGTTCTCCTGGGTCGCAATCGTCATGATGCTCGGCGCTGCCGCTCCCGCCTCCGCCCAGGAGGTGCTCAAGCTGGGGGAGGGCGAGACGCTCACCATCAGCGGCTTCATCAACTCCACCCTCTTCACGGACCGCCAGCGCTTCGGGGGCTTCGGCCAGGGACAGAACGCCGAATGGGCCGCCCAGACCGAGCTCAAAACCGACAAGACCTTCGCCGACGGCGACATCCGGAACACCCGCATCTCCTTCGACTTCAAGGGCGAGCCGGTGCTGGGGAGCTGGGCCCCCCGGGGTGTGGTCGAGACCGACTTCTTCGGCGGCCAGGACGCGCCGCCCTTCGGGGACGAGCAACCCCGCGTTCGGGCCCGCCTGGCCTATGCTGACCTCTCGAACGGCCGGACCACGCTGCGGATCGGTCAGTACTGGTCGCCGATGTTCGGCGAGGTGCCCGTTTCCCTGTCTCACATAGCATTCCCACTGGGCTACGGCTCGGCGGGCATGGTGGGCTGGCGCTTCCCGGGGGTCTACTTCTATCGGGATCTCGTCGCTCCCGGGGGCCCGGCCAGCGCCCAGCTCCAGCTCGCCGCCTTCAAGGGCTCGGGACCGGCCACCCCGGGTGAGGACACACCCGCTGCCATCGGCAACGGTGAGGCCTCCGGGCTTCCCCAGCTCGAGGCCCGGCTCAACTGGGTCCTCTACGCCGTGGGCCACGCCGACTGGAAGGACACGAGCGGCACCGGCGTCAAGGGCGACAACCTGACGGCGTTGGGCTTCGAGGCCGGCGGGAACCTGGCGCCGGGCCGCCTCACGCTGCACGGGAACTACTACTACGGGAAGGCGCTCGGACAGCAGTTCGCCCACATCACCCAGCAGGGGAACGTGCGGGGCTGGGGCGCCTGGGGACAGGCCGGTTACGACTTCACCCCGAACTGGAGCCTGTGGGGCTTCTTCGGAATCGACGACCCGGACGAGGCCCAGTTCCCAGAAGACAACCCGAACCTTCCCGCGCTCCAGCGCCAGCTCGCCCGCCAGGTTAACCGGGAGGTCGACGGCATGCTCCGCTTCAAGGCGGGGCGCTACGCGCTCGGGCTGGAGTGGTTCCGGGCGATGACCCGCTGGAACACCGGTCTGACCAATGCGGACCAGGTCTCA
>VBOT01000209.1 GCA_005893225.1 Candidatus Eiseniibacteriota bacterium
AGGGGCCGACGCTCTACCCGGTGGCGTGCTCGCCGCAGGCCTGGGCGACCGGGGCGCCCTTCATGCTGCTCCAGGCGTGCCTCGGGCTCTCGATCGACGGCGCGGGCTCGCGCGTGTGCTTCCGCCAGCCCGCCCTGCCGCCGTTCCTGGAAGTGGTGCGCCTCCGCCATCTGAGGGCAGGTGAGGCCTCCGTCGACCTCGTCATCGAGCGGCACGAACACGACGTCGGTATCAACGTGCTCAGGCGGTCGGGGGCGATCGAGGTGGTGGTGGTGAAGTAGCCGCCCGTCGCAGCTTGCCGGGGGGCGGGCCGCTCGGTATCGTTCCGCCGGACTCCTCGCCCCGCCCCTTGGTCGGGCACGGGCGCATGGCAACCAGTGCGAAGCCCCGGGAGGGCTCATGGTGCTCAAGGAGAAGGCCGAGATCGTCGACGCCGACGGTCTGCGCCGGATCATCACGCGGATCGCCCACGAGATCGTCGAGCGCAACAAGGGCGTCGACGACCTGGTTCTGGTCGGGATCCGGCGTCGCGGCGTGCCGATCGCGTCGCGCCTCGCGCAGAGGATCGGCGAGTTCGAGGGCAGGGTTCCAGCCCAGGGGAGCCTCGACATCACCCTCTACCGGGACGACCTGTCGACCGTGTCCCACCAGCCGGTGGTGGGATCGTCCGACATTCCGGTGGACATCAACGGCAAGGTGGTGGTGCTGGTGGACGACGTGCTCTACACCGGCCGCACCATTCGCGCCGGGATGGACGCGCTGATCGACTTCGGCCGCCCGCGCTCGATCCAGCTCGCGGTGGTGATCGACCGCGGCCATCGCGAGCTCCCGATCCGGGCCGACTACGTGGGCAAGAACGTTCCCACGTCGCGCAAGGAAGTGATCGGGGTCAAGCTCACCGAGACCGACGGCACGGACAGCGTCGTCATCAAGGAGGCCGAGGACTCGGCAGCGCCCGCCGCGTAGAGCGTCAGCGTCGGGACCTCGGGGCGAACGGTCGGGACTCGCCCCGGGGCGAGTCCCTCGGCCGGGCGGAGAGCGTCGGACGGCCGGGTGATGGCCTCCATCTCGGGACGCGTGAACCGCCTCGCACCTCAGAGCGGACGCCGGTGCCCCAAAGCCTCCTCCAGAACGCGATCCAGCCCGTAGACGTCGTCCCGGAACTGCACGCGGCCACGATCGTCCACCCACGCGGTCCAGTAGAAGAGGTGCACCGGCATCGGCTGCGGCAAGCGCACCGCCGAGTCGCGCATGCTGGAGGCGAAGGCCGCCAGCAGCTCGGCGCGGCTCCACCCCGGCACTCCCTCGAGCAGCCGCTCGGCCAGCTCGACCGCATGCTCCACCCGCACGCACCCGTGACTGAAGTCCCGCTCGCTCTGGCTGAACAGGTGGCCGGCCGGCGTGTCGTGAAGGTAGACATCGAACTGGTTCGGGCACATGAATTTCACGTGGCCGACCGGGTTTTGGGGCCCGGGCTCCTGGCGGAAGGAGTACGGGAATGGCTGGGTCGAGGAGGTGTCCCAGTCCAAGGACGACCAGTTCACCTTGGCGGGGTCGACTTCGCGGGCGTCCGGGTGAGGAGAGTCGAAGACCCTGATCCCGGTGTGCTTGAGGTAGGACCGGTCCTGCATCATGGCGGGGAGCACCTCTCGCGCGATGATGCTCGCGGGCAGGTACCAGCTCGGGTTGATCACCAGGTAGGTGATCCGGTCGCTGAACATCGGTGTGGGGCTGAATTGCTTGCCGACCACCACGCGCGACGTCAGGGCTGGCTTCCCCTGCTCGTAGAGCTCCAGGGCGAAGGCGGGAATGTTCACCATCAGGTACGAATCCCCGAGGCTGTCCGGGACCCAGCGCCAGCGCTCCATGTTGAGCTCGATCTGGCGCACGCGACGCTCGACCGGCACGTTGAGCGCCGCCAGGTCCTGGGCCTTCGCCACGCCGTCGGGGGTGAGGCCGAGCCGCTCCTGAACGCGCCGCAGCGCTGCCTCGGTTTCGCCGTCGAAGACCGCGGAGCGCGAGCCCTGGGGAGGCAGGTCGCCCGCCCGGGCGAGACGCGCGCGCAGCGCCACGACGCGCGGCCCGTGCTGTCCGCGGCGGAGCGTGGGGCCGGGTGGAATGGGCGACCAGCCGCCCGCCGCCGCGATCGCCCGGTAGCGCTCGAGCGCCCCCCCTAGCGCCGCGTAGCGCGGATCGCGCGGCGGCATCGCGGCTAAGGCCTCGGGGACGTGGTGGGCGTGGAGCGAGTCGCTCAAGATCGCCACCAGGTTCACGCGGCGCCTTCGCACGTGCCAGTCCGCCGGTAGGGCCCGGGGATCGACCTGGCCGGTCGAGAGGTGCGCGGCGAAGCCGAGGAACGCGCGGGTCAGCAGGAGGTCG
Source organism: Candidatus Eiseniibacteriota bacterium (assembly GCA_005893225.1). Lineage (GTDB taxonomy): Bacteria > Eisenbacteria > RBG-16-71-46 > RBG-16-71-46 > RBG-16-71-46 > WS-3. Next base: position 2,380 of record VBOT01000209.1, read on the forward strand.
AGCGCCGCCAGGCTGCGCGTCGGCGTCCGGGGGCCGAGGAACCGGGGGGTGGCTCGCTTCATCAACGAGTCGATGCGCCCGAGCGCGTAGGTTGACGGGTCGAGACCTTCCCGAGGGGCCTGGTCGAGTGCGCGCCGCAGCAGGCGGGCGTCGGCCGTCGGTCCGCGGCCGGAAGTCCAGGCGGGCCGGAACCCGCGCCCGCGATAGAAGCGCCGCACCAGGGGTTGCAGGTCGTCGGCGTCGACGGTCGGGCGGCGGAACAGGCGGAAGCCCTGGCCGAGTTGCCGCTTGATCTCTCCTCGCACCGCGCGCTCACCTCGCGGCGCGCGAGCGCAGGAAGGAGCGAGGAGTGCCAGAGCGAGGAATGCGGCGACGGCGAGCGAGGGGCGGTCGAGGCGCAATGAATCTCCGGGAGGGTGGGTCACGTAGACACCTGAAACTTAGCGCAGGCGCCTGCGTCCTGGGAGGCGGGGGCACCGCTCCGCCCACTTTTGGGTGAGCTGAGAGGCACGGCCACTGGCCAGCTCCAGGATCCACAGGACGCCATTAGTTGGGTCGTTCCTCATCCAGTCCTCCTTGGTGAAGGCAATCGCGTCGCCGGTGGGCGACCAGGACGGCTGCGAGCCGGCGGAGGGGGTGAGCGGCCGCGGGCTCGTGCCGTCGGCATTCATCACCCACACCTGCGGCACCGCCCCGGGGCTGGAGCTTTGGTAGTTGAAGGCGATGCGGCGGCCGTCCGGGGAATACCGGGGAAAACCGAGGAGGTCGGACGGGCCAGTCCGCCACAGCATTGTCTTGACAGCGGTCCGGAGGTCGAAGGTCAGGATGCCGCGGAGTCCTGTGCCCGCGCTGTCCCAATAACCCACGCACACCAGGCGCTGGCCGTCGGGATGCCAGTCGGCCATGCGCGCGGTCGGGATCAGGAGGCGCCGACCACTGCCATCCGCGGCCATCACCCAGATGGCGTAGGGCCGGGTCGGATCAGCCGCGTCCGAGTCGTAAGCGATGGAGTCGCCATCGGGTGACCAGGCCGGAAGGAAGTTTTCGCCGCTCTCGGTCAGACGGCGAAGCGCGGTGCCGTCCCGGCTCACCGTGTAGATCTGCTTGTCGGCCTCGAAGGCCAGTTGCTGCCCGTCCGGCGCCCAGGCCGGGGAATAGCCGTCCGGCAGCAAGCGGCGCTTCTCCAATGTCTCCGGATCGAGGATCCACAGGCCAGACAGCGCAGAATCTGTGTGGTACGAGCCGCTTGACCAAACGCAGACCACTCCGTTATCCCGGAAGGCGATCAGCCCTTGGCGCGACCAGGCCGGATCCTCCTGGTGCATGGGGTAGGCGGGCCGCGGCGGCGCGACCCCTCCGCCCGGTTCACAGCGTGTGATCCGCCCCGGAGACGACGAACATCCCCCTATGACCAGGGTCGCGACCATCCCGACCCGGCCGAGTGTGCGGGATACTGCGATGAACCACATGCCAGAATACCTCCACTGCCCTGGGCGGGAGGGCTGCTCCTTCACGGAGGTACGACTCAGGCCACCTTGCCCAAGCCCGCGAGACCCTTGATTGCTGGTTCCAGGCAAGAGTGTCCTCTGCCGGACTTGACTCCCGCTTGAGTCGGGCACGCCCCCACCTTGCGTCCGGCGGTAACGCATTGGGAGCGGCAAGTTGAGCACCGCCGCTCTTTCTTGGACTCTGGCCAAGGCGGGTCCTGTCCAGACGCTCCATCGCCGTCGACTTCATGCCTGCGTTTGCGGGCTATGTGGGAGCGGATCGACAGGAAAACCGGCCCATAGGCGAGCTGAGGCCGGTGCGCTGTGTGTTGAATGGTTTGCACAAGGCCGAGGGACCGCCGCTGCTCTCCTGGCGAATCTCAGCCGGCGGATGCCGTTCAAGGGTTGGCGGCGTGTTCTCCCGTCGTCGGCAAGACCTCCAGGAACTTCTGTGCCGCCGCGGGATGCGTCGGCACCTTGTGGCTGAAGAGGATCTCCTTGGGGTCGACGTCCGTGCCGTAGAACCTGCGGATCGCGTTCCGGTCCGTGCTGACCCGCGCGCCCTCGAGCGAGATGCCGGCGAAGAGCCCCTTGGACCGGGCGTAGGAATAGATCTCGGCGTCAAG
>VBOT01000078.1 GCA_005893225.1 Candidatus Eiseniibacteriota bacterium
AGAACCCGCCTCGGGGCAGCGCGCGCCGCCTCCGTCAAGGCCGCGGGAGGCGGGAGAGGGCGTACCGCCGCATCCGAGCGGAGCCGCACGGCTGCGGGAGACGGCCGCCCCGGCCCCAGGGGCCGGGGGCGCGAGCGCGCGGTTCCCTCGCGGCGCCGGCGCCGGCCCGGGCGGATCGGGATCACCTGCTACTCGCACTTCGGCGGGAGCGGCGTGGTCGCAACCGAGCTCGGGCTCGCGCTGGCCCGCCGCGGCTACGAGGTGCACTTCGTCGCTCACCGGCTGCCCTCGCGCCTGCGCCGTTTCGAGGCCAACGTGTTCTTCCACGAGGCGGTGGCCGCGAGCTATCCGGTGTTCGATCAGACGCCGCTCAACCTGGCGCTCGCGACCAAGATGGTGGAGGTAGTGGAGAACTACGACCTCGACCTCCTTCATGTCCACTACGCCATGCCGTTCGCGGCTAGCGCCTACCTGGCGCGCCAGCTCCTCCTGCCCCGCCAGCTCGGTGTCGTCACCACGCTCCACGGCACCGACATCACGGTCGTGGGGGTGGAGCCGGCGTTCTTCCGCATCACACAGTTCAGCATCCAGTCGAGCGACCGCGTGACGGCGGTGAGCCGGTTCCTGAAGGAGCGCGCCGAGGCCACCTTCGGCATCACCCGCGAGATCGAGGTGATCTACAACTTCGTCGATCCGAAGCTGTTCGCCCCTCGCAAGCGCTCCACGCTGAGGCTTGCCCCGCCCGAGAGCAGGGTCCTGATGCACGCGTCCAATTTCCGCCAAGTCAAGAACATACCGGCCGTGATTCAGGTCTTTGCCGAGGTCCGCACCCGCGTGCCCTCGAAGCTGGTCATGATCGGCGACGGTCCGGAGAAAGCGGCCGCCGAGCAGCTCACGCGCGAGCTCGGCCTGGAGCGCGACGTGCTGTTCCTGGGCAATCAGGATTGCATGGAGGAGCTGCTCCCGCTCGCCGATGTGTTCCTATTGCCGAGCTCCTCGGAGAGCTTCGGCCTGGTGGCGCTGGAAGCGATGAGCGCCGAGGTGCCGGTGGTGGCCTCCAACGTCGGAGGCCTGCCCGAGGTGGTGGAGCACGGGGTCACCGGGTTCCTCCACGACCCGGGCCACATCGCCGGGTTCGTGAGCTCGGTGCTCCGGCTGCTCGGCAACGAGTCCTTGCGGCGGACCATGGGGCGGCGCGCGCGCCGCGTCGCGCGCGAGCGCTTCGGCACAGACGAGATGGTCGGCCGCTACATCCGGGTCTACGAATCCTTGCGCTGATGCTCGGGAGACGCCGGCGCCTGGCCATCCTCGCGGAGGGATGCTTCACTGCCCTCGAGGCCAAGACCGCGGTCGGGGTGCTGCGCTACCGGGGAGACGAGGTGGCGGCGGTGATCGATTCGACCCGTGCCGGCCGGACGGCGGACTCCTGCGTCGGCTCGGGAGGGGAGACTCCGGTGGTGGCGAATCTCGAGGAGGCCGCCGCGCGCGGCGCCGACTCGCTGCTGATCGGCATCGCGCCCCAGGGGGGTGCGCTTCCCGAGGTGTGGCGCGAGCGGGTGCGCGGGTCGCTCGAGCGCGGCTGGGACGTGATCTCGGGCCTGCACGCGTTCCTCGGTGACGATCCCGAGCTGGCCGCGGCGGCGCGCCAGGGAGGGGGCCGGATCCACGACCTCAGGCGCCCGCCGGAGGCGCGGCGGGTGGCCACCGGCCGGGCCGCCCGCGTGGCCCCGCTGGTGGTGCTCACGGTCGGGAGCGACTGCAACGTAGGCAAGATGACGACCGCGCTCGAGATCGAGCGCGAGCTGGTGAAGCGCTCGGTTCACGCCACCTTCGTGGCGACCGGGCAGACCGGCATCATGATCGCGGATCGCGGCGTGGCGGTGGACGCCGTTCCGGCCGACTTCGTGGCCGGCGCCGCCGAGTCGCTGGTGCTCGAGGCCGCGGGGGCCGGCGCCGACGTGGTGCTGGTGGAAGGACAGGGAGCCCTCCATCATCCAGGCTACTCGGGAGTGACTCTGGCCCTGATGCACGGTGTGTGTCCCAGGGCTCTCGTGCTCTGTCACCATCAGGGGCGCGACCGCATCCGGGTCTCGGAGGAACGGGACTCGGGCCCGCGGATTCCCGCCCTGGCCGAGCTCCGGCTCGCCTACGAGGCCGCCGCGAGCTGGGTGAGCCCGGCTTCGGTGGTGGCGGCCTCGCTCAACACGCTGGGGCTGGACGGGGCGGCCGCCCGCTCGGCCTGCGAGGCGGCCGAGCGCGAGCTGGGCGTTCCCGCGACCGATCCGGTGCGCTTCGGTGCGGCTCGCCTGGCGGACGCGATCGAGGAGGGAGCTTGCGGCTGAAGCACGAGCCTCTCGAGCTCGAGACCACCTACGAGTTCCGGATCGCGCTCGGGGGGCGGCGCCGCCACGCCAACACGCTGGTCCGGATCGAGCACGGCGGGCTCACCGGCCTCGGCGAGGCCGCGCCTTCCCATTACTACGGAGAGAGCCAGGCGCTGGTCGAGGCGGCGATCGCCGAATGGGCGCCCCACCTCGGCGACGACCCCTTCGCGCTGGAGGCGATCGAGCGGCGGCTCGAGGGCGTGCTGCACTTTCATCGCGCGGCGCGGGCGGCCATCGAGATGGCGCTCCACGACTGGATCGGCAAGCGGCTCGGCCTTCCGGTGTGGAGGCTCCTGGGCCTGGATCCCGCCACCACGCCGCTGTCGTGCGTGACCCTCGGCCTCGCGACCCCCGAGGAGATGGAGAAGAAGCTCGAGACCCTGATCGACTTCCCGATGCTCAAGGTGAAGCTCGGGGGACCGGGCGACGTCGACAACCTGAGGCGCATCCGGCGCCGCTACTCGGGCAGCATCCGGATCGACGCCAACACGTCCTGGAACGCCTCCGAGGCGGTGCGCGTGCTGCGCGCGATCGAGCCGCTCGGGATCGAGCTGGTCGAGCAGCCGGTGCCGCGCGAGGATCTGGACGGTCTGCGCTGGGTGCGCGAGCGCAGCCCGATCCCGGTGTTCGCGGACGAGAGCGTCCACTCCGCGGGCGACATCGCGAACCTCGCCGGGCGGGTCGACGGCGTGAACCTCAAGATCATGAAGTCGGGCGGCATCCGCGAGATGCTGCGCACCCTCCACGCCGCGCGGGCGCACGGCATGAAGGTGATGCTCGGATCGATGGTGGAGTCGAGCCTCGCGCTCTCGGCCGCGGCCCAACTGGCCCCGCTCGCCGACTACCTCGACCTGGACGGCCACTGGCTGCTGGCCCGCGACCCCTTCGACGGCGCCCCGCGGGAGAAGGGCCGCATCGTGCTCTCGGATCGGCCGGGACTGGGGGTCGTGCCCGCGGAACGCGCCTCGCCCGCCGGCGCGAGCCGGTCGCGGCGCGGGGGCCGGGCGTGAGCCTCCGCCTCCGCCTCTACGTGGCGCTGGTCGGGGCCACGGCGATCGCCCTCCTGGCCTTCTCGGCGCCGATCGATCTCGAGGGCCGGTGGGGCCACTATCTCGCGTGGGCCGCGTTCTGCGCCGTCTCGGAGAGCCTCTGGCTCACCACCCTGTCGGGCGCCGGCACCGTCAGCATGGCGTCGGCCGCCGGTCTCGCCACCGCGGTGCTCTGGGGCCAGGGCCCCTCGATGTGGATCGTCTCGGCGAGCAGCATCGTCGCCGAGCTGATGGTGCAGCGGAAGCCCTGGGTGCGAGCCGGCTTCAACGCCTCGCAGATGGTGATCACGATGTGGGTCGCCACCGGCGCGTTCGCCCTGCTCGGCGGGCCGCGCGAGGGACTGGAGTCGCTGGGGTCGCTGGCGAGCGGGCAGGCGACGGTGACCCGCCTGGCGCTTCCCACCCTCGGCCTGTTCGCCGCCTACCTGCTGGTCAACCGCGCGCTGGTGGCGGTCGCGGTGGCGTGGTCGACCGAGCGCCGCTACCTCCGCGTGCTGCGCGAGGACTGGTTCTACACCGAGCGGCTGCTCGAGGACGCCGCCGCGTTCCTTCTCAGCCCTCTCATGGTGGTTTCGTTCAAGTCGATCGGATACGCCGGGGTCCTGCTGTTCTACGCCCCGCTCAAGATGATCAACGAATCCCACCGCCGGTACCTCGAGCTCCAGACCGCCCAGCAGCAGCTCATCCATCGGGAGCGCATGGCCGCCAAGGGCGAGATGGCGGCGGAGATCGGGCACGAGCTCCGCAACCAGCTGGTGGCGATCAAGGGCCGCGCCCAGATGATCAAGAAGGACGCCGAGCGCGAGATCTTCGCCGACGCCGGGCGCCATGCCCAGATCATTCTCGACCAGACGAGTCGCATGGAGGCGCTGTCCAAGGGGCTCATGGACTTCTCCCACGCCCAGCTGGTCATCGAGCGGGTCGACGTCAACGCGCTGATCCAGCGATCGATCGAGTTCGTGCGGACGCAGAACCGCTTCGACGGCGTCGAATGGGAGCTGTCCCTGGGCGAGCCGGGACCCGAGCTGCGGGCCGACCCGGGCCAGCTCCAGCAGGTGCTGCTCAACTTGTTCATGAACGCGGCCGACGCGATGAAGGAGGCTTCCAACGGGAAGAAGGCGATCGGGGTGACGAGCCAGACCGACGAGCGCGCCCGGCAGGTCCGCCTGGTGGTGACGGACTGCGGGCCGGGGATCGCTCCCTCGAACCTGGCGCACATCTTCGAGCCTCACTTCACCACCAAGCCCCAGGGTCACGGGCTGGGGCTCGCCACGTCGTACCGCATCGTGCAGAACCACGGCGGCCGCCTGCTCGCCGAGAGCCCGCCGGGCGAGGGGGCGAGGTTCACCGTGCTCTTGCCGCTGCACGGGCCGGGAGGCTGGACGTAGTGTCACTAAAGATGGGCGACTCTCGTTAGTGCCCGCCACCTCGCCGCCTCGGGCAGACCTCCACGAGGCCGTGGTGGCGCGGGTCGACTACGGCTCGTGCATCTTGATGCCCGGCCACGGTCCCCCGCTCGAGGGCACCGTGAAGGGCAGCCTGCGCGGCTCCAGCAAGGCGCTCGGCAACGCGGTCGTGGTCGGGGACCGCGTCCACTTCCAGACGGATCGCGGCCGCGCCGTGGTGGTGGCGGTGGCTCCGCGCCGCAACGTTTTCTCCCGGTGCGCGGCGGGGCGGCGACCGGCGGAGCAGGTGGTGGCGGCGAACGTCGACCAAGTGGTGCTGGTGGCCTCGGTGCTGGAGCCCGAGTTCAAGCCGAACTTCGCGGACCGCGTCCTGTGCCAGGCCGAGCATGCCGGGATCCCGGCGCGGATCGTGATCAACAAGATCGACCTCGGCTCCCGCGACCTCGCCCTGGTCGTGCTCGCCGACTACGCCCGCGCGGGCTACCCGGGGCAGCCGGCGAGCGCGAAGAGCGGTGAAGGCGCCGATCACCTGCGCCAGGCGTGCCGGGGCCGGCGCAGCCTGTTCGTCGGACACTCGGGAGTGGGGAAGAGCACGCTGCTCAACGCGCTGGTCCCGGAGCTCAACCTGCTCGCGGCGAGCGTGAACCCGAAGACCGGCAAGGGCCGCCAAACCACCACGGCGGCGTGGTTGCTGCGCCCCGAGCCCGATCTCGAGCTGATCGACACTCCCGGAGTGCGGACCTTCGCCCTGTGGGGAATCGGTCCGCGCGACCTGGACCAGTCCTATCCCGATTTCCGCCGCTTCCTCGGCGAGTGCCGCTTCGCCAACTGCCAGCACGACCGCGAGCCCCAGTGCGCGGTGCGCGAGGGAGTGGCGGCGGGCCTGATCGCGGCTCGCCGCCACGCCTCGTATCTCAAGCTGCGCGCCGAGCTCGAGGCCGAGGGCCCGCCGTGAGCTCGCAGTTCAATCCGGCGCTCCTGGGATTCGAGTGCGCGGCGTGTGGGCGCCAGGTGTCGCCGGGCTCCCCCGAGCCTACCTGCCCCGCGTGCGGCAAGCCGCTGGTGGCGCGCTACGATCTGGCGAAGGTCGCGAGGACGGCGAGCCCTCGCGACCTCGACCGCGGTGGCAAGGACCTGTGGCGATATCGCGCGCTCCTGCCGTTCGCCGAGCCACGGCCCGAGCTGCGCCTCGGCGAGGGAGGAACCCCGCTGCTCGGGCTCCCGAGGCTCGCGCGCGAGCTGGGGGTGCGCGAGCTGTGGGTCAAGGACGAGGCCGGGAACCCGACCCAGTCGTTCAAGGCGCGCGGCCTGGCGCTGGCTGCGAACGGCGCGCTGGCGCTGGGGAAGCGCGCCGTGGCGCTGCCCTCGGCGGGCAACGCGGGGAGTGCGGCGGCCGCCTACGCGGCGGCGGCCGGCCTGGCGTGTCGCATCACCGTCCCCGAGGACACTCCCGAGGCGTTCGTGCTCGAGCAGCGCGCCCTCGGCGCCGAGGTCCGGCAGGTCCCGGGCACCATCGCCGAGGCCGCCGTGGCCCTGCGCGAGTGGGCTCCGTCCCCGGAGTGGTGGAACGTCGCCACGTTCAAGGAGCCGTTCCGCCTCGAAGGCAAGAAGACCCTGGGTCACGAGATCGCCGAGCAGACCGGGTGGCGGCCTCCCGAAGTCATCTTCTATCCTACCGGCGGTGGCACCGGACTGGTCGGCATGTGGCGCGCGTTCCTCGAGCTCCGGAGCCTGGGCTGGATCGAGGGGGCGACCCCCCGGCTGGTTGCGGTACAGTCGCAGGGCTGTGCGCCGGTGGTGCGCGCGGTGCGGACCAGAGCCAAGCGGATCGAGCGGTGGGCGGGAGCGGCCACGCTCGCGAGCGGGCTCCGGGTGCCGGCGCCGTTCGCGGACGAGCTGATCCTGACCTCGATCGGCGAGACCGGGGGCGCGGCGCTCGAGGTGAGCGAAGAGGCGATGCTCGACGGCATGATGGACCTGACCCGCGCGGCGGGATGCTTCGCGTGTCCGGAAGGCGGCGCGACGCTGGCGGGGTTGCGCCGGGCGCGCGAGGAGGGTCTGGTGTCGCCGGAGGATCGCGTGGTGCTCTTCAACACCGGGAGCGGCCTCAAGTACCTCGAGGCGTGGCGGCTCGCGACCCGGCGCCGGGAGAGCCGGGGGGACGGATCGTGAGGGGCGTCGCGAGCCGGCTCGGCGCGCGCCACGGTGCGCTGGCGGCGGGGGCCTTGGCGTTGCTCGCCCTTGGCGCCGCGCACGCCGCCCCGCGGGGCGAGGGGCGACTGCTGGTCGTGAGGCTCGAGGGCACGGTGTCCCCGGTGATGGCGGAGGCGCTCTCCAGCGCGGTCGGCCGCGCCGAGCGCGAGGGCTATCGGGCGGTGGTGCTGGAGGTCGACACGCCGGGCGGGCTGGAATCCAGCATGCGCGACATGGTGAAGCGGATCCTGTCCTCGCAGGTCCCGGTCCTCACCTGGGTGGCGCCGAGCGGGGCGCGCGCTGCCTCGGCCGGCGTGTTCGTGGTCATGGCGGCGGACATCGCCGCGATGGCGCCGGGCACCAACATCGGCGCCGCCACGCCCATCAGCCTCCAGGGCCCGATGGACTCGACGCTGGCGCGCAAGGCCACCAGCGACGCGGCGGCGTTCGCGCGCACCGTCGCGGCGCAGCGCGGGCGCAGCGTCGAGTGGGCCGAGCAGGCGGTGCGGCGCGCCGTGGCGGCGAGCGAGACCGAGGCGGTGAGCCTCGGCGTAGTGGACTTCGTCGCCGCGACCCTTCCGGAGCTCCTGGCCAAGGCCGACGGCCGCAAGTGGAGGCGTGGCGCCGAGACCCGGACTCTCAGGATTCGAGGCCTGCCCGCCGACCGCATCGAGCCCGGGCTGCGCCAGCGCGCGCTCGGGATCCTCGCCGATCCGAACATCGCCTACATCCTCCTCATGCTGGGCTTCTACGGGCTGCTGTTCGAGCTCCAGAACCCGGGCGCCATCCTGCCTGGCGTGGTGGGCGGCATCTGCCTCATCCTGGCCTTCTTCGCGCTCTCGACCTTGCCGGTCAACACCGCGGGCGTGGCGCTGATCCTGCTCGCCATCGTGTTCTTCCTCGCCGAGATCAAGGTGCACAGCCACGGCCTGCTGGCGGCGGGGGGCGTGATCTCGCTGCTGCTGGGCTCGCTGTTTCTGTTCCAGGGCGAGACCACGCGGCTGTCGTGGGGCCTGATCCTCGGCGGCACCGCGGCGACCAGCGCGTTCTTCCTGTTCATCGTCTCGGCGGGGCTCAGGGCGCAGAGGCGCCGGGTGCTGACCGGTGCGGCGGGCCTGATCGGCTCGCACGGCGTGGTGGTCGAGCGGCTCGCCCCCGAGGGGTGGGTGAGGCTCGGCGACCAGCGCTGGAACGCCCGCGGCGACAGCGTGATCGAAGCGGGAACCGAAGTGGAGATCACCGGGCTGGACCGGCTGACGCTGCGGGTGCGGCCGGCGGCCAAGGAGGCGCATTCATGACAGCTGTCGTAGGGTCGTTCGCGTTCTTCGTCGTGTTCATCGGGATCGTCATTCTCGCCAACGCGGTCCGGGTGGTGCGCGAGTACGAGCGGCTGGTGGTGTTCCGGCTCGGGCGCGTCATCGGCGAGCGAGGTCCGGGCCTGGTGCTCTTGATCCCGCTCGTGGACCGCGCCGTCAAGGTGGGGCTGAGGACCGTCACCATGGACGTGCCGCCGCAGGACATCATCACCAAGGACAACGTCTCGGTGAAGGTGAACGCGGTGATCTACTTCAAGGTGATCAGCGCCCAGGAGGCGGTGATCGAAGTCGAGAACTTCCTCTACGCCACCTCGCAGATCGCCCAGACCACCTTGCGCTCGATCCTCGGCCAGGCCGAGCTCGACGAGCTGCTGGCCGAGCGCGAGAAACAGAACCAGGCGCTCCAGCAGGTGATCGACCGGCAGACCGAGCCGTGGGGCGTCAAGGTCTCGACGGTCGAGGTCAAGAACGTCGACCTGCCGCAGGAGATGCAGCGGGCGATCGCCCGCCAGGCGGAGGCGGAGCGCGAGCGGCGGGCCAAGGTCATCAACGCCGAGGGCGAGTACCAGGCGGCCGCTCGCCTAGCCGAGGCGGCGGCCGTGATCGGACGCGAGCCGACCGCGATCCAGCTCCGCTACCTCCAGACCCTGGCCGAGATCGCCACCGAGAACAACTCGACGACCATCTTCCCGGTCCCGGTGGACATGCTCAAGGCCTTCATGGGCGCGCTGGAGAGGCGGGCTCCGGCGTAGTGTCCCGAGGACACTAGAGGTCGGCAGAGCCAGTCGCGATGCGGGTGCTGGTGACGGGCTCGAGCGGTCTGATCGGGGGCACGCTCGTCCCGGCACTCGTGGGCGACGGGCACGAGGTGCTGCGGCTGGTGCGCCGGCCGCCGCGGGACCGCGCCGAGATCGCCTGGGACCCGGCCGCCCGCTCGATCGACGCGCGGGCGCTGGAGGGCCTGGACGCCGTGTTCCACCTGGCTGGCGAGAGCCTCGCCGGCGGGCGGTGGACCCGCGACCGCAAGGCCCGCATCCGGACGAGCCGGGTCGAGGCCACGCGACTCCTGGCCGGCGCGCTGGCGGGGCTCGAGCGCCCCCCCAGGGTCCTGGTTTCGGTCTCGGCGATCGGCTACTACGGGAACCGCGGCGACGAGTCGCTCACCGAGGAGAGTCCCCCGGGAACCGGTTTCCTGGCCGAGCTGGCGCGCGACTGGGAGGCCGCCGCCTCCCCCGCGGCCGCGCGCGGCGTGCGCGTCGTCCACCCGCGCCTCGGGCTCGTGCTCTCCTCGCGCGGAGGGGCGCTCGCCCGCCTGCTGGTTCCGTTCCGGCTCGGTCTCGGCGGCCCAATCGCCGAGGGCCGGGCGTGGTGGAGCTGGATCGCGATCGACGACGTCGTGGCCGTGATGCGCTTCGCGCTCGGGCGCGAGTCGGTGCGCGGCCCGGTGAACGTCGCGGCTCCGGAGCCCGTCCGGCAAGGCGACTTCACGCGGGCGCTGGGGGGCGCGCTGAGACGGCCCACGCCCTTCCGCGTTCCATCGTTCGCCTTGCGCGGGCTGCTCGGGGAGATGGCCGACGAGATGCTGCTCTCGAGCGCGCGTGTGCTGCCCGCCCGGCTCGTCGCGGCGGGCTTCCGGTTCCGGTTCCCCGAGCTCGGGGAAGCCCTGCGTCACGTGCTCCGCGCCGCGCCGAGCGCTCGTGCCGCAGGCGTCCCCTAGCCCGGATAGGCGGCCCCCGCCGGACTAGTTGGCGGTCCTCGTCCTGGCGGTCGAGGGCCCGCCGGAGGCGGATCCGTCCTCGAGGTCCGCCGCCTCGTTGAGGCCCGCGCCGATCGACGCCACCTTTCCATCGGGCTCGATCGCGCCCGTGGCTACGCGGCACTCGGTCTCCACGGCGCTCACCGTCTGCTTGAGGTCGAAGCCCATGCCGTGCGCGATCTGGCTCCAGCCCATGCCCTCGCGGTCGTGAAGCTGGAACACCTGCTTCGCGGCGATGCGGTTCGGCGCGCTGGAAGCCAGCGTGTGGGCGATCACGAGCTCGCCCCACCACGCGTGGAGCGCGTTGCGCTCCGCCACCAGACTCTGGGCGGACACGCCGAACTCGGCCGACAGGCGGCTCGCCACGCCGGCCTCGTTCTCCTTCGCCTGCCGGTCCACGACCTCCGCGGCGTCGTCGAGACGTCCCTCGAACTTCGCGCGGGTCTTGGCGGAAAGCTGCTCGCCGCGCACCATCACCCGGTAGAGTCGCTTCTCGGCCCGGGTGTGCCCGGCCACCGGATGGTCGGTCGTGATGTCGCCTCGTTCGGAGCCGGCGGCCGTCGCCTCGCTCGCGTCCGTTCCCGGACCCCCGGGCGGCGTGGTCTGAGCCAGCCCGGCCGTGAACAGCGTGAGGGTCGAGGCCAGGGCGGCTGAACCTATCCATTTGGCATTCATCGTTTCGTCCTCCTCCATTCCCTTGACGGCCGGGCGGCTGGGCCCACAGCGGGAGCCGGTCGGAATGACCTAGGCAAGAACCGAACCGCGCCGGAGCACGTTCGCGACATGCATTCCGCATCGGGGTTCAACCCGCGGCCCACCGCGCCGGTCGGCGGGGATCCCGGAGTTGGCCCGTGCCTCGACCGGTGTTAGCGTCCCGCTCTCCGACAACTCGAGGCCGGTTCGCTGCCCCTTCACCCAGGAGGCGCCATGCATTTTGCAATCCTCTCGCCCACGGTCCGGCGCGCGACGTTGATCCTTGCACTGGCCGGCCTCGCGGGTTGCAAGTCGTCCGCGACCCCGATCAAGACGCTGCTGGACGATCCGTCGCGGTTCGACAAGCAGACGGTGCGGGTGGCGGGCGAGGTGACGGGCTCGATCGGCGCGCTGGGCTACGGCGCTTACAGCCTGGACGATGGGACGGGGTCGCTCGCGGTCGTGAGCCAGGGCGGCGGCGTGCCGCGCCAGGGAGCCCGCGTCGGAGTCGAGGGAACGTTCCGCTCGGCCTACATGCTCGGCACCGAGACCGCCGCCGTGCTGCTCGAGAAGCGCCGCTTCACTCCCTGATGGGCGGCGTGGGCGGGGCTGCCCGGCCGGAGCCGCGCCCCCGGGTACCGGGGCTCCGCGAGTCCCACGAGCGCTTGACGCACCTTTCGAGGCGCGGCTAGTCTCGCCCGGTGCGATCCGTCATCGGCTGCGCGCTCGGGATGGCGGTGACGAGCGCGGCCCTCCTGGCCGGCTGTTCCTCCGGTCCGTCGCCGCAGCCGCAAGAGCCGCCCTCCAGCACCGCGCCTCCCGCGAACCCATCCACCGGGTTCACGCGGACCGTGAGCGGCGCGGGGGACTCGGTGGGGGCTCAGCCCGGCTCGCCGAGCGCTCTCTATAAGTACCGCTTCAGACAGATCGACCCCGCCAGCGACCGGTTCACGTTCCAGGACCGCGACCTGTCCTTCTACTTCAGACCCACCCCCGACGCGCTCCATTTCCAGGTCGAGAACCGGCAGAACCGCCCGGTGTGGATCGATTGGGAACGGTCGACCTTCGTGGATCCGTTCGGCAAGACCGGAAAGATCGCGCACGCCAGCACGACTTGGCGGGACCGGTTCAGCGTCCAGGCCCCGACCCAGATCGTGGGCCTGCAGGTCTACGGCGATTACCTGTTGCCGCTCGACTACCTGGTGGACCCTGCCGGGTCGGGCCAGCAGCTCCATCGCACGCTGTTCCCCGAGGATACCAGCGCGCCCCAGTACGACGACCGTACCTTCGGGGCGGATCTGGTGTTCCGGGTCGAGAACAGCCCCCGCTCCTATTCCTTCCGCTTCAAGGTGTCGGCTGTGGTACCCAGGTAAGCGGTCGCCGCCAGTCGAACGGTATAGGATGCGCCTGGAAAAGCAGGCAGCGACACCCGCCGGGCGCCGGCTCGAGGCGGCACCCGGGCGCCCCACCTCCGGAGGGTGTCCGAGGACCACCTGACCGGGGCGGGGACCTCGTGGATTGGCACTCTTTTCGCCGGCCTTTCTCACTTGATTTCGAGGCCGATCCGGGGCAAACTGAGTTGCCTCGAAATCCGCCCGGGGCGGCTCCATAACCGCATAGTTGGTTGGGTCTTGCGGGATAAGACCCGGGGTTGTGGGGCGACTCGCGCAGCTCCCGAGGCAGCATCCGCCCGAACGCCCGCGCATCGGCGGGTCACAAACACCGAAAGTCAGCGCCGGAACCGCGTCTCTTCTTGTCGCCAAGCGGAGCGCGAAGCCTGCGATGCGATCGCCGGAGACAATGCCGCCTCTCCGCTCGCATCGTCGAGTGCCGTCGCGCTGCGCGAGAGCGACATCAGCCCTGAGACGCCTTTGACACCCGCTCCCGGAATTCCTTGCTCGGGCGACTCGCCTTCCGCTGCCTCGCCGATTTCGGCGCGCACGGCTCCGTCCTTGCCGGCTCCCCTGCATCCC
>VBOT01000079.1:0-26588 GCA_005893225.1 Candidatus Eiseniibacteriota bacterium
GCTCAACCGCGTGATCGAGGATTCGTATCAGCTGCTGCGCAGCACGCTCGAGCCCTCGGTGGCGCTCGAGCTCAAGCTCGATCCCGCGCTCCCGCCGATGCTCGGCGACGCGCTGCTGCTGCAGCAGATCGTGGTCAATCTGGTGCAGGAGGTGCGGGACCGCTTGGGCGCCGGCGGGACGCTCCGCATCAGCACGAGGGTCGAGAAGCAGAAGGGAGTCCCCGACGAGGCGGGCGGCGATCCTCAGGCGCTGGCGTCGCTCGACCTCGAGGTGTCCGCGTCGGTGCCGCACGAGCCGCGCCAGGCGCCGGGCCTTGCCCGGTCGGAGCCGCTGCCCGATCGGGCGGGGCTCGCCCTGACCATGGCCGAAGACATCGTCCGGGCGCATGGAGGCTTTCTCGTCTCCGGCCCGGAGGCGTCGCCCGCCACGCTGCGCGCCATGTTCCCGATCGATCAGCTCGAGGAGACGCCGCTCATCGTGCCCGAGGAGGCCGCCGCGCGGGGCCACGAGACCATTCTGGTCGTGGACGACGAGCCGGGCCTGCGCATGCTGGCCAAGACCGGATTGCAGAAGCGCGGCTTCCAGGTCATCACGGCGGAGAACGGCCAGCAGGCGCTCGAGGTGCTCCGCAACGGAGAGTCGGCGGTCGATCTCGTCGTGCTCGACCTGAGCATGCCCGGACTCTCCGGCGAGCGCGTGCTGCGCGCGATCCGGGGCTTCAAGCCCGAGCTGCCGGTGATCATCGCGAGCGGCTACGCCACGGTCGAGAGCCAGACGTCGTGGAACGCCGCCGGGGCTCAGGGGTTCGTGGCCAAGCCCTACCGTATTCAGGACGTGGCGGGAAAGGTGCGCGACGTGCTCGACCGCGCCCACGGGCGAGTGCCGTAGCGGGTGCGCTAGAAGAGCGGCGGGCGGCGCCCGATCCGGATCGGCAGGGGCTTGCGGAACCGGCCCACGCTTGAGAGCATCCGACTCCGTGAGCGCCGCCCCCGCCTTCAGCGTCTTCTCCGCGGTCAGCGAGCTCTTCGTCACCGCCGGAGTCTTCTACATCGTGCGGCGCAACTGGACGCGCCGCACGTTTCCGCTCGGGGCGTTCCTCGCCGTCGCCTTGTTCGAGGCGTTCGTCAACGTGCTCTACATGTCCCACCGCGCCGCCCAGGCCTCGAGCGGCGCCGACCCGCTTCCCGCCGGACTCAAGGCCGCCTTCGCGGCCCACGGCCTGCTGTCGCTGCTCGCCTACCTGGTGTTCGTGGTGCTCGGCATCTTCGCCTACCAGGACCAGAGGGCCGGACGCTTCTACTTCCGCGAGCGCCCGGCGCTCACCTGGAGCTTCCTCGGGGTGTGGGTCGTGAGCGTGGGCTCGGGCGAGGCGCTGTTCGCCGTCCGCTATCTCCTCTGAGCTTGTCCCCGTCTGATCCCCTGCTGGCGCTGGCCAGCGACAAGCGCCGGGCGCCTCCGGAGTTCCGGGCCCGGCGGCTCACCGCGCCGCTCTTCGTCGCCCTCGGCGCGCTCCTCGCCATCGAGGCCGTGGGCGGCATGGTGCTGTTCTTCGCGCGGCTGACCTGGAGCTCGAGGCCCGGCGAGGCGCTGCACGTCTGGTGTGGGATCGGGCTCACGCTGGTGTACGCCGTCTACCAGTGGCGACACTGGTCGCGGGTGGCGCCGTTCCGCGCTCGGTTCGACTACCTGCTGGGGTTGCTCGCGGCGCTGTCGATGGCGCTCGTCAACGCCACCGGGCTGTGGCTGGGCGCGGTGTGGCTCCTGGAGCGCGCCCCGGGCGGCGGATCGGGCCGGCCGGCCGCGCCGCTCTTGACGGCGCTCCATGATGTCGGGAGCATGCTGGTGCTGACGTTCGTGGGCGCGCACGTCGGCGCCGTGCTGATGCGCGACCGCCGCGCCGGCGACCCGACCGGCGGCTGACGCCCGAACCGTCGCCGCGGACCCGGCGCGCCGCAGGTCGTTCGAGTGCGGCGCCCCGCGGCGTCTGGCCGCTGGAGGCCCTATGTCCGAAACCTCGACCCTGGTCACGGCCGAACATTTCAAGTACGTCGCCGAGCGCACTGCGCGCGAGGACCCGTTCCTGGCCGACCTCAAGCAGGCCGCGCGGGACGCCGGCATCCCTCCGATCTGGATCGCCCCCGAGCAGGCGAGCTTCATGCAGATCCTGCTGCGGCTCGCCCGCGCGCGCGAGGTGATCGAGGTGGGAACGCTCGCCGGGTACTCGGCCATCGCGATGGCGCGCGCGCTGCCGGAAGGCGGGCGCGTCCGCACCATCGAGATCGACACGGCGCGCGCCGAGTTCGCCAGGAAGTGGGCGGCGCGATCCGACGTCGCCGGCCGGGTCGAGGTGATCCAGGGGGCCGGGCGCGAGGTGCTCCAGAAGCTACCCGCCGATTCCGCCGATGCGGCGTTCCTCGACGCCGACAAGAAGAGCTACCCCTTCTACCTCGAGGATTGCCTGCGCATCGTGCGGCGCGGCGGCCTCATCATGGTCGACAACGCGTTCGCGTTCGGCCAGCTCTTCGACCCGCAGCCCAGCGATCCGGACGTCCCCGCGGTGCGGTCGTTCAACGACCTGATGTCCCGCGTGCCCGAGCTCCAGAGCATCATCGTTCCGCTCGGCGACGGGCTGTGGGTGGGAGTGAAGAAGTAGGCCAACGGGAGCGGCGAGCGACCGCCCCGCTCCCCATCGGCACTTCTCCCGACGCCGCGCTACGAGCTCACCCCTTCAGGAACCGCTCCAGCCAGGCGTGCACCTCGCGGTACCAGAGGATCGAGTTCTTGGGCTTCTGGATCCAGTGGTTCTCGTCGGGGAAGTAGACCAGCCGCGCCGGCACGCCCTTGGCCTTGAGTACGTCGTAGCACTCGAGCCCCTGCGAGACCGGCACGCGGTAGTCGCGCTCGCCGTGCAGCACCAGCATCGGGGTGTTGAAGCCCTTGGCGAAGCGAGCCGGATTGTAGCGGTCGATCGCCTCGAGGCCGTCCCACGGCTCGCCGCCGAACGCCTGTGCCCGTCCCATGGTCCAGTCGCTGGCGTACTGCGCCAGCGTGTCGTAGACGCCGGCGTGATTGATGATGCAGCGGAAGCGGTCGGTGTGCCCTTCGATCCAGGAGGCCATGTAGCCGCCGTAAGAACCGCCGGTCGCCGCCATGCGGCTCTCGTCCACCATGCCGGTCGAGGCCAGCACGTCGGTCGCGAGCATCACGTCCTTGAAGGGGCGGTCTCCCCAGCCTCCCTGGATGCGCTTGGCGAAGTCCTGGCCCCACGAGGTCGAGCCCTGGAAGTTCACCATCGCCACCACGTAGCCGGGCGCGGCGAACAGATGGGCGTTCCAGCGCAAGTGGAAGCTGTCGGGGCTGATCCCGTGCGGCCCGCCGTGGATCACCTGCACCAGCGGATAGGTCTTGCCCGTCTGGTGACCGGGAGGCAGCACCAGGAACATCTGGATGGTCTCGCCGTAGGCGCCCTCGAACTGCATCTCGCGCACCTCGCCGAGGCCGAAGCGGGACGTGGCCTCGCTGGTGAAGGTGGTGAGGCGCTCGAGTCCCGCGCCGTCCGCGGCGCAGGCATGAACCTCCGCGGGCTGGGAGAGGTTCTGGAGCAAGAAGTAGAGCTTCCCGTCGGGGCCCGCCGTGGTTCCCCCGACGCATCCGCCGCGCGCCACCAGGCGGGGCTCGCCCGTGCCGCGCCAGGCGAACAGGCACAGGCAGGCGGCCTCCTCGGCCTCGAGATAGAGCGTGCCGTCCCGGCCGAAGGTCCAGCTCGACGGCGAGCGATCCCACTCCTCGATCCAGGGCGAGTGGGTCCTGGCCTGCCGGTCATAGGCCATGACGCGGGCCCGGTCGGCGTAGAAGAACGGATCGTGCGTCATGCCGTAGACGATGTGGCGGCCGTCGCGGCTGTAGCGCGGCCTGCGGTCCTCGGCCGGGTGGTCGGGAGTGAGGCAATGGGGGGTGCCTCCGGCCGCCGGCACCACGAAGATCGCCTGGCGAACGATGTCGCGCTCGGGGCTCCAGTAGAGGCCGGCGAAGGCGATCTCCTTGCCGTCGGGCGCGATGTCGTAGTTGCCGCCGAGCTCCATCCAGTCGAACCACACCGTCGAGTCGGGCATGAGGTCGCGAATCGAGTCGGTCGCGAGGTCGTACACGAACAGGTGCGGAACCTCGCCGGTGGTGAGCCACGTGTCCCAGTACCGGTAGAAGCGGTCCTCGGTCACCTGCGCCTTGACCGGGTCCTTCTCGCGCCGCGCGATCTCGGTCGCGGTCGCCTCGGAGGTGAGGTGCCCCTTGAAGAGCCAGGACGCGAACACGATCCCGCTCCCGTCGGGCAGCCACTTGGGATCGAACACTCCGAGCGGGAGATCGGTGAGACGGCGTGGCTCGCCGCCGTCGAGCGGCATCACGTGGAGCTGCGCCTTGCCCTTCTCGTTCTTGCGCGTGAAGGCGAGCCGCTTGCCGTCGGGCGCGAACACCGGCTCGCCGCTCGAGAACTCGGGCGAGGTGAGCGGGCGCGGCTCGCCGCCGCGGGCGGGCACGAGCCAGACACGCCCGCGACCTTCGTTCTTCTCGAGGTCGTAGGTGGTCACGGTGACGGCGAACAAGGTGCCGTCGGGCGAGAGGTTCGGGGCCCCGACCCTGGGGATGGCCCAGAGGTCTTCGGACGAGAACAGGCGAGCGCCTTTTCGGGCGGAGTAGAGGACAGTCGAAGGGGTTGCGGTGACGGTCATGACGGTCTCCTGGCGGAATGAGGGGGCAGAAGCGTGATGCTACCAGTCTCGAGGACGCACGCGGAAGTGCAGATCGCATGGGTTTGCTTGCTCACCGGGCGATTGTCCCGCAGGACCCTTGACCCGGGCTTGAGCGGACGGCGCGGCCGGGCCGCGTGCTTGGAGTTGCGGCGGACGACACCTATAGGGCTCGGAGGGGCGCCCGAAGGCCTCCGCGAGACTCGCGAGCCTCCGACATCCTGTCTCCGGGTCGCGCTACTCGAGGCGCTCTCCGGCTCCTGCCTGGGAGCGCCTCGAGAGTCTCACTGCGGCCTCCGGGCGCCCCTCGGTAACGCCGTGCCCCCGGGCGCTCCCCGGCCCGTGCACCCCGCGCCCCACCCCAGCCACGTGCTCCTGAGCCGGGCCCTGAGCTATGCTACGTTCATCGAGTCCCTGACAGGGATCCCACGGCTCGTCTCGCTCCGGAGGTGCATCAGGAGATGAGCCAGCCCACTGGCCGGCCGCCGCCTCGCACGGCAGGAAGCGACATGAGCACCGAAACCGAGATCCAGAAGCCCTCGCTCGACGACCGGAACGGCGACACCTACCAGCCCGGCATGCTGGAAGGCTTCAAGCGCCAGCTCCCGGACCCCGATCCGGCCGAGACCCAGGAATGGCTCGAGGCGCTGGACGGCGTCGTCCAGACCGCCGGTCCCGAGCGCGCCGACTTCCTGCTGCGCAAGGTCCTGAAGCGCGCCCGCCAGCTTCGCATCGGGCTCCCGGGCCTCGTCCAGACCCGCTACATCAACACCATCTCGCCCGAGCAGGAGCCGCCCTTCCCCGGCGACGAGGCCATGGAGCTCAGGATCCGGCGGATCATCCGCTGGAACGCCGCGCTGATGGTT
This sequence comes from Candidatus Eiseniibacteriota bacterium, assembly GCA_005893225.1. GTDB lineage: Bacteria > Eisenbacteria > RBG-16-71-46 > RBG-16-71-46 > RBG-16-71-46 > WS-3. The sequence goes on from VBOT01000079.1 coordinate 5,613, forward strand.
CTGCGGGCGAACCACCTGTTCCCCGGCATCGGCGGCCACCTGTCCACGTACGCCTCCGCGGCCAGCCTCTACGAGGTAGGCTTCAACCACTTCTTCCGCGGCAAGGACGAAGGACCGGGCGACCAGATCTTCTTCCAGGGTCACGCCGCGCCCGGCATCTACTCGCGCGCGTTCCTCGAGGGCCGGCTCAGCGAGTCGCAGCTCGACCACTTCCGGCGCGAGGTGGTGCCGGGCCAGGGCCTCTCGTCCTATCCGCATCCGCGCCTGATGCCCGACTTCTGGGAGTTCCCCACCGTCTCGATGGGGCTCGGCCCCATCAACGCCATCTACCAGGCGCGATTCAACCGCTACCTCAAGGCCCGCGGGATGGCCGACACCTCGGCGTGCCGGGTGTGGGCCTTCCTCGGCGACGGCGAGATGGACGAGCCCGAGGCGGTGGGAGCGCTGACGCTCGCCGCGCGCGAGGGCCTCGACAACCTCACTTTCGTCGTCAACTGCAACCTCCAGCGCCTCGACGGGCCGGTGCGCGGCAACGGCAAAATCATCCAGGAGCTCGAAGCGATCTTCACCGGCGCCGGCTGGAACGTCCTCAAGGTGCTGTGGGCGCGCGAGTGGGACGCGCTGCTCGCCCAGGACTACGACGGGGCGCTGGTCGAGGCCATGAACGAGACCGTGGACGGAGAGTGGCAGCGCTACTCGATCGAGAGCGGCTCCTACATCCGCGAGCACTTCTTCGGGCGCGACCCGCGGCTTCTGAAGATGGTCGAGCACCTGAGCGACGACCAGCTGCGGGGGCTGCGGCGCGGCGGACACGACTACAAGAAGGTCTACGCCGCCTATCACGTCGCCGTGCACCACCCGGGGTGCCCCACCGCGATCCTCGCCCAGACCGTCAAGGGCTGGACGCTCGGAACCGGGGCCGAGGCGCGCAACATCACCCACCAGATGAAGAAGCTCAACATCGAGGAGCTGAAGAAGTTCCGCGACCGGCTCGAGCTGCCGATCTCGGACCGTCGGCTCGCCGAGGCGGCCTACTTCCACCCTGGCCCCGACAGCCCCGAGGTCCAGTACATGCTCGAACGCCGCCGCGCTCTCGGAGGCTGCGTGCCGCGGCGGATCGTGCGCTCGCAACCGCTGCCCGCTCCCGCGGACAAGACCTTCGCCGAGTTCGCCGAAGGGACGCGGGCGGATCAGGCGGTGTCGACCACGTTCGCCAAGCTGATGCGCAATCTGGTGCGGGACCCGGTGTGGGGCCGGCGCGTGGTCCCCATCATTCCCGACGAGGCGCGCACCTTCGGCATGGAAGTGCTGTTCCGGGAGATCGGGATCTACGCCCCGTTCGGCCAGAAGTACGAGCCGGTGGACTCGAAGGTCGTGCTCTCCTACACCGAGAAGCCCGACGGCCAGCTGCTCGAGGAAGGGATCACGGAGGCCGGCTCGATGGCGTCGTTCACCGCGGCCGGCACCAGCTACGCGACTCACGGCGAGCCGATGATCCCGTTCTACATCTTCTACTCGATGTTCGGATTCCAGCGGACCGGCGACCTGGTGTGGGCGTTCGGCGACGCCCGCGGGCGTGGGTTCCTGCTCGGCGCCACCGCCGGCAGAACGACCCTGAACGGCGAGGGGCTCCAGCACGAGGACGGGCACAGTCACCTGCTGTTCTCGGTGGTGCCGAACGTCAGGGCCTACGACCCTGCGTTCGCCTACGAGGTCGCGACCATCATCCGGGACGGGCTCGACCGGATGTACGGGCAGGGGGAGGACGCCTTCTACTACCTCACGCTCTACAACCAGGACTCCGCCATGCCCGCGTTGCCGACCGGCGTCGAGGAAGGGATCCTGAAGGGGCTCTACCTCTATCGCGGCGCCGTGCAGGAGGCCAGACACCGCGCGCAGCTCTTCGGCAGCGGATCGATCATGCTCCAGGCCCTGCGCGCCCAGGAGATTCTCGCGGAGCAGTTCGAGGTCGCCGCCGACGTGTGGAGCGTCACCAGCTACCAGCAGCTCCGGAACGAGGCGCTCTCGGCCGAGCGCTGGAACCGGCTGCATCCCGGCGAGCCGGCGCGCGTGCCCTACGTGGCGCGCGTTCTCGAGTCGAAGCCCGGGCCGGTGATCGCGGCCACCGATTACCTGAAGGCGGTGCCCGACATGGTGGCGCGCTGGGTGCCGCGCTCCTTCACGCCGCTCGGCGCCGACGGGTTCGGTCGCAGCGACACGCGCGAGGCGCTGCGCCGCCACTTCGAGATCGACGCCGAGCACATCGTGGTCGCGACCCTGTCCGCCCTGGCATCCGAGGGGAAGGTCAAGGCCGGCGTGGTGGCTCAGGCAATCGAGCGGTTCGGGATCGAGCCGGACAAGCTCAATCCGCGCGAGACGTAGCGCTCGGACCCCCAGGCCTCGGGATTCGGCGGCCTCACCGCCGGCGGGGCTTGCGGGCCCGGCGAACGCTCTTTCGCCGCGCCGCGGGACGGGACCGGGCCCGGCGAACGCTCTTTCGCCGCGCCGCGGGACGGGACCGGACCCGGCGAACGCTCTTTCGCCGCGCCGCGGGGCGGGACCGGACCCGGAGAGCCCTCCTGCGCGCGGCCTCGCGGCTCGATGGCACAGCGGCCGATTCACCCGACCCCGGGACCGCCGTCCGAACCGCGAACTGGAAGACATCGGGCCTCGAATAGTGGCCTGCCACATCCAGCATCCAGCGGGCCCCGGTCGCCACGGCCAGGTCGAGCTCCGCGAACAGGATGTCCTCTTTCTCCCGCAGCGGGCCCGCGATCACCTGGCCCCGGGGATCGACGATCGTGCTGTCGCCCACGTTGATCCAGGTCCGATCCGGCGGATAGAGCCGCTTGAACTCGAGGCGATCGGGGATGTGATCCCGATGCAGTGCCTGGCAGCACCCGATCACGAACATGCGCCCCTCGGCGGCGATGTGGCGGAGGCTCGAGAGCCATGGCTCGCCACGATCCCATGTCGAGGCGACGTGCACCTGCACGCCGCGCTCGTAGAGCGCGTAGCGAGCGAGAGGCATGTAGTTCTCCCAGCAGATGAGCCCGCCGAGCCGGCCGAACGGGGTCTCGAGCACGCGTAGCGTGCTGCCGTCGCCTCGCGCCCAGACCAGCCGCTCGGCGCCGGTCGGGACCAGCTTCCGGTGGCGAATGAGGAGCGTTCCGTCCGGGTCGATGAAGAGCAGCGTGTTGTAGAGGCTCGTGCCGCTCGCTTCCGAGTTGCGCTCGTTGACGCCGATCACGACGTAGACGCGGGCTTCTCGCGCCGCCTGGCAGAGCCGGTCGCAGGCAGGCCCGGGGATCGTCACGGCGTTCTCGACCAGCTCGGCGTAGAGCTCTGAGATCGCGCGGCTCCGGCTCGGCGGGAGCGCCCAGATCCAGTCCGGGTAGGCAGGAACGAAGGCTTCGGGCAAGACGATGAGCTTGGCGCCCCGGCGCGCCGCGGTCGCGATCAGGTGGCACGCCTTGTCGAGGGTGCCCTCGAGGTCGAGGAACACCGGCGCGGCCTGGACCGCGGCGACCCTGAGCTTGGGGCTGGTTCGAGTCATGACCGAGCGGAGCCTACTCCATTCCCGAGCCGGGCCTCACCGCGCCCGCTCGACCGGACGTGGATCCCGCCTTCTTCGCTCAGCTCGCCGCGCGCTCCTCCCGCCGCGATTCCGCCTCGGGTCCGACCCGCGGTGGCCTCGCCTTCTCGCGCCGCCACAGCACAGCGGTCCCGGAGTCCGCCAGGATGAGCGCCACGGCCACGGCCGGCAACGACGCCGGGCCGGGGTAAACCAGGTATCGCGGCGACCAGATCGGATGGAACTTGCTCTTGAAGGCGTGAAGCCCCTTGAAGTCGTAGAACTGGTTCACGTGCTCGAAGATGAAGCCCAGCGCCCTTTCCGCCACCGGGTCCTTGGGATCCCTGCCGACGCCCGCGAGCGCGCACAGGCCCAGGTTGAACGTCGCGTAACCACACCCCTTGGCCCAGCGGAACAACTCGGCGAAGAGGAAGTCCATGGTGCCGTTCTGGATCCGTGCACGGTGCCGCATCAGATCGGTGGTGATCTCGTTGAGCTGGTATTCCGGCATCAGGTTCGAGAACGCGGTGATCGCGCCGTGCGCCGTCTCGACGGTCATCACCCGGCTCTCGCGGATGTAGTCCTCGTCGAACCAGCCGAGCGAGAAGCGCTTCTCGCCGCCCCTTCGCAGGGCGAGCCACTCGTCGCTCACCTGCTCGAGCTGGCGCATCAGGCCGTCGTCGAGCGGAGGCTCGTGGAGCCGGGCGCTAAATCCCAGGCGCGTGAGGCGGTTGACCGCCCCGCGGAGCGCCTTTCGCGCCTGGCCCTCGAGCGTGAAGCTCGCCAGATCGACGATCGCCTCGTGCCCGATGCAGAGGGTCTCGAGCCCTGCCTCGCGGTAGAGCGCGAGATGATCGGGCATCGTCTGATAGAAGGCCGGCCGCCAGTCGTTGCGCGCGCAGTGCGCGCCGAACCCCGCGATGGCAGGCCCGATCTGGTCCAAGGGGCCGATCGGATCGCCGAGCGCCAGCCCGACGCGCGCCTTGACCACGAAGGCGACCAGCGTCCCTCCGGGGCCGAAGTAGTAGGACTTGTCGTCCATCAGGGTGAGGCGCGCCAGCGACGATCGCCCGTGCGCCTCGACGATCCCCCGCGTCAGCAGACGCTCTCCGGGTGTGGCGCGCTCGCGCACCAGCACCGGCCTCACCAGCATCGCCAGGGCGTATCCCGTGGTGAGAACGCTCACGATGTAGATCGAGTCGGCGAACCAGCGCCCGAACTGGGTCACCGGCTCGAGGCCCGGGTCGTAGAACTGCGTGAACATCACCACCGTCTGCCGCACCGCCGCCCAGAAGCCGAAATCGACGCTGTAGTGCCGGTCGAGGAGATAGAAGCCGGTCACGCCGTAGGCCAGGTTGAATACCAGCGAGCCCGCCACCACCCAAAGGGCGCGTTGCACCGAAGGAGCGTCCGAGCGGGCGTGGAATTCGGGGGCGATCGCCAGCAGGAAGAGCGCGAGCCCCGTGGCCACGGCGGCCTCCTCGAGGTCCAGGCCCTTGAGCACGTGGCTCACCGCCGAGACCAGCAGGACCAGCTCGGTGACCAGCCACGCGGCGTGCTTGCGGCGCCACAGGCTGCGCGCGAGGAGCAGCAGGGCGAAGCCGCTGACCGCGGCGGCGATCGCGCTCCCGTGGCGGACCTCGAGCGGCGACCAGGCCGCGATGACGGCAACGCGTCGGTGGAGCGGCGGCGTCGTGGCCGACAACAGGTTGATCGCTCCCATCACGGCCGTCAGCGCCGCCGCGATCCTGACGCTCCACTGTCTCATCGCCCCCCGCGCTCTCCCTCGCGCGGCGCCTCCACCATCGCCTCTGCTCCAGTCTCCGCCCCGAGCGAGCGGAGCTGCCTCAGGAGCAGGAACCCGGCGGCCATGGGCAGCCAGAACGTGAGCCCGCGAAAGGCCAGCGCGATCACCGTGGCCGAGCCGGCCGGCACTCCCAGCGAAGCGAAGACCAGCGCCATGACGCCCTCGACGACGCCGATTCCCTGCGGCACCGGCGAGAGGATCCAGGCGAGGATGCCGAGCGCGTAGCCCGCCACCAGGCCCCCGGGACGGATGGCCTGCCGGAAGGCCACGAACAAGGTGCCGAGGCTCGCGACATCGAGCGCGTGCATCGCGAGGGCCACACCCAGCAGGGCCGCCAGGCGCGACGGACGGGCGTGCACCGCCTCCGAGACCGCGACGAATTCGCCGGTCGTGCGCTCGGCCCAGTCGGCTCCGAGAGGCGGTGGGCGCTTGAGCCACGACGCGACCCGCGCCGCTGCCGACTGGACCCAGCCCAGCACGGCGCGCACCCAGGCCGGGCGCCAGAGTCCGAGGAGCAGGAGTGCGCTCATCGCGCCGGTGAGCCCCACCAGCGCTCCCGTACCGATCACCTCGGAGGACCTGAGGCCGCCGCGCCGCGACAGGTAGGCGAGGCTCCCCACCAGGAGGAAGGCGAGCGCCACGAAATCCATGGTCATGGCGAGCAGGATGCCGGCCGCCGCCCGGGGCGCCGACTGGCCGCGCTTCCGCGCCTCCTCGACGAACAGCGCCATCCCGGCGGCACCCCCGCTCGGGAGAACGACGTTCACGAACAGCGAGCCCATCAGGGCGGTGAACGATGCGCGCCGCGGGATCCCGACCCCGACCGCGGACAGAGAGCCGCGGAACAGCTCCGCGTAGACCGCGTAGTAGGCGAGCTGGAGCAGCGCCGCCGCCATCACCCACTCCCAGCGAGCGTGCGACCCAGATGCTGGAGCTCGTGGCGGCTGGCGAGCACCACCGCCACGAACGCGACCACCAGCACCGGCAGGACAAGGCGGCGGATCATCGTTTCACCTTGCGCGCTCCTTCACAACGGCCACCCCCTGCGACGCCAGGGGTACTCATACTCCAACGGGATGATCCGCGCCGCCAGCGCCCGCGCGCAGCGACCCGTGGCTAGGCGCCTAGCGAGCCAGTGGGCCGGATCCGCCACCGTCGCCGGGCAAGCGTCGGCGTCGGAGACGCCCGCACCTTGCCATGACAGCCCTCGAGAACCGGTGCTAGGTTCGATCTCGATGCACCGTACATCCCTGCTGGCCCATTCGCCCGAGCTCAGCGAAGCGCTCCTCGAGGCGGCTCCCGATGCCATCGTGGTCGTGGATCACGACGCACGCATCGTCCTCGTCAACCATCAGGCGGAGCGCATGTTCGGCTACTCGCGCGACGAACTCCTCGGCCAGCCGGTCGAGATGCTGATCCCCGAGCGGCTCCGCCAGAGGCACGTGGAGGAGCGCGAGCGCTACGCCGCGCGGCCCGAGAGCCGCCGCATGGGGATCGGGCTGGAGCTTCTCGCCCGGCGCAAGGACGGGACCGAGCTCCCGGTCGAGATCGCACTCAGTCCGATCACGTCCGCGCAGGGACCGCTAACCATCAGCACGATCCGTGACGCCAGCGAGCGGAAGCAGGTGGAATCGAGCCTCCGCCACCTGAGCACTCACGATCCGCTGACGGGCCTCCACAACCGCGGCTACTTCGAGGACGAAATGGAGCGGCTGGAGCGCGGGCGGCAGTTCCCCCTGAGTGTCGTGGTCGTGGATGTCGATGGCCTGAAGAGCATCAACGACTCCCTGGGGCATGCGGCCGGCGACGACCTCCTCAGGCGCACGGCGGCGGTTCTCACGCGAGTCTTCCGCGCCGAGGACGTCGTTGCCCGGATCGGCGGCGACGAGTTCGCGGTGCTGCTGCCCCGCGCCGACGCGCCCACCGTGGCCCAGGTGCTCTCGCGCGTGCTGGACGAGTTGGACAAGCACAACGCCTCGCAGCCGTTTCCGCTTCGATTGTCGATCGGCAGCGCCATCGCGAGGCGAGGAGATCCCCTCGCCGAGGTCTTGATGCACGCTGACCGGCAGATGTACAGGGAGAAGCTCTCGCGCCTGGGCCGGCCGCTGGAGGAGTAAGACGAGTAGAATGAAATCCGGACTCGCGGTGCTGATGACGCTGCTCGCGGTGGGCGAGCTGCCATCTGATGCAGGCCGCCTACGACACCTGGTCGCACAGCGCCCACAAGGACATCGAGTGCCACACCTGTCACCGCGCCTCGATCGCCGACGAGAACCGCTACCTGCTCACGATGCTGATCAAGCGGCCGAAGGAGATCCCGGCGCGCCACGGCCGGGTCATCGTGCCACGGTCGGTGTGCCTCGAATGTCACTGGGATGGTGATCCGAAGATCGCCAAGGTGAATGCCTCCGCCGGCCACAACCAGCACGCGTTCATCCAGAACATCCAGTGCACTACTTGCCACGCCCAGCAGGTACACCGCTTCATGCCCGACTCGAGGGTGTGCGCCAACTGCCACGCCGAGACGGTCAAGGCGCGTGGAATGGAGAATCACGACTGCCAGCTCTGCCATCACTGGAAGGCGGAGCCCGCGGGCTCCAAGTCGCTCGGGCTCATGCCCGCCCGGGAGACGTGCCTGGGCTGCCACCAACCGGCCAGGCCCGCGCTCTTCCCCTCCGGCGCGCCGATGACCTTCCAGTGCTCGACCTGCCACCAGCCGCACCGCCAGCCCCTGCCGACCGCAAAGGACTGTCTCAAGTGCCACGCGGCTGTGGCGCGCGTCGGGCGGCACCGAGTCCACATGACGGAGGCGGGGCTGACGTGCGGGGACTGTCACCGTCCGCACGCCTGGAAGATCAGTGGACTGCGCGCGCTGCCACGACTATCGGCCGCCAGAGTCTTTCATCGCGGAGATACCGGGGGCCGCAGCGTTGACGGCCCACGCCATGGCGCTGGGCTCGCGATAGGTGACGGGCCGCAGATTCCGATCGCGTTCTCGGCTGGCGGGCGGTGACTGAAGAGGGCTAGCATGGTTCCCGTATTCGAGCGAGCGGGCGCACAGACGAGGCCCGCACGCAAGAGGATCGGCAACCAGACGAGAGGGGATCCCATGCGACGCGCGATTTCGCTCGCGGCCTTCCTGGCCGTCGGTGCCTGGGTGGTCTTCGTCACGCATCAAGTCTGGGCGGTCCCCCGCTTCGCGCGGGAGACCAAGGCCGCGTGCGCGGCGTGTCACACCAACCCGGCCGGAGGCGCCGACCTCACCGGGGCCGGCAAGGCCTACCAGGCCGACGCCGCCAAGGCGACCGTTCCCACGGACGTCAAGGGCGCCGAGTACGTGGGCTCCAACAAGTGCAGGATGTGCCACTTGAGGGAATACAGGTCCTGGCAGGCGACCAGGCACGCGGGGGCGTTCGCGGCGCTCGAGAAGGCCGACACGAGCGTCGTGGCCCAGATGGCCGCCAAGCTCAAGGTCGAGGTCACGGGTCCGGCATCCCAGGAGGATGCCTGCGTCCAGTGCCACGTGACCGGATTCCAGCTCGCCGGCGGTTTCCCCGCCGCCGACAGCACCAAGAACGCCGCGCTCATGAACGTGACGTGCGAGGCGTGCCACGGCCCCGGCGGCAAGCATGTGTTCGCCAAGGCCGAGGATCGCAAGAAGATGATCAACCGCGCGGTCACGGCCAAGCTCTGCACTCAGTGCCACACGCCCGAAATGAGCCCCAAGTTCAAATTCGACGAGTACAAGAAGCTGGGAGTGCACGCGGTGCCGAAGGCCGGCTGAGCCGCCACACCCGGGCCCGGGAGCGCCCGGCGGGGTGGGCGCGGTGACCAAACGGAGGTGCGTGCGGTCGCAACACCCCCCTGGACGAGTACGGCGGCGGACCTCAAAGGAATGATTCATGACCGCGAACCTTCGGAGCGCAGCTGACTCAGATGCGACCGTCGCGTCTCCCTCGGGACCGATGACGCCCGAGGAACTGCGCGTTACAGACGCCTGGTGGCGCGCCGCCAACTATCTCTCGGTCGGCCAGATCTACCTGCTCGACAATCCGCTTCTGCGCGAGCCGCTCCGGATCGAGCACGTCAAGCCCCGATTGCTCGGACACTGGGGGACGACGCCCGGGCTCAACCTGATCTATGCACACATGAACCGAGTGATTCGAGCGTGGGATCAGGACGCGATGATCGTCATCGGACCCGGACACGGCGGTCCGGCGGCGGTGGCGAACGCGTGGCTCGAAGGCACCTGGAGTGAGGTCTATCCCGACGTTGCGCGGAACGCCGAGGGCATGCGGAGGCTCTTCCGCCTGTTCTCGTTCCCCGGCGGGATCGGCAGCCACGTCACGGCCCAGGTGCCCGGGTCGATCCACGAGGGCGGCGAACTCGGCTATGCCCTCGCCCATGCCTATGGGGCTGCGTTCGACGATCCCAACCTGCTCGTATGCTGCGTCATCGGCGACGGCGAGGCCGAGACCGGGCCCCTGGCGGCAAGCTGGCACTCGAACAAGTTCCACTCGCCGGTCACGGACGGCGCGGTCCTGCCGATCCTGCACCTCAACGGCTACAAGATCGCCAACCCGACCGTTCTCGCGCGCATCCCGGAGGCGGAGCTGCGCGCCTTGTTCGAGGGCTACGGCTACCGGCCGCTGGTGGTGAAAGGCGATGACCCTCTGGTCGTGCACCAGCTCATGGCGGGGGCGATGGACGACGCGGTCCGGGAGATCCACGACATCCAGCGCGCCGCCCGCAGGGGCGAATCCTCCGGCCGCCCGCGATGGCCCATGATCATCCTGCGCACGCCCAAGGGGTGGACCGGGCCCAAGTCGGTCGACGGCGTTCTCATCGAGGGCACTCACCGCGCCCACCAGGTGCCGGTGTCGAACCTGCGGTCCAACCCGGCCCATCTCGCGATCGTCGAGGCCTGGATGCGCAGCTACCGGCCCGTGGAGCTCTTCGATGAAGAGGGGGGTCCGGTCGAAGAGCTTCTCCAGCTCGCCCCGAAGCAGCATCGCCGCATGAGCGCAAATCCGAAGGCCAACGCGGGAGGCTGCGCTGCCGAGCTCTCCCTGCCGGACTATCGCGACTACGCCGTCGAGGTCGAGCGGCCGGGCGCCTCCTTGCACGAGCCGACGCGCGTGCTCGGAGCGTTCCTGCGCGACGCGATCCGGCTCAATTCCAAGACCTTCCGTCTATTCGGCCCCGACGAGACCGCGTCGAACCGCCTCGACGCCGTATTCGAGGCCACCGCCCGGGTGTTCGCCGGCGAGATCGTTCCCGGCGATGACCATCTCGCTTCCCAGGGGCGAGTGGTCGAGGTGCTGTCCGAGCACCTGTGTCAGGGCTGGCTCGAGGGCTATGTCCTCACGGGGCGGCACGGGCTATTCAACTGCTACGAGGCCTTCATCCACATCGTCGACTCCATGTTCAACCAGCACGCCAAGTGGCTCAAGGTCACGAACGAGATCCCGTGGCGGCTGCCGCTTCCGTCGCTGAACTACCTGCTGTCGTCCCACGTGTGGCGCCAGGATCACAACGGCTTCTCGCACCAGGACCCGGGATTCATCGATCATGTCGTCAACAAGAAGGCCGAGGTGATCCGTGTCTATCTGCCACCGGACACCAACACGCTTCTGTCCGTGACCGATCACTGCCTGAGGAGCCGCCAGTACGTGAACGTCATAGTCGCCGGCAAGCAGCCGCAGCCGGACTGGTTGTCCATGGACGACGCCGTCCTCCATTGCACGCGAGGGATCGGCATCTGGAAGTGGGCCAGCAACGACGAGCCGGAACCTGACGTCGTCATGGCGTGCTGTGGCTACGTTCCTACGCTCGAGACCTTGGCGGCCGTGGACCTCATTCGACGGCATCTCCCCAACCTGCGGGTGCGAACCGTGAACGTGGTGGACCTGATGCGTCTCCAACCCGAGCGCGAGCACCCCCATGGGCTCTCCGACTCGGAATTCGACGCGCTGTTCACCACCGATCGTCCCATCATCTTCGCCTACCATGGCTATCCATGGCTCATCCACCGCCTCACCTACCGGCGCACCAACCACGACAACGTCCACGTGCGCGGGTACAAGGAGGAGGGCACCGTCACCACGCCGTTCGACATGGTCATGCTCAACGATCTCGACCGGTTCCACCTGGTGATCGATGTGATCGATCGGGTGCCGGGGCTGGCCTCACGTGCCGGCCATGTGCGGCAGCTCATGGTGGATCGGCGACTGCAGGCGCGCGCCCATACGCGTGCTGAAGGTGAGGATCCCCCCGAGATTCGCGACTGGACCTGGAAGTGATCCACCATGCGGGTTCTGGTCGCCAACGCAGGCTCGAGTAGTCTCAAGTTGCGTTTGCTCGAGCCCGACGACCGTCTGGCAGCCTCGGTCGACCTTCCCGCCCCCCGCGGTCGAGTCGAAGCATCGCGAATCGCCGAAGCCCTCGAGGGCCTCGGCTCCGTGGACATGGTCGGACACCGGATCGTCCACGGCGGGACCGAGTTCACGCACGCGGTCCGCGCGAACGAAGAGGTGGTGCGAAGGCTGCACTCCCTTTCCGATTTGGCGCCGCTGCACCAGCCTGCTTCGCTCGCCGTGCTGGCTGCGATCAGCCGCGCCCTGCCGGAAGCCCCTGCGATCGTCTGCTTCGACACGGCCTTCCACGCAACGATGCCCGCTGCGGCTGCCACGTATGCCCTCCCGGCGGAGTGGCGCCAGAAGTGGAACTTGAAGCGCTATGGGTTTCACGGTCTGTCCCACGCCTACGCGGCGCGTCGAGCCGCGGAGCTTGTGGGTGGGGCCTCGAGAGGGTTGCGGATCGTGACCTGCCATCTGGGTGCTGGGGCCTCGCTGGCCGCTGTCGTAGACGGCCATTCGTGCGACACCACCATGGGTTTCACGCCTCTCGAAGGCCTCGTCATGGCCACTCGCTCGGGGAGCATTGATCCCGGCCTCGTCCTCTGGCTGCAGGAGCATGCCGGTACACCAGCCGAGGAACTGGCCGACACGCTCGAGCACCGTTCAGGACTCTTCGCACTCGCCGGGACCGCCGACATGCGGGAGGTTGTCTCACGCGCCGAGGCAGGTGATCGCTCTGCAGCCCTCGGCCTGGACGTGTACGTGCACCGGCTTCGCGCGGGGATCGCTGCGATGAGTGCCGCCATGGATGGGCTGGACGTTCTGGTGTTCACGGGAGGTGTGGGCGAGAACTCCGCGGCGATTCGCCAGCGATCGGCGGACGGCCTGCGTTTCCTGGGCGTGGCCCTGGACGCGGGTAAGAACAACGCCGGGAGAGGCGATCGCCAGATTGGGAGCGATGGTTCAGCCGTGCGCACTCTCGTCGTGACGGCGCGGGAGGATCTGGAGATTGCCCGACAAGTTCGTGAGCTCGTAGCTGGTTGAGAGAGTCTCTGGCAACGTGGCTGAAAGCCCAGCGATCTCCGGATGTTGATCGTGGGAGAAGCTCAAGGCGAGGATCCGTGGCCACCTGTGTCTTGGTAGACCCGATACATCACTGGCAGGCGCTCCCGGTTGTGGGTTGACGGCGCCCCACCTACACTCGCTGCACCGTCGATGCTCAAGACCTCGCCCTTCCATCCTCGCACCGCGGCACTGGTGCGCGCCCAGACGTGGCGCCGGTGGGCCGGATACCAGATGGCGAGCTCCTACGATCCGCTTCCCGACCGCGAGTACGCGGCCATCCGCAGCGCCGCCGCGCTGCTCGACGTCTCGCCGCTCTACAAGTATCGGATCACCGGCCGGGACGCGATGCGCCTTCTGGACCGGATGGTCACCCGCGACATGACCAAGCTGAAGGTGGGCCAGGTCTACTACACGCCCTGGTGCGACGGGGCCGGAAAGGTGATCGACGACGGCACGGTGAGCCGTCTCGGCGAGACCACCTACCGGCTCACCAGCGCCGATTCCTCCTTGCGCTGGCTCCACATGAACGCCGCCGGCATGGAGGTCGCGATCGAGGACCTCTCGGAGCGCCTCGGCGCCCTGTCGCTCCAGGGACCGCTTTCGCGCGCGATCCTCTCCCGCCTTTCGGCCGCCGATCTCTCCGCGCTCAAGTACTTTCGTCTGCTCGAGACCACGGTGCGCGACATTCCGGTCGGCATCTCGCGCACCGGCTACACCGGCGACCTGGGCTACGAGATCTGGGTGGACGCGAGCCGGGCGGTGGCGCTCTGGGACGCCCTGATCGATGCCGGAACCCCTTTCGGCATCACGCCCGCCGGAGTCTGGGCGCTCGACATCGCGCGGGTCGAGGCCGGGCTCATCATGATGGACGTGGACTACTTCTCGGCGCATCACGCGCTGATCGAGCAGCGGAAGTCGTCGCCTTTCGAGATCAACCTCGGCTGGGCCGTGGCTCCTTCCAAGGGCCCGTTCAACGGGCGCCGCGCCCTGGCGGCCGAGCGCGCCCGGGGTCCGCGGTGGAGCTTCGTGGGACTCGAGATCGAGTGGGACTCGTTCGAGCGCCTCTACCGGGCGCACGGCTTGCCGCCCCAGATCTCCAACGTGGCCTGGCGCTCGAGCGTCCCCGTCTACCTGGGGGGACGTCAGGTGGGCTACGCCACGAGTGGATGCTGGTCGCCGCTGCTCAAGAAGCCCCTCGCGCTGGCGCACGTGCAGGCGCCGCACTTCGGGGCCGGCACCCCGCTCGAGATCGAGGTCACGGTGGAGCACCACCGGGAGCGGGCCCACGCGGTGGTGCGGAAGCTTCCGTTCTTCGACCCGGAGCGCAAGAAGGCATGAGCGCCCGTTACGACGCGATCGTCGTCGGCGGCGGCCACAACGGTCTCGTGGCCGCCGCTTACCTGGCCCGGGCCGGCCGCAAGACGCTGGTGCTCGAGCGGCGCCCGGTGCTGGGCGGGGCCGCGGTGACCGAGGAGGTGTTCCCGGGCTTCAAGTTCTCGGTCTTCTCCTACGTGGTGAGCCTGCTCCGGCCCGAGATCATCCGCGACCTCGAGCTGCCGAGGCACGGGCTCCAGATCCTGCCGCTCGAGAGCACCGTCACGCCACTCGACAACGGCGACTACCTGGCGTCCTGGGCCGATCCCGACGAGACGCGCCGCGAGCTCTGCCGCCACTCGCCGCGCGACGCCGACGCGGCGGTGGTCTTCGGCCGCCTGATGCATCACATGGCGATGGCGGTGAAGCCGATCCTCGGCATGGTGCCGCCCGACCCGGCTTCGCTTTCGCCCTCGGACCTGGCCGGGCTACTCAAGCTGGGCCGGCACTTCCGCTCGCTCGGCCCCGAGCGCTTCCACGCGCTCCACAAGCTCATGACCATGAGCAGCGCCGATTATCTCGACGAGTGGTTCGAATTCGATCCGCTCAAGGCCACGAAGTCGGCGAGCGGCATCATCGGCACGTTCCTGGGGCCGCGCTCCCCCGGCTCGGCCTACGTGCTCCTCCACCACTACATGGGCGAGATCGACGGCGCCTTCCGCGCCTGGGGATTCCACAAGGGCGGAACCGGCGCCATCAGCGAGGCGATCGCTCGCGCGGCGCGCGCCCACGGCGCCGAGACCCGCACCGGCGCGGCGGTGGAGCGCGTGCTGGTGCGCAACGGGCGCGCGACCGGCGTGGCGCTGGCGAGCGGCGAGGAGATCGGGGCGAGCATCGTGGTCTCCGGGCTCGATCCGCGCCTCACCTTCACACGTCTCGTGGACCCGAAGGATCTCCCGGAGGCGCTGGTGGATGGCGTGCGCCGCTACAAGTTCCGCGGGTCTTCGGGCAAGGTCAACCTGGCACTCGCGGGTCTGCCCGATTTCACCTGCCTGCCGGGAGCAGGGCCGCACCTGCGCGGCGCGGTCTCGATCAGCCCGAGCCTCGAGTACCTCGAGCGGGCCTACGACGACGCCAAGTACGGCGAGTTCTCGCGGCACCCCTACATGGACATCGTGCTGCCCTCGATGATCGATCCCGAGATGGCCCCGCCCGGCAAGCACGTAATGAGCGTCTTCGTCCAGTACGCCCCTTACCATCTCAACGGCGGCTGGACCCCCACCCGCCGTGAGGCGTTCGGGGACGCGGTGGTGAAGACGCTGGCGCGCTACGCCCCCAACATCGAGTCGCTGATCCTCCACCGGCAGGTACTGACCCCGGACGACATCGAGCGCATCACCGGCCTCTCCGAGGGGAACATCTTCCAGGGCGAGCTGGCGCTCCAGCAGCTCTTCTTCCTGCGCCCGGTGCCGGAGTGGGCCAAGTACCGGACTCCGATCCACGGCTACTGGCAATGCGGGGCGGGAACGCATCCGGGCGGGGGCATCATGGGTGCCTCGGGGCGGCTCGCGGCGCTCCAGATCCTGAGGAGCGCGGCATGACCTCGGCGGCTCACGACGTGGTCGTGATCGGCGCGGGAGCCAACGGCCTGGTGGCGGCGGCCCGGCTGGGCCAGGCCGGCCTGCGCACACTCTTGATCGAGCGCGAGGAGGGTCTGGGCGGCCAGGGCCGGCTGGTCGAGCTCGCCCCCGGCTTTCGCGCCGCACCGCTCGGCCTCGATCCGGGCTGGGCGCCTGCGGCGATCGCTCGCGCGCTGCGACTCGATGGGCTCGAGCGCCACGGCGCGGACACGGCGCTCACCGTGGTGGTCGAGCCGGGCTTGCTCCTCACCCTGCCGCGCGACGCGGGCAAGGCATCGGAGGCCATCCGGACCTACTCGCCGAACGATGCCGGGAAGTGGCCGGCGTTCACGACCCTGCTCAGCAAGCTCGCGGGATTTCTCGAGGTGCTCTACCAGACTCCAGCTCCGGACGTGAGCGCGAGCTCGCCGGGGGACCTGCTGCCGATGCTGGGGCTCTTGCGGAAATTCCGGGCGCTGGGGCGCCGGGACATGATCGAGTTCCTGCGAACCCTGCCGCTCTCGGTGTGGGAGCTGCTCGACGACTGGTTCGAGCACGCCCCGCTCAAGGCGGCGGTGGCGGCGGGAGGAGTCCAGGACCACCGGCAGGGACCGCGCTCCGGGGGAACGGGCTTCGTCCTGCTTCATCACCTGGTCGGGGCGCCGGCAGGCTCGGTGCGCGGCCGCCCGCCCTGGCGCGCCGGCCCGGCGGCGTTCACCGAGGCGGCCGCGCGAGCGGCGAAGCGCCTGGGCGTCACCGTTCGCACCGGTGCCGAGGTGTCCCGCATCGACGTCCGCAACGACAGGGTCGCGGGCGTGGTGCTGAAGAACGGCGAGGAGATCGCCGCCGGGGCCGTGCTCTCGACCGCCGATCCCGCGACGACGCTCCTCGACTGGGTGGACCCGGTATGGCTCGACCCCGAGTTCCTGCACGCGGTGGGGAACATCCGGCACCGCGGCTGCACCGGCGTCGTGACCTACGCGCTCGAGGCTCTCCCCGAGCTTCCCGGGCTCGCCTCGAAGGAGGCGCTGGCGGGGCTTGTCTCCCTCACGCCGAGCCTGACGTCGCTCGAGAGGGCGGCCGATGCGGCCAAGTACGGGAGGGTCTCGGAGAGCCCACACGTCGAATTCACCGTGCCGACGTTGCTCTGGCCCGATCTCGCGCCCGCGGGCAAGCACGTGTTGGTGGCGCGGGCCCAGTACGCGCCTTACTGGCTGCGGGACGGCGCGACCTGGGACGCCACGCGCCGCGACGCGCTGGCGGGGAGCGTCACGGCGGCCATCGAGGCGGCGGCTCCATGCTTCCAGTCCCGGATCGCGCATCGAACCACGTGGTCGCCTCTCGACCTGGAGGAGCGCTACGGATTGCGCGAAGGCGCCCCCTCGCAGGGCGAGCTGGGGCTCGATCAGATCCTGTTCATGCGCCCCGTGCCGGGCTGGGGGCGCCATGCCACGCCGATCTCGGGCCTCTACCTGGGTGGCGCGGGCACGCACCCGGGCCCCGGGATCCTCGGCGGCCCGGGGTGGCTCGCGGCCCAGCGGCTGCTCCAGGACCGCGGGCGCCGGTAGCCGAGGAGAGATTCATGTCGACCTATCGTCCCACCTCGACCAGCTACAAGGAGGGGGCCCGGACGCTTCCCCGGGACTACTACACCTCGGAGTCCATCCTGGCCGAGGAGCGCGAGCGGATCTTCTCGCGAAGCTGGAACTGCGTCGGTCGCGCGTCGCGGCTGGCGCGGCCGGGCGACTACTTCCTGCGCGAGATCGCGGGCGAGTCCATCATCGTGCTCCGCGACCGGAGCGGGACTCTGCGTGCCTTTTTCAATGTCTGCCGGCATCGTGGGACGAGGCTCTGCAGCGAAGAATCCGGCCGCCTCGGCGAGACCCTTCAGTGCTCCTATCACGCGTGGACCTACGCCACCGACGGACGGCTCGTGGGGGCTCCCCACATGCAGGACGTCCCGGGCTTCGACAAGGCGGATTATCCGCTGCACGCGGCGGCCATCGCCGAGTGGGAAGGCTTCCTGTTCGTGAACCTGGCCGAGCAACCGGCGCCTTTCGACCGGGCCTGGGCCGCGCTGCAAGGGCGATTCGCTCGCTTCGGCCTCCCGGCGCTGGTGGCCGGCCACCGGGTGGTGTACGACGTGCGGGCGAACTGGAAGTTGGTGTTCCAGAACTACTCGGAATGCCTGCACTGCCCCACCATCCATCCCAAGCTCGCCGCGGTGCTACCCTACCAGAGCGGCGCCAACGACCTCACCGAGGGCCCCTTCCTGGGCGGCTACATGGAGATCAAGTCGCCCAACCAGAGCGCCACGATGAGCGGCCGGGCCTGCGGCCATCTCGTGAGCGGCGATCTGCCCGATCGGGACCGGCACCGCGCCTTCTACTACACGCTGATGCCGAACCTGCTCCTGAGCCTTCACCCCGACTACGTCAACTACTACCTGGTGCGCCCCCTCGCGGTGGACCGCACCGAGGTCGAGTCGGAGTGGCTCTTCCATCCCGAGACGCTCACGGATGCCGGCAGCAACATCCGCGACGCGATCGAGTTCTGGGATCTCACCAACCGGCAGGACTGGGAGATCGTCGGCCAGGCTCAGCTCGGGATCTCATCGCGGCGCTATACGCCGGGGCCTTACTCGCCGCGCGAGAGCGTCCCCGCGGCCTGGGATCGCGAGTATCTGCGGCAGATGGGAGGAAGCTGAAGAACCTCAGGCGCGAGCCTGGACCGCCGCGGGCGCGGCGCCGAGTTGCCTCACCATGCCCATCGCGTCCCAGAGGTTCCAGCTCTCGACGATCTTCCCGCCCGCGATACGATGGATCCAGACCCCCGACACGGTGACGCGCTTACCTGTGGGGCCGATTCCCATCACCTCGTCGGTGTGGGTGCCGGTGCCGGTCCAGCGCGTCACCACGATCCCGCGCTCGCCAGCCACCATGTCGTCGATCTTCCAGCGCACGTCCGAGAATGCCGGGTGGTAGGGAGCTACCACGCGCTTGACCCCCTCGGGGCCCGGCTCGGCCTTGATGATCGGATCGTGATAGATGTGGTCGCGGGCGAACAGCGTGTCGGCGACCTCCAGCTTGAGGCCGTTGCACACCTCATCGAAGAAGCGGCGCACGAGCGCCTTGTTGCTCTCTGCGGACATGGATCCCTCCTTGGAACGGGTTCTTGGGAACATACGCGACTCGACCTACACCCTCCCGCCCCGCATCTCGATCGGCTGGTAGGCCCTCATGGTCGGCCCGACGTAGACCTGGCGCGGGCGCGCGATCCTGAAGTCCGGGTCGCGACGCATCTCGAGCCAGTGGGCGACCCAGCCCGGCAACCGCCCGATCACAAACATCACCGTGAACATGTTGATGGGGATTCCGAGCGCCTTGTAGATGATACCCGAGTAGAAATCCACGTTGGGGTAGAGCTTGCGGCTCACGAAGTAGTCGTCCTTGAGCGCCAGCTCCTCGAGGCGCATGGCGATGTCGAGCAGCCGGCTCGAGCCTCCGACGCGCTTCAGCACGTCGTTGCAGGCCTTCTTGAGGATCGCGGCGCGGGGATCGTAGCTCTTGTACACCCGGTGGCCGAAGCCCATGAGGCGCGTGGTGTCGTTCTTGTCCTTGGCCTTGGCGACGAAGCGGTCGGCGCTCCCTTCCTCGGTGGCGATCCGCTCCAGCATCTCGATCACCTCCTGGTTGGCGCCGCCGTGGAGCGGGCCCCACAGGGCGCTGATCCCGGCCGAGATGCTGGCGAACAGGTTGGCGCGCGAGCTCCCCACCATGCGCACGGTGCTGGTCGAGCAGTTCTGCTCGTGGTCGGCATGCAGGATGAAGAGCAGGTCGACAGCCCTGGCGAGCACCGGATCCACGTCGTACTCCTCGCACGGGGTCGCGAACATCATGCGCATGAAGTTCGAGGTGTATTCGAGCCGGTTGTCCGGGTAGATCGACGGCTGGCCGATCGAGTGCTTGTACGAAGACGCGGCAATGGTGGGCATCTTGGCGATCAACCGGACCCAGGTCTCGTGCGTGCTCTGCTCGGTCTCGGGCTGCTGGTAGAAGGTGGTGAGCGCCCCGACGGCCGCGGCGCACACCGGCATGGGATGGGCGTCCTTGGGCAGCGCCTCGAAGAAGCGGTTGAAGTTCTCGTGCAGCATGGTGTGGTGGGTGACCTCGTTGATGAAGCCCGCGAGCTCGGCCCGCGTCGGCAGCTCCCCGTTGATGAGGAGCCAGGCCACCTCGAGGAACGTGCTCCCCTGCGCCAGCTCCTCGATCGGATAGCCGCGGTAGCGAAGGACCCCCTTCTCGCCGTCGATGAACGTGATCGCGCTCTTGCACGAGCCGGTGTTCCCGTAGCCTGGGTCGAGCTTGATCATGCCCGTCTGGGCGCGCAGCTTTTCGATATCGACGGCGACCTCACTCTCGGTTCCCTTGACCACGGGGAGGGCGATCGACTTTCCGTCGCAGTCGAGGGTCGCGGTCGTCTTGGCCTGGGCCGCGGATTGAGTCGGCATGAACGAACCTCCTTGGGTAACCCTCTCTAACCGCGGCTCACGGCCAGCGCCTGCTGCACCAGCCTCAGCGATTCGGCCGGGTCGGCCACCTCGACGACGAGGCGCTTGAAGTGCTCGTCGTGCAGCTCGACGACGATGCAGTTCTCGGGACGCAGCACGTCCCAGAACACCCAGCCTCCGGCCTGGTAGAACGTCCCGGCTCGAAACACGTTCGCCCCGGCCACGCCATCCCGCAGGTTCGCGCCCCAGGGGAGGCGCCGAGATCGCGTTGTGCTTTCCGAAGCTACAGCGCGACCGCGCTCGATTCAAGGACGCCTCGAGCGCGTGGCGCCCGCGCGGGCGAGGCCGAGGCTGTCGCGCCCCCGCGATGTACCTGTGCTTGCATCAGGGAAGAGGAAGGGGGTACTCAAGTGGTTGGACCAACAACCCCAAGGAGGTGCCTCCGATGCAGGAGCCCTCCCGCCGCGCGGCCCGCGCGCCGGACGCTATCGACTGCGCCAGCGTCGAGCGCATCCTTGTTCGCGGACTTCACCCGCGAGAACCCCAAAGGCATCGCCGTCACGTTCCTGGTCGGCGAGCGCGAGCCGGCCGGGCCGCCCACCGGTTTCACGCGCCCTCGACCGGATAGCCCGGCGCCGAGATGGTGGCCCAGGTGAGCCCCGCCCGGGGAACGTGGAGAGGCTCTACCGGCTGGCGGAGCTGTAGTAAGGGCACGCCGTGATCGCGCA
>VBOT01000079.1:26659-30827 GCA_005893225.1 Candidatus Eiseniibacteriota bacterium
GCGTGCGTCGCGCTCGCGGGCTTGCTCGCGCTGCCTCTCCGGGCCGCTCCGCTCGTCGTTCCGGCTGACCACGCGCTGCAGTTCGCCGAGCAGCAGCTCACCGCCACCGTCTCCGAGGTCAACGACCCGACCCGCTTCCCGCGCAGCACGCTCTCGGACGGGAGCTGGAGAATCGAAGACTCCGGCGCCTGGACAAGCGGCTTCTTCCCGGGCTGCCTCTGGCTCATGTTCCAGCGGACTTCCGGCAGCACCTGGCGAACCTGGGCATCCAGCTGGACCGCCCAGATGGAGGGAGAGAAGAACGACACCAGCTCTCACGACGTCGGCTTCAAGATCTTCTGCAGCTTCGGGAACGGCTACCGGCTGACGTTCGATCCTGCCTATCGTGACGTGGTCATCGCGGGGGCGCGCTCGCTGGCCACGCGCTACAGCCCGATCGTCGGCTGCACGCGCTCGTGGAACAACCGCCACTTCCCCGTGATCATCGACAACATCATGAACCTCGAGATCCTCTTCTGGGCCGCGCGGCACGGCGGCGATCCGGCCTGGTACGACATGGCCGTGAGCCACGCGCTGAAGACGCGCCAGAACCACGTGCGGGCCGACGGCAGCACGTACCACCTGGTCGATTACGACCCGAACACCGGCGCCGTCCTCGGCAAGGAGACCGTCCAGGGATACTCGACCGAGTCCACCTGGGCGCGCGGCCAGGCCTGGGCGGTGTACGGCTTCACCATGACCTACCGCGAGACCGGCGACGCGCGCTTCCTCGACACCGCCCGGCAGGTCGCCGACTACTTCATCGACCATCTGCCCACCGACCACGTGCCCTACTGGGACTTCGAAGCTCCCAACATTCCCAACGAGAAGAAGGATTCCTCGGCCGCCGCCATCGCCGCCTCCGGCCTGCTCGAGCTTTCCACGCTGGTGACGGACGGCGCTTCGCGCACCCGGTACCGCGAGGCCGCCTTCCAGGTCCTCGAGTCGCTGTGCTCGCCCGCCTACCTGGCGGAGGGGACGACGAGCAGCGGCATCCTCCTCCACGGCGTGGGCAACAAGCCCGCGAACACGGAGGTGGATGTCTCCCTGATCTACGGCGACTACTACTTCATCGAGGCGCTGCTGCGTTACGTGACGCTCGCCACCGACGTGGCGCCTGCTCTCGAGGGCTACCTCCTGGAGCCGCCCCTCCCGAATCCGTTCGATTCCGGGATGCACGTCGGCTTCCAGGTTCCGCGGGCCTGCCACGTGGAGGTGAGCATCGTCGACGTCCGGGGCGCGGGAATCCGCACTCTCGCTCGCGGTGAGTACTCTCCTGGGCGCTACGGCGTCACGTGGAACGGCGCCCGTCGCGATGGAACACCGGCGCCGAGCGGCACTTACTTCTGCGTGTTCCGCGCCGGGAGCTTCCACCAGACTCGCAAGATCAGATTGATTCGCTGAACGCGTCCGCTCCACGGCGCCGCGTGGACTAGCGACGCGGCCCAGCGTCGTGGGCGCCGCAGTGGCTCGATGCCGGCGCTCCGCAGCGGGCGCCGGCCCGCCGGTCACGCGGGCGGTGGATCCTTCGGCCCGCCCTCCAAATCTCCGCTCGTCGGGTACGCGGCGCCGGCAATTCCGCCGAGCGCTCGCGCTCCCATCAGTGGCCGGGGCTTGCCGTCAGGACCTGCCGGAGCAGCTGCACCGCCGCCGCGGGATCTTCCACCTCGACCACGAGACGCTGGAAACGCTCGTCGCGCAGCTCGACGACGATGCAATTCTCGGGACGCAGCACGTCCCAGAACACCCAGCCTCCGTCCTGGTAGAACGTCCCAGCACGGAACACGTTCGGGATGCTGGTCCCGGCCACCTTCAGCCCCTGAAACCACCCCATCTTCGGAGAGGAATCGGTGTGCACGTCGCGGATGTGCTCGAGCGGAATCTCGAGGTGGCTGCGGAGAGCCCAAAGCTTGTCCATACCGCGGACCGTGAACACCGCTGACGTGCCCTCGATGCTGATCTCGACCATGACCGAGAAGCTACAACGGCATTGGTCCCAGCTCAAGAACCGGCACTCGACGACGGCCGGTCACACGGCTGCGAACGATGCGTACCCCAGCCGTGTTATCGTGCGACCCCTTGCCCAGGATGAGGCCAGGCCGACACGTCCACACAGGGAGACTCCGAAATGCGCACCTGTCCAGGTTGGATTCGCCTCGCTCTTCTCATTGCGTTCACCCTCGCGATGACGGGCCAGGCCCGAGCCGCGGCCGAGCCGGAAGAGCACCACGCCCACATGCACCAGGCTGCCGGCGCCTCGCCGCGGGCGCCGCTGTTCAACAACCTCGGCACCTACCACCGGGCCATCACGACTAAATCACCGCAGGCGCAGCGCTACTTCGACCAGGGCATGCGCCTCATGTGGGGCTTCAACCTGGAAGAGGCGCAGCGCTCGTTCGAAGAAGCCTCCCGGCTGGATTCGACGTGCGCGATGTGCGCCTGGGGCGTGGCCTTCAGCCTCGGGCCCCACATCAACCTGCCCGGAATCCCGGAGCGCACGCGCCCCGCCTTCCACGCCGCCGAGAAGGCGGTCTCGCTCGAGTCGGGAGCGAGCGACGTGGAGCGCGCCCTGATCGACGCGATGGCGAAGCGATATTGCGACCCGCCTCCCGCCGATCCCAAGGGGCAATACGCGCTCGACTCCACCTACGCGGCCGCGATGAAGGAGGTCGCCGCGCGCTTCCCCGACGACAACGACGTCCTGGCCCTCTACGTGGAAGGCCTCATGGACCTGCACCCCTGGGATTACTGGACCAGCGACGGGACGGAACAGCCCTGGACCCCTGAGATCGTCGGCGATCTGGAGAAGATCCTGGCCCGCGACCCCAACCATCCGGGCGCCAACCACTACTACATCCACGCCGTCGAGGCGTCGCCGCATCCCGAGAAGGCGCTGCCGAGCGCGGACCGGCTGAGGGACCTGATGCCGGGAGCCGGCCACCTGGTGCACATGCCGGCCCACATCTACGAGCGCATCGGCCGCTATGACGACGCGGTGACCGCGAACCGCAAGGCGGTGGAGTCGGACAGGGCCTACGCCGCCATGGCAAAGCCGCAGGGCTTCTACCACATGTACATGTCGCACAACAGCCACTTCCTCTCCTGGACCTACATGGTGCAGGGGCGCAGCGCCGAGGCGATCCGCGCCTCGCGGGCCGCCGCCGCCCTCGTCTCCCCCGAGATGGCGCGCACCATGCAGGGCACCGACTTCTTCATCGCCGAGCCGATGTTCGCGATGGCGCGGTTCGGCAAGTGGGAAGACCTCCTGAAGGAGCCCGCGCCGCCCGAGGGCCTTCCCTACATGCGCGGGATCTGGCACTACACCCGCGGCCTGGCCCAGACCGCCAAGGGTCAAGTGGACGAGGCGCAAAGCTCGCGCGACAGCCTCGCCGCGATCCGCGACGCCACTCCCGAGGACGCCATCGAGGACCTCAACTCGGCCAAGGCGTTGCTCACGATCGCGCTCGACCTGCTCTCGGGCGAGATCGCGTTCAAGCGCGGCGACAAGGACGAGGCCGTGCGGCTGCTCCAGGAGGCGGTGAAGGGCGAGGACGCCACCCGCTACTCGGAAGCCGCCGACTGGATCTATCCGGCGAGGCATCACCTGGGGAAGGCGCTGCTGGCTGCCGGACGCGCACCGGAGGCCGAGGCGGTCTACCGCGATGACCTGAAACTCAACCCCGAGAACGGCTGGTCGCTCTTCGGGCTGGCCCAGAGCCTGCGCGCGCAGGAAAAGATGGCTGAGGCCGCCGAGGTCGAGGCGCGTTTCAAGCGCGCCTGGGCCAAGGCAGATGTGAAGATCACGGCGTCGGCGTTCTGAGCATCACCACGCGCGGCGAAGCGTGGCCGACCACAGCTCAGAGCACGGAAGGCTCCGACTCGGTCGAATCGGAGCCTTCCTCTTATCAGCTCGAACTCCTCTTATTGGGCCCAGAGCACGTAGGTCACCATCTTTTTTCCGCCACCGAGATCCTGTTCAAACACGACAGGGCGCCCGTTCGCGTAGCTCACCGCCCGTCCCCACCCATTCGGGCTGTCCAGATCGCCGGCAGCTTCGGACGCCGTGGGGCTGCTCACCGCGGCGGCTCCGTCCAGGTGACTGTAGATGATCACGAGCTCGTCATAATCA
>VBOT01000080.1:0-2377 GCA_005893225.1 Candidatus Eiseniibacteriota bacterium
CCGACCCGCACCGCGAAGTCGAGCGCGGTGCGGAAGTCCTTGAAGCGGAACTCGCGGCGCAGGCGTCGGACTCCATCCACCTCCACCGCCTGCCAGTCCGGAACCTCGGGCAGGAGCTCGGCGATCTCCTCGTCGGTCAGTGTCGGGACGCCGCCCCGGCAGGGGACGCACGTCGCCTGGGTGAGACCCGCCACGGCGCTTGCCTCCTTAGCGCGCGTCCGTCGGGGCGGGATCGCACCCGTGCCGGCGCGCGGCATCGCCCCAGAAAGTTGGGCAAGCGCGGCCCAGCGTCAAGCGGCGCCTCGGGTCAGCCTAGAGCTCGTTCCTCCGGATCACGTCTCCCAGCATGCGGGCGCTCTCGCGCACGGTGCGCTCCTGGGTCGCGAAGTCCACGCCGACGAGCCCGAAGCGCGCGACGTATCCGTCGGCCCACTCGTAATTGTCCAGCAGCGACCAGTAGAGGTATCCGAGCACCGGGATGCCGTCGGCGATCGCGCGCGCCACCTGCCAGAGATGCAGGGAGATGAACGTCCAGCGATCCGGGTCGCGGTCGGCAGCCACTCCGTTCTCGGTGACGAGGATGGGCAGCCGGTAGCGGGCGAAGAGCCTGAGAAAGGCGGCCAGCCCTTCCGGGTAGATCTCCCAACCGAGCGAGCTGCGCTTGCCGATGTGCTGGTGATGATCGAGCGGGCAGGCGTTGCCGAGGAACCCGGGGAGGTCGAAGCCGGTATTCCGGACGAAATCGCGCGTGTAGTAGTTGATCCCAACGAAGTCCAGGGTGCGGCCCGAGGGAAGCCGCTCCCACAGGAGACCCGGGACGCGCAGGGCGCCGCGGTGGAGCGCGTCGAGGAAGAGCTGATTGAAGAGGTAGCTCCGCACCCGGACCGACAGTCGGTCGCGCCAGCTCCGGGGGTTGCAGGCGCCGAGCGCCAGCGCGTGCTGGGCCACGCTCACCATGGCGTCGGGCCGGCGGGAGTGGATCGCATGGTAGGCGCGGACATGGGCCCTCAGCATGCGTCGCATCACCTTGACCGCGGCTCGCAGGTCCTGCTTACCCGGCGGCCACTGGCCGATGACGTAGCTCTTGAAAACGTGGACGACGGGCTCGTTGAGCGTGACCCACCAGCGCGCGAGCTCCCGGTACTCCTCGACCACGCGCACCACGAATCGCTCGAATCGGCGCTCGATGTCGTCGGACTCCCAGCCGCCCTTCTCGGCGAGCCAGCGCGGCAGCGTGAAATGGTGGATCGTCACCACCGGCTCCATGCCCCGCTCGCGGAGGGCCTCCATCACGTCGCGGTAGTGGGCGATCGCTTCCGTCGAGAACCGGCCTTCCTCGGGCTCGATCCGGCTCCATTCGAGCGAGAAGCGATGGGCGTTGTGGCCCAGCTCGCGCGCCAGATCGAAGTCCTCGCGAAAGCGCCGGTAGTGATCGCACGCGAGCCCGGAGGGCTCGCGCACCTTTCCCGCCTCCTCCCAGGCCCACCAGTCGTTGTTCGTGCAGTTGCCCTCGACCTGGTGGGAAGAGGTCGCCGCCCCCCACAGGAAGCCGAGCGGGAACTTGAAATTGGCTGCGCGGGCTCCGGGCACCTCCTCGGAGCCCGGGCGCATCGAGCGCCCCGGGATCCCGGCCGGCTCCGCCGGGGCGGGCTCCCTCAACCGCGCTCCGTCCTGAGCCGCTCGATCGTGCGGTGGAGCTCCGACCAGGCCGGGGTACCGACGTGGAGCTCGCCGACGTGGGTGGAGCGCACGCGATCGTTCCGGTCGAGAACGTAGAGCGCCGGCCAGTAGCGGTTGTCGAAAGCGTGCCAGGCGCGAAGCTCGTTGTCCCGGGCGACGGGGTAGCCGAGACCCAGCCGCTCCACCGCGCGGCGAACGTTGCCGGCGTCGCGCTCGTGCTCGAGCTCCGGCGTGTGGATCCCGACGATCGCGACATCGCTCGCGCCCCGGTACTCCTGCTCCAGGCGTTTCATCGCCGGTACGGTGCGCCGGCAATTGATGCAGTCGAAGGTCCAGAACTCGACCACCACGACCTTGCCGGCGAGATCCGCGCGGGTGAGAGGCCGAGTGTTCACCCACGCCAGGCCTTCGAGCCACGACCGCGGCGCGCCGGCGCGCGCTCCGCCCACCCCGGACGCCGCCGCGAGCCGGGCGGGGCCCGATGCTTCGAGCAACGCCGCGAGCGCCAGAGCCGCCGTCACCCATCTCACCTGATTCATTCCGCTCCCCTTCCTCATCTGATTCATGCCACTCCCGCTTCCTCCGGACCCGGTCTTCCGCCGTCCTCAAACGTTCTACGATCCCGGCGAGGCCGAGGTGACGAGATCCTCCGGGGCGCGCGCTTCGCCACGGGCTCGACGGGTGCCCTTGACGGATC
>VBOT01000080.1:2385-8587 GCA_005893225.1 Candidatus Eiseniibacteriota bacterium
TGAGTTTCCTGCTCCGAGCCGAACCCTCCCCAAACCCTCGCCCATTTCAACCCGGGAGACCGTCGATGTCGAATCCGATCGCACGCCCGGCCGGACCTTGCCCCACCTCACGGCACGGATCGAAGCGGGTGACCGCATGACCCTTCGACGCACGATCGAGGCCCCGGCCGGCTACCGGACGCCCGAGGTGGCGCTCTACGTGGCTCAAATGGACGACCAGAGTCGCAGGCTCACCGACGACACCCGCGGCCTGACGCCGGCGGAGCTGGAGTGGCAGCCGGCTCCCGGAATGAACACGATCGGGATGCTGCTCGCCCACATCGCCCTGGTCGAGCTTTGGTGGACGTCGATCCTCATGCAGGTGGAGTTCCGGCCCGAGATCCTGGGAGTCGGTGAGGACGATGACGGCATGCCGCTCGCGCCGGGCGGCAAACCGCCCGCGACGCTCGAGGGCAAGGACCTGCGGTTCTTCGACGACCTGCTCCAGCGGGCGCGCGAGCACCTCAAGCGCTCGGTCGCAACGCTCGCGCCGGCGGACGTCGAGGCCGAGGTCGAGAAGCGCGCTCCCGACGGCACCCCGCGCATTCTCAACAAGCGCTGGATCCTCTACCACATGCTCGAGCACCTGGCGGGCCACTACGGCCAGATCAACCTACTGCGCCACCAGTACCGGGAATCGCACGAATCCGCACGCGCCGCGCGCTGACGGCATGCGCGGCTCGAGGCCGGACCGGCTACAGCAGGGCCTCCAGCCGCTCGAGGCCCCGCGCGAACACCTCCGGCTCCACGATGAGGCTCAGCACCAGGTGGGGCCCGCTCTCGAAGTCGTAGAAGTGCCCCGGGTGGACGATGACGTCCCGGCGCAGCAGCTCGAGCGCCCATTCCTCCTCATCCCGCCGGGCGGGCAGGCGGAGGGTGGCGGACCAGCCCCCCACCGCGTGAAGCCGCGAGAGCTCCGGCCGGCGGCGGGCGCAGTCATCGAGAGCGGCGAGGTTGGCCCGCAGCCGCTCGCGCACCCGTGCCTGGAAGCCGTGCCGCGCCGCGAGCAGCCGCGGCAGCGCCAGCTCGACCGGGGTCGAGACCGACAGGAACAGGTCCGCGATCCACTCGAGCCCGGCGAGGGCGTGCTCGCACGCCTCCCGGGGCCCCGCGAGCACGATCCACCCCAGCTTGAGCTGAGGCATTCCGCAAGTCTTGGAGAGCCCGCCCAGCGCGAAGGTCGGGACCCGGCGCGGCCCGATGAGGCTCGGCAGCGCGCGCGGCTCGGGTACCACCCCGCCGGCCGCCGGCCAGGCGTGGTCGCCGAACACCTCGTCCGAGATGAGGCCCGCCGCGTGCCGCTCGCACAAACTCTCGAGAAGGGCGACCTCGGCCGGGTCGAGACACGACCCGGTCGGATGGTTCGGCTGGACCACGATCGCTGCGCGCGTCCTCGGGCCGAAGGCGCGCTCGAGACCATGGGCGTCGAGATGCCACCGCCCGTCGTGGGCGAGCCGGTAAGGGCGGACCTCGACGCCCTCGGCGGCGGCCAGCGGCTCAAACAGCGGATAGCTCGGGCGCGGCGCCAGGACCTCCTCTCCCGGGTCGGCGAGCAGCCTGAAGAGGTGCGCGTAGGCCTCGCTGGTGCTGGCGACGAGCACGACGCGGTCGGGCGTCACCTCGATCCCACGCTCGGCGTAGAGCGCCGCCACCGCCTCGCGCGCCGCTCGCGAGCCGCGCGGGTCGGGCTCGTAGCGGGCGCCGCGCGGATCGGCGAGGGCTGCGAGCTCCGCGCCGCCGGCCCCGGAAAGTCCCACGCGGGTCGGGTTCGACTCGGTGAGATCGATCAGCGAGGCTCCGGCGTGCCGGCGCTGGTCGAGCAGGCGCGCCCAGGCGTTGGGGGCGGGCGCGTGAGGGACGCGGCGGGAGAGCATCGGCGATGAAGCTAATGGACCGCCGTGCGGGATGCATGAGGCGCGGGCGCGCGCTGGCCTGCGCCCTGACGCTCCTCGCCTGCGGCGCGGTCCCGGACGGTTCGGCGCGCGCCGAGGGGGACGTGCGGCTCTTCCGCCCGCTGATCGCGGATCCCCGCGATAACCAGATCCACTGGCGCATGGTGAGCTTCACCGAGGACTGGCGGTACGGCACCGACATCGGGGACTCGACGAGCCGGGGTGGCTTCGAGCAGGACCGTCGGGGCGTGAGCTGGGAGGTCTCGGGGGGCGAGACGTTCCGCTGGCAGCCGCTGGAGCGCCTGGGAGGATGGCGCGGCCCCTGGATCCGCTACCAGCTCGGCCTCCCCGCGGGGATGTTCGCCGACTTCGACGACACCGGCTCGCTCCTCTGCACCGACTACCAGTTCGGCCTGAGCTTCGACGCGCTGTGGAGCGGCGCCTTCGACCCCGATGCCGGGAACCAGGGCTTCGACCGCCCGGCCGTGAGCTCGCGGCTTTCGTTCCTTCACCGCAGCTCGCACCTCGGCGACGAGTACCTGGTCCTCTCCCACTTCGCCCGCAATCGTGAGGGCCAGGGCGTGCTGTCCGTCCACCCTCCGGTCAAGCGGGAGGACCTCTCGTTCGAGGCGCTGCAGGGGGTCGTCTCGGCCGAATGGGCGCCTCCCTGGGGTGCCGGGCGACCCTCGACGCTGCGCGCCTACGGCGGCGGGGAGGTGAAGGTCACGTTCCCGGCGCGCTGGAAGGTGGGCGGGCTCAGGCCCCGGAGTTTCAACTCGCCGGCGGCTCGCTTCGGGCTCGAGCTCCGCTCGGCCGCCAACCGGCCCGACCCCGGCGCTTTGCGGCCGCCCGGCGCCCAGGGGCCCGCGCGCGAGCTTCCGGTCGCCTCCGAGTGGTTCGCGGCCTTCGACCTGCGTCTGGCGCGGCCGTTCGACTTCGCCTCCTGCGACAATCCGACCGGCATGGGCGAGGTATGGACGCCGAGCCTCTCGACCGAGTGTCCCTACGGCCACGAGTTCGCCCGTTACGCCGGCTCGTGGCACGGCATGATCGGGATCGCGCTCACCCGGCGTGCCCGCCGCGCCCTGCCGCTCGGCGGGCACCTGCTCGGCCCCGAGTGGCGGCTGGCGCTGGAGTGGTATCGCGGCTACTCGCCGAACGGCCAGTTCCTGGACCAGCGCCTGCGCTACCGCCCCCGGGCGTACGTGCTGCCGAGCCTCTCCGCCAATTTCTGACCGCCGAGAACCGACCCGAGGACCTCGCGAGACCCGCGGCCTCCGACGTCCTGTCTCCGGCTCGCTGACTCCCGACGCGCGCTCCGGCTCATGCCTCCGCGCGCTGCGAGAGTCTCGTTACGGCCCTCGCGTCGGTTCTCGGCAGTCTGCTCGGGCTACGTGCCCTCGCTCCAGGTGCGCATGTAGCGATCCTGCTCCGGGGTGAGCGTGTCGATCTGGATGTCCATGCTCCGGAGCTTGAGACGCGCCACCTGCTGATCGATGAAGTCCGGGACCTTGTGGACCTCCTTCTTCAAGGTCTTCGCCTTCTTGCGCAGGTACTCGACGCTCAGCGACTGGTTCGCGAACGACATGTCCATCACCATCGCCGGGTGACCCTCGGCCGCCGCCAGGTTGATGAGCCGGCCCTCGCCCAGGAGGTAGATGCGCCGGCCGGTCCGGAGCCGGTACTCGTCGACCAGCGGCCGCGCGGCGCGCTTCGAGCCGGAGAGCCGCTCGAGCGCGGGGATGTCGATCTCGACGTTGAAGTGGCCGCTGTTCGCGACGATCGCGCCGTCCTTCATCGCCAGGAAGTGCTCGCGGCGCAGCACCGACTTGTTGCCGGTGAGGGTGACGAACAGGTCTCCGCGCGGCGCGGCCTCGGCCATCGCGACTACCTGGAAGCCGTCCATCGCCGCCTCCAGGGCCCGCACCGGGTCGATCTCCGTCACCAGCACGGTGGCTCCCAGGCCCTTGGCGCGCGTCGCCACGCCGCGCCCGCACCAGCCGTAGCCGGCGATCACCACGGTGGACCCGGCGATCAGCATGTTCGTGCAGCGCAGGACGCCGTCCATGGTGCTCTGCCCGGTGCCGTAGCGGTTGTCGAACAGGTGCTTGGTGTCGGCGTCGTTGATGGCGATCACCGGATAGCGAAGCACCTTGTGGGCGGCCATGGCGCGCAGCCGGGTGACCCCGGTCGAGGTCTCCTCGGTTCCCGCGAACACGCCGCGCAGATGGGACTTCATCTTGGTGTGGAGCACGGTCACGAGATCGCAGCCGTCGTCCATGGTCACGTGCGGACGCGCCTCGATGCAGGAGACGATGTGCGAGTAGTAGGTCTTGTGGTCCTCGCCCTTGATGGCGAAGGTCGCGATGCCGTAGTGGGCGACCAGCGCCGCCGCCACGTCGTCCTGGGTGCTGAGCGGATTCGAGCCGCACAGGTACACCTCGGCGCCGCCGGCCTGCAGGGTGCGCGCCAGGTTCGCGGTCTCGGTGGTGACGTGCAGGCAGGCCGCGATGCGCGTCCCCCGGAGCGGCCTCTCCCGCGCGAACCGGGCGCGGATCGCCCGCAGCACCGGCATGTGGCGGTCCGCCCATTCGATGCGCCGCCGGCCTTCGCGCACGAGCTTCAGGTCCTTGACGTCGCCGGCGGCGACACCGCCGTTCATGGCGCCGTTACCCCGCTTGATCCTGCTTCGTGGCATGGCATCTCCTTGCGCGTTGCGGCCCGTGGATCGGAATCGAGCTTCGACTCGCGCGGGCCGTGGGCGGCGGCCGGCCGGGGGCGCGAGCGAGCCGGGAAACGAGAGCCGGCATTCTGCCCGATCCGGCGCCCCCGGCTCAAACCCAAAATGGACTGGCACGACCTGGGCCAATAAAGATATGTTTTAACACATGAAGCGCACCACGTTGATTCTCGATTCGGCCCTGCACGCCGAGCTCAAACGCCGGGCCGCGCTCGAGGGACGCACGCTCACCGATGTCGTGGAGCGGGTCCTGCGTCTCGGCCTCGAGGTCGCATCGGCCGGGCGGCGCGCCAGCGTGGCGCTGCCCTCGTTCGACCTCGGCCCGTTCCTGGTCGATCCCGCGAATCGAGCGGGCCTCGAGCCGCCCTTCGGGCCCCGGCCCGGGAGCCGGCGGCCGTGATCGCGGTCGATACCAGCGTGCTGTGTCACGCGCTCAACCGGTACTCCCCCGAGCACCGTCGCGCGAGCGGCGTCATGGAGGCGCTGGTCAACGACGAGAGGCCGTGGGCGCTGCCCTGGCCGGTGCTCCACGAGTTCGTTCGCCTCGTGACCCACCCGCACGCCGTGGCCCGGCCGCTCCGGGCCGGGAACGCGATCCACTTCATCGAGTGCCTGGTCGCGAGCCCCTCGGTCCGGCTGCTGTCGGCGACCCCGCGGCATGCCCGGACGCTCGCCGAGGTGGTGGCCATGGTGGGCCCGGGGGGGCCGCTCCCGCCGGGAATCGAGATCGCGGCCACGCTCAGGGAGCACGGCGTGCGGGAACTGCTCTCGGCGGATCGCGGGATGCGCCGCTTCCCGTTTCTCGCCGTGACCGATCCCCTGCGCGGCGAGGAGTGGAACCCGGACTCCGCCCCGGCGCGGCGCTACCGCGTGCTGGGCGGCTCGGCGCGGCGCTGATCGAGCGCTTCAGCGAGCGCGGCGTCTCGATCGGCGCGAAGACCCGCTCAGCGAACCCTGACCAGGCCGCGGCTCGTCCCGCCCCCCACCCCCCTCGCCCGCGCTCGATACGATCCCGGGGCCACCCTTTCGCCGCGGTCATCGAGGCCGTCCCAGATCCAGAGCCTCGGCCCGGGCGCGCCCGGGGCCAGCTCGGCCCGGCGAACGCTCCGGCCCGCGACATCCACGATCTGGATCTCGACCGGACCCCCATCGAAGGAACGCAGCGAGAGCGCCACCGGTCCGCGCGATGGGTTCGGAGAGGGCGGCGCCAGGTCCACCGGGAGCGCCGTCGGCGCAGGGCCCGACGGCACGCCGGCGACCGCGATCAGGAGCAGCCGGTCGATCCCGACGTTCCCCGTGATGTTGTCCGGAAACTGGACGTAGGGCGCCACGTCGTGCCGGATGTGAATGAGCTCCACGTTTTGCAGTGCGTCCTCGAAGGCGCCGGGCCCGAGGATCTGGGTGAAATCGGAGGGCGAGACCAGGGTGACCGCGTACCGCGCCCACTGGTTCGTGGGGGGCATGAAGCCCTGGTTGTATTGCCACAGGTTCAGCCGGTTGCCGATCGAGAAGTGAATCTCGAGCGCGTCGT
>VBOT01000080.1:8597-25118 GCA_005893225.1 Candidatus Eiseniibacteriota bacterium
TCCCGCCGCCCGCCAGTTCCCGGTGTAGGGAGGATCGGAACTGAAGGTGCCCAGTTTTCCGAGCCCGGGGTGGACATCACCAGGTAGCCGTCGTCCTCCCCGCCGACACCCCCATGTCCAGGATTGGAGTAGACCGAGCCGCCACTCCATCCGTTCAAGGAGGCGCTGTCGGCCCAGTCCTCCTGGAAGCCGATCACGGGATCGCCGGACGCGACGGCCGGAGGAAGAACGCCAAGAAGCAGGACCAGCGCCACCAACGAGCGGCGCGAGACGGGATCGTCGCGGCGTGACGTCATGGTCTCCTCGCGGGGGAGGATGGGGTACGAAGCCTCATCAAGAATACACCTTGCCCCTACGCGGGTGGAGCCACTCCATCCGTGTGACTCGTCGTCGCAGCGACCCGCCGTCCACCGCCTCCAGCTCGAAAACGCAACGCCCACCCCCTCATGAAAGAGGCCGTCGCTCTTGACCGGCGGTCACTCCATATCAGCGATAGAGGCGCTTGATCCGCCCCCAGCTCACCGGCAGGACCTCGACGTCGGACGAGACGAGCTGCAGGCGGTCGATCCCCATGTCGCCCACGATGTCGTCCGGCGACTGGGCGTAGGGCGCGAGATCGTGGCGGAGGTGGACCCGGTTCACCTGTCGGAGAGCGTTGGCGAACGTGTCCGTGCCGATGACCCTGGTCCAGTTCGATTCGTCTCTCAGGTCCACCGTGAACATCGCCCACCCCGTGTCAGGGGGGGCGAAGCCGGGATCGTACTGCCAGAGATTCGGCCGGGAGCCGAGGCTGAAATGGATCTCGAGCGGGTCTCGCCCATTCACGTCCTTGAGCCACAACCGCACCTGAGCGATGCCCGCGGCCTGCCAGTCCCCCGCGTACTCGGGGCCGATCGAAAACGTTCCGAGATGGCCCGACAGGGTGTTGGACAGGATCAAGAACCCATCCCCGACGCCCCCCACCCCACCGGTCCCCGGATTCGAGTAGTTCGAGCCGCCAACCCAGCCGTGGAGGCCGGTCCCCGGCCAGTCCTCGACGAACCCGGGGACCGGATCGCCTCGGACGACGGGCACCGGGCACAGCGGCGCCGCCAGCATCAGAGGCAGCACGGCGCCGCGACACACTCCTCGACGGCGGGGCACCCGAGACCCTTCGCGAACCCTCCGGATCGAGCCTGACAAGCGGTCACCCCCTGTCATCGATACAGCGCCTTGATGCGCCCCCAGCTGCTCCGTCCGACCGGTGTCGCGTCGTTCGTGAGCAGCAGGTTGTCGATCCCGACGTCTCCCAGGATCTTGTCCGGAGCCTGCAGGTACGGAGCCAAATCGTGACGGATCTGGATCCGGTCGACGTTCTCCAGCGCGCTCTCGAACGTGCCGGTGCCGATGGTCTGGGTGAAATTCGACGCCGAGCCGAGGTTCACCGTGAACTCCTGCCAGGCGTGCTCGGGCGGCGAGAAGCCCGGGTTGTACTGCCACAAGTTCGCGCCGTTCCCGATCGCGAAGTGGATCTCCAGCGGCTCGTCCGCGTTCACGTCGTCGAGCCACAGCTTCACCAGGGTGACGCCCGTCGCGCGCCAGTTTCCGCCGTAATCGGGACCCAGGTTCACCGTTCCCAGGTTGGCCAGCGTGGCCGTGGCCACGATCAGGAAGCCGTCGCCCGGACCGCCCACGCCTCCGGTCCCGGGGTTCGAATAGATGGACCCGCCCGTCCACCCCTGAAGGGACGTGCCCGGCCAGGTCTCGAGAAAGCCGAGGACCGGGTCGGCCCAGGAGCGGGCCGCCGGGGTGACCGCGAGCGCGCCGGCGAGGAGCAGCGCGGCGGACCTGGCGCGAATCGGGCTCGGAATGGCGTTCCTCCGGTCGGTGGCCGCGGGGAGCAAGGCTTAGAAGGCTGCTTCAAGGATACACCGCGGCAGCGGGTACCCCGCTGCCGCTCACACGCTGCGCGCCAGCAGCCGCGCTTTGTCGGTGAGCTCCCAGGTGAAGCCGGGCTCGTTGCGCCCGAAGTGCCCGTAGGAGGCCGTGGCCCGATAGATCGGCCGGCGCAGCCTCAACTGCTTAATGAGCCCCTGGGGGGTGAGGTCGAAATGCTTGCGGACCAGCGTGGTCAGCTGCTCGTCGCTGACCTTCCCGGTGCGCTTGCTGTCCACCATGATGCTGACCGGCTTCGGGACTCCGATCGCGTAGGCGATCTGGACCTCGCAGCGGTCGCACAGCCCGCTCGCCACCAGGTTCTTCGCCACGTAGCGGGCGCCGTAGCTGGCCGAGCGGTCCACCTTGCTCGGGTCCTTGCCGGAGAGCGCCCCGCCCCCGTGGCTTCCCACCCCGCCATAGGTGTCGACGATGATCTTCCGCCCGGTGAGCCCGGTGTCGGCCATCGGGCCACCCTTCACGAACTGACCGGTGGGATTGATGTGGAACTTGATCGGCGTCGTGCGAT
The DNA here is from genome assembly GCA_005893225.1 of Candidatus Eiseniibacteriota bacterium. Taxonomy (GTDB): domain Bacteria; phylum Eisenbacteria; class RBG-16-71-46; order RBG-16-71-46; family RBG-16-71-46; genus WS-3. The sequence goes on from VBOT01000080.1 coordinate 11,041, forward strand.
CGATCAGCCGCTTCGGCAGGATCGGCATCACCACTTTCTCGATCAGGTCCCGCCGGATGGTCGAGTGCCGGACGTTCGCGGCGTGCTGGCTCGACACCACCACGGTGGCGACGCGCACCGGGCGGCCGTCCAGGTACTCCACCGTGACCTGGGACTTGCCGTCCGGGCGCAGGTAAGGGACCAGCTTCCGGCGCCGCACGAAGGCGAGCCGCCGGGTGAGGGCGTGGGCCAGCGTGATCGGCAGGGGCATGAGCTGGGGAGTCTCGCGGCAGGCGAAACCGAACATCAGCCCCTGGTCGCCCGCGCCGCCCTTGTCCACGCCCATCGCGATGTCGGGCGACTGGTCGTCGATGGTGGTCACCACCGCGCAGGTGTGGCTGTCGAAGCCGTACTCGGCGCTGTCGTAGCCGATCTCGCCGATGACCCGGCGCACCAGGTTCGGGATCTCCACGTAGCCGTGGCTCGAGATCTCCCCCGCCACCACGGCCAGCCCGGTGGTGACGAGCACCTCGCACGCCACCCGGCTCTGGGGATCCTGCGCGATCAACGCATCCAGCACCGCATCCGAGATCTGGTCCGCGATCTTGTCGGGGTGGCCTTCGGTGACGGACTCCGAGGTGAACAGATGACGCGCTGCCATGAATGCTCCTCTTGGATAAGGCGCGGCTCGCTTCCGGCCGCGCCCCACACGCGACCCGGACCGGGCGGCGCCGGCTCAGGTAATGGAAAGCTCGCTGGAATCCCCGACGTTGACCCGCTTGAACCGTCCCATGACGATGGCGCTGTCTCCCACCACCGACCCTTCCAGGAGCACGTTCTCGACCCGGGCGTTCGGGTTGATGATCGAGTTCCGCACCACCGCGTGGCGCAGCCGCGCGCCGGCCGCGATCGAGACGTGCGGGCCGATGATGCAGGCCTCCACCACCGCCCCCTCGGCCACCGACACCGGCCCGCACACCAGCGACCCGGGAAGGTCCGCGGTCGCCGAGTGCTTCTCGAGCAGGACGCGGTTGGTCTCGAGCAGCGTCTCGGTCTTGCCGCAGTCGTACCAGCCGTCGATCGGGAAGGTGGTGATGGTTTCGCCCCGCTCGACCAGGAGCTGCATGGCGTCGGTGAGCTGGAACTCGCCGCGCGTCCGGACGTTCTTTTCCCGGAGCTCGCGGAGCGCGTCGAAGAGCGGCTTCCCGTGGGTGAAGTAGTAGACGCCGGTGATCGCCAGGTTCGAGCTCGGGCGATCGGGCTTCTCCACCATGCGGACCACGCGTCCTTGGCCGTTGGTCTCGACGATGCCGAAGCGCTGGGGATCCTTAACCGGCTTGACCCCGATGCTGCTCGTCCCGCCCCGTAGCACACTCCCGAGATCGGCCTCGAAGATGGTGTCGCCGAGGATGATGAGCATCGGCCGGTCGTCCGCGAACGGCTCGGCCAGCGAGACCGCATGACCGAGCCCGAGCCGCTCGGGTTGCTCGACGAACTCCGCCTCCAGCGTCGGGTAGCGGTAGCGCGAGCGGACGAACTCGACGATGCGCTCGCCCATGTGCCCCACGATCAGGACCGCGCGGGAGATGCCGAGCCGCGGCAAGTCGTCGAGGATGTGTGCCAGGATCGGCTTGCCCGCGACCTGGAGCAGCACCTTCGGCTGGGTGTGCGTGTGCGGGCGCAGCCGGGTGCCGACTCCGGCGACCGGGACGACGGCGATGGGGTTCTCAGGCAAGACGAGCTCCTCCCGACCTCCTAGACCGGATCAGGCGTGAAACGAGGCATGCGCTCCGGCGGCGCGGCGGCCGGGCAGGTTATCACGTTCCCCCCGGCGAATCCTCCATCGCCCCGGGGCTCCGGGATGCTGCGCGCGCGCGGCGCGACTCGGCAAGGCGGCGCTTGAATGCGTCGATCGAGGCGATCGGGGTGGGATCGATCCCATTCAGCAGCGCGAGGTAGAGGCTCACGTAGTCCCCGAGCTGGACCAGGGCCACGGCGCGGGCCAGCCGCCCGCCCTGCTCCTCCCCGATCGGGACCGCCAGGGCTCCCCGCGACTCCACGTACTCGGCGGTGAGGTCGAGTCGCTCGGCGATCTCGGGCGGGTCCTCCCGATCGCGGAGCAAGACCACCGCGCGATCCTTCGCGGCCCGGGGCCACTCCCACCCCACGATCTCGTTGTGATTGAGCTCGGGGAAGAGGGCCGAGTGGGCCAGTTGCTTGGCGTTCTCGTTGAGCTGGTTCCGGAGCCGCGTCCCGATCGGCCCCAGTCGTTCGGCGCTCGCGTAGATCAGGACCGATTTCCCCTGCAGGGCGCGCGCTCGTTGCTTGGCCGGGTTCCGAGCCTCGGGGACCTCGGGCGCCCAGCGTGCGGCACGGTCCCGCAAGGATTGGGCGGCCTCGCGCCAGCTCGGCGCCGGGTCGCCGATCCAGCCCAGGGCGCGCAGCAGCTGCGAGAAGGTCACCCACGAGGCGTAGAGCGCGGCGCGCGGGGGCATCCCCTCGGGCAGTCGGGCGCACGGCACGCCGTCCCGGCGGCACCAGCCGGCCAGGGTGCCGCCGGTCGTCACCGCCAGGCACGGCACGCCGCGGCGCCGCGCCTCGTTGTAGAGCGCCAGGGTCTCTTCGGTCTCGCCCGAGTAGGAGCAGAGAAGCGCCAGCGAGGCCGAGGTGACGCACGCGGGCCAGCGGTAACCGCGCACCACCAGCACCGGGCGAGGCAGGCGGTCGGCATCCAGAGCCCGGGCGAGATCGGCCGCCATCGCCGACCCGCCCATGGCTCCGACCGCCAGGAGATCGGGATCGCGCGACGGAGCCGGCCACGGCGAGGCCGCGAGCCGCTCCAGCGCCTCGTCGATCTGCGCCGGTGCCGAGCCGATCTTCCCCGCCATGTCCCCGCGGTCGCGCTCGCCGTAGGGCGGATCCAGGAGCCCGCCGCCCGCCTCGGGGGGAGCCGCGCCCGCCCTTCCCTGCGCCTCGCTCACAGCGGGCTCCGCTTCGCCACCAGGAAGCTCGGCAGCATGGTTTCGATGTGCTCGCGCAGCAGGTCCTTGACCGCCTGGGCCGAGGAGCACTGGAGGGCCTGGAGGCCGAGCGCCTGCGCCGCCTCGCAGCGCACGCTGCGGATCGCGGCCTTGACGCGCGGCAGGTCGAAGGGCGACATGGAGAGCTCGTCCACGCCCAGCCCGAGCAGCAGCACCGCGGTTCGCGGGTCGCCCGCCATCTCCCCGCAGATCCCAACCCACCGGCCGGCGGCGTGCCCCTGCTCGATGGTGTGACGGAGGCTCCGCAGCACCGCCGGGCTCAAGGGCTCGTAGAGGTGCGCGAGGCGCTCGTTGTCGCGGTCCATCGCCAGCGTGTACTGGGTGAGGTCGTTCGAGCCGATCGACAGGAACTTCGCGTGGCGGGCGAGGACGTCGGCCAGCCACACCGCGCTCGGGGTCTCGACCATCACCCCGATCTCGAGGTCCGGGTCGTGGGGAACGCCCGCGCGCTCGAGCTCGGTGGCCACCTCGGAGCACATGTGCTTCGCCCCGATCAGCTCCTCCTCGCTCGACACCATCGGAAACATCATGCGCACGCGGCCGTGGGCGCTGGCGCGGTAGATGGCCCGGATCTGGGTACGGAACAACTCCGGGTGCTGGAGCGCGAACCGGATGCCTCGCCAGCCCAGGAACGGGTTGGTCTCGTGAGTCATGCCGAGGTAGGAGGCCACCTTGTCGCCGCCCAGATCCATGGTCCGGAAGATCACCGGGCGCGGATTGAGCCGCTCCGCGACCCCCCGGTAGGCCTCGTACTGCTCATCCTCGCTCGGCAGCTCGAGGCGCCCCAGGTAGAAGAACTCGGTCCGGAACAGCCCCACCCCATCGGCGCCGCAGGCCACCACGTCGTCGACCTCGTTCAGGAGCTCGATGTTGGCACCGAGCTCGATCACGCGCCCGTCGAGGGTGACCGCGCGCTCGTGGCCGAGCTCGCGCAGCACCCGGGCTTCCTCCTGGAGCAGCTCGCCGCGCGCCCGGTAGTGGGCGGCGGTCTCGGGATCGGGGTTGATCTCGACCTGGCCCACGTAGCCGTCCACGGCTCCGAAGTCGCCGTTCTTCACCTGCTGCATCACTCCCCGCACGCTCATCACCGCCGGGATGCCGCGCCCGCGCGCCACGATGGCGCTGTGGGAGGTGCGTCCGCCGACCTCGGTGACGAACGCCACCACCCGCCCGCGCTGGAGCAGCGCGACCTCGCTCGGGCCGAGCTCGTGCGCCACGATCACCGCCGCCTCGCGGAGGTCCGCGAGCAGGCGCGGCTCGCCGCCCCGGAGGTAGCGCAGCACGCGCCGCTCGACGTCGAGCACGTCGGCCTGGCGCTCGCGCAGGTACTCGTCTTCGGTGGTGTCGAGGCGCGCCGCCACCCCCGACATGTAGCCGCGGAACACCCAGGCGGCGTTCTTCCGCTCGCGCCGGATGCCCTCCTCGACCGCCCGGGAGAGCTCCGGATCGTCGATCATCATCAGGTGGGCGTCGTAGATCAGGGCGTGCTGCTCGCCCAGCTCGCCCGCGATCCGGCGGCGGATGCTGTCCAGGTCGCGGCGCGAGGCGTCGAGGGCGGCGCGGAAGCGCTCGATCTCCCGATCCACCGCCGCCTCCGCGACCGGCGTGTCGCGCACCGCCAGCTCCTCGCGCTCGAGGCGGAAGATCGGGCCCAGCCCGATGCCGGGAGCCGCAGCGATCCCCGAGAACTTCAAGGCTCTCCTCCGAACTTCCCATCCACCAGCCCGCGTAGCGCGTCCAGGGCCTGGTCTTCGTCCGGCCCCTGGGCCCGCACCCGGATCGTGCTTCCCTCCTCCGCCGCCAGCATCATCACCCCCATGATGCTCTTGCCGTTCACCTCGAGGTCGTCGCGGCTCACCAGGATGTCGGACTTGAACCTCGCGGCGGTCTTCACGAACAGCGCGCAAGCGCGCGCGTGCAGCCCGAGCTGATTGCGGATCAGGAGCTCGGTCTCGGTCAAGCGGCCCTCGCTCCGACGAGCCCGATCATCCGAACCACACCGCCGCCAGGCTCACGAATCCCGCCCCCAGCGCCCACGCCGTCGGAGAGGGCCGGCCGCGGTGGGCGACCACCAGGCCGGCGGCGAGACCGATCGCGAGCAACGCCTGGAAGGACACCGGACGCGAGTCTCCCCCGGGCGCGAGCAGCACGGCGATCGTCACTCCCACCAGCGCCGAGCCGAGCTGGCCCACCAGCCTCGTCAGCCTCTCGAGCCGGCGTCGCAGGGCGGCGCCCAGTACCTCCGGTCCTTCCCGGTAGCCCCAGCCCACGCCCCAGAGCCGCAGGCTCTGGTGAACCAGGTTGTAGCACAGCCAGAGGCCGAGGCCGCCCCAGCGGGAGCCGCTCAGGGTCAGGAGCACCCCCACGCAGGCCGCGAAGGGCCGGAGCGAGAACCAGAACAGCCGATCGCCGAGCGCGGCGAGCGCCGATCCCAGGGCGCTCTTGACCCGCCTCATCCCGTCGGTGTCGGGCCCCTCGCCCGCCGCCCGCCGTTCCTCCAGCCCGGCCACCGCGCCGAGCGCCAGGGAGGCCATCGTGGGCTGCGTGTTGAAGAACGCCGTGTGCTCGGCCAGTCGCTCGCACCGCTCGAGGGACCCCGGATAGAGACGATCCAGAGCAGGCTGCAGCGCCCAGGCCCACCCCAGCCCCTGCTGGCGCTCGTAGTTCCAGGTCGCCTGCAACAGCGAGGACCGCAGCGCCATGCGCACCAGATCCTCGCGACGCAGCCGCGACGTCATGGCGCGCCCACCATGAGCGCGAGCCAGGTCGCGATCAGGGCGGCGCCGAACAGGGCGGCGCGGCTGAGTCGTCTCTGGACGAACGCGTGGAGCATCTGAGCGAGCCCGAGCCCCAGCCACAGCGGCTCGGCCACCGACCAGGCGTGCGTGAGGCGCAGCGACTCGAAATCGACCCAGCGACGGAGCACCCAGAAGCCGAGACCGAGCGAGACGGCCGAGTACCCTACACCGACGGCGAACGCCAGAACAACCGCGGCCCGGTGGGACTGGGCGAGCGCGCCCTCGTGGCCGCGCCGGAGCTCGGCCTCGCACCAGCGCGAGAGCGCCTCGTTGCGGCGGCGCTGCCAGCGCACCAGCGGAACGCCCCCGAGGGCGGTCACCATCCCGGCCAGCACGCCCACCAGCGCGCAGCCGTCGCGTGCGATCGCGAGCGACTGCTGGGACGCGAGCGCCAGCGCCAGTCCCGCCCCCGTCACCCCGCCGCTGGCGTAGTCCTCGGGCGTGCGGGCGCCCACCGGCTGCGTGCTGGCCGCCAGGACCTGGAGCACCACGCCCACCTCGAGCGCGACCCGCCACTCGCCCCACGCCCAGCCGAGCACCGAGGCCGTGACGAGCGGCTGCGAGAACAGGGTCTGGGCCACCGGGACGGCGTCGAGCGCCGCCAGCCCTCCGGTCAGCAGCGTCGCCAGCACGGGGAAGGTCATCGACAGGGCTCGGCGCGCCCGGGCAGGAGCCGGAAGCGGAGGCGCCACGGGGCGCCGGGAGCGATCGCCGCCGCGAAGGAGAAGCGCACCTCCACGCCCTGGAACACCCGCTCGGCGCCGGCCTCGGAGAGGGAGACGGTCTCGATCGGGGCGCGCTCGAGCGTGGCGCTCGCGTCGGTCGATATCACCAGGCTCCGGTCCGCGTAGCGGTCGACGAACGCGGCGCGCGTGACGCCCTCGTGCCGTGCCCGGGCCGCGAAGTGCGGGGGCTCGGCCGGCCCGCCGTCGATCTCCACGTAGCGATCGTCCGCGCTTGGAACGTGGAGGCCCAGGTTCAGCTCCACCTCGAGCGTCCCGGAGCGCGCCCGCGACGATCCGAGCGTGTAGGTCACCTCCAGCGCGCCGTCCGGGGCCAGAGCGAAGCGCTTCTCGAGCGAGGGCGCCTCGCCCTCCAAGGCCCCAAGGACGATCTCGCGGGAGCCCCGCCCGCGCGGCTCGAAGCGCTCGAGCGCCCAGTCGTGGGAGCCGCCCCCCTCCCACCAGCGGTCGAGGAACGAGTCCCGCCCCCTCGCGTCGTACGCGCCGGCCAGCTCGGCGAGCCCCGGCTCCTTGAGGCGGATCGCGGCGTGGATCGACTCGCCCGCGCCTCCCCCCACCGCCGCCTCGCGCAGGCGCCGGTGGTAAGCCTCGGGGCGGCGGCTCAGCGTGTCCCCGTAGTTCGTCAGCGCGCGACGGTCGTCGAAGGCCCACAGGCGCGCACCGCGGGTCGAGACCCAGGCCGCCGAGGCCTCGCACTCCAGCACCGCGTCCAGATCGCCGTCGAGATCGAGATCCGAGCACTCGACGCGGGGCTCTCCTCCCGAGAGGTGCGTCTCGACCCCGATCAGGTCGCGGTAGAGCGCGGCGCGAAGGTGGGGCAGGTAGAGCCCGCCGAAGACGCCGTGCCAGTAGGCGCAGTTGCACTGCGCCCGCCACAGGCGCGTCCGCGCCTCGCGCCAGCAGGCGTCGCCCTCCTCGGCCCGGTGCCACAACGCGCGGGAGGCGCGGAGCATCCGCTTGTGCAGGCGGTTCGACTCGGGATAGCGCGCCTGGAAGTTCCGCCAGTGCCCGCCTCGCAGGAGGTCGTGGGCATCCTCCCCGAAATCCTCCTCGAGCCGGTCGGCCGCGCGGCGATAGCGTTCCTGGGCGGCCGGCGGCAGCGCCCACTCCTCCATCTCGTGGTACGAGGCCGTCGGCAGGTAGGCGAGCCCCAGGGGCGCGTGGCGCGCCACCGCCTCGGCCGGCGTCAGGAGCTCGATCCAGGGGTTCTCGGCCAGCCGCTCCGCCCAGCGCTGGAGCCACCCCTCCTCGTAGCAGCGCCGCTTGGTCCCCGGCCACACCCCGAACTTCTCGCCGTCGTCCCCCAGCACCGCGATCCGCCCCTCCCCGCCTTCCGCCACGCGCCGCAGCAGCTCGATCGTGCGCTCGGGTTCTTCGAACGGGACCCGGTAGCGCAGCTCGCGGTGGATCGGGAACAGCTTGAGGCTCAGGCCCTGGTCCTCGGTCAGGTAGTGACCCCACAGCGCGTCGCGCTCGAACCCGGCGGCCACGAAGTGGGCGTCGTCGACCGCGGTGTACTCGACCCCCGCCGCCGCCAGGCTCGAGGCGAGCCCCGGCTCCCACACCCGCTCCGCCAGCCACGCGCCGCGCGGCCTCGACCCGAGCTCGAGCTCCAGCCAGTCGGCCATCGCCCGCACCTGGCCGCGCCGGTCGGGCTCCGGGATCGCGGGCAGGATCGGCTCGAAGAAGCCCCCCCCCCACACCTCGACCTGGTCGCGTTCCACCAATGCGCGGAGCCTCCGCAGGTAGTCGGAGTGGTGGAGCGCGATCCACTGGAGCAGCGGGCCGCTGGTGTGGAGCGCCAGCCTCAGGGTGGGGTGGGTCTCGAGGAAGCCGAGGAACGGCTCGTAGGCATCCTCGTAGGCGGCCGCGAACACGCCGTCGAAGTTCCCGACCGGCTGGTGGTCGTGAACCACCAGGACCAGCGTGACGGTGCGCGTCATCCGATCGCTCGTGGGGCGGGGGCGAGCGAGAAGCGTCTCAAGAGGCGGCCGACTCGGGATCCAGCGATCCCAGCCGCTGGGCGCGCGAAGCGGGAACGTCCTGCACGACCAGCTCCACGCCCCGGGCCTCGAGGGCGCGCGCCGCGGAGCGGTCGGACTCGTCGAGATAGATGTACTCGTTCACCTTTTCCTTGCCGGGCGCGTAGTGCAGGCCGCCGAGGTTGAACGACGGGATCGCCGCCCCGGCCTCGACCAGCGCGCGGGCGGTCGCGAGGTCGCGCACTACCAGGAACGCCGGGCCCTGGACGGCCGCCACCTCGCCGTAGCGGGCGGCCGCCTCGGCCACCGTCAGCACGCGCACCTCGACTCCGGGGGCCGCCGACTGCAACAAGTCGCGCTCCCAGCTATTCGCGGCCGAGGCGTCGTCGACGACCCAGATGGTGCGGGGGTTCAACCGGTGCCCCCACGCGATCACCACCTGGCCGTGGATCAGGCGGTCGTCGACCCGGTGGAGCACCCAGCTCATACCTTCTGGCCACGCTGGATGCGGATGCTGTCCTGACCCTTGGCCCTGAGCCGCTCGGCCAGCTCCACCACGCCGAAGCGATCGCGATTGTGGAGGAAGTCCAGCAGGGTCGGAAGGTTGAGCCCGGTGACCACGACGATCTCGCCGTGGGCGCGCGCCACGGCGGAGCATGAGATGTGGGGAGAGCCGCCCGCCATGTCGGTGAAGACCAGGCCCCCCGACGTCCAGTGGGCGACGCGCCGCTCGACCTCGCGCTCCAGATCGGCGCGCGACAGGCCCTCGTTGGACAGCACCTCGACGCGCTCGATCGCGCCGTAGACCAGCTCGGCGGCGCGCAGCAGGGCGGCCGCCAGGTCGGCGTGCATCACCAGCAGCGCCGGGATCGGCTCGCTCACTCGGTGTCCTCTCGCACCCAGGTGCGCGCCGCGCTCTTGCGCTTCATCAGCTCCATGAGGTGCTGGTTGAGCCGCTCGGCCGGCGAGTAGCCGCCGGTGACCTTGACCAGGTAGTTGAGCGCGATCACCTCGGCGATCACCGTGATGTTCTTGCCCGGGGTGATGGGCACCAGCACCAGCGGGACCTGGACCCCCAGGATTTCGGTCTTGCGCTCGTCGAGGCCCACGCGCTCGTACTCGGCGTCGTCCGACCACTCCGCGAGCCGCACCTCGAGCTCGACCCGCTTCTGGAGCCGGATCGCGCGGATCCCGAAGATCGCCTGGACGTCGATGATGCCGAGGCCCCGGATCTCCATGTGATGGCGCAGGAGCTGGTTGCCGGTGCCGATCAGGACGTCGCCGTGGCGGCGGGTGATGGTCACCACGTCGTCCGCCACCAGCCGGTGCCCGCGCTCCACCAGGTCGAGGGCGGTCTCCGACTTGCCGATCGCGCTCCGCCCGGTGAACAGCAGGCCGCAGCCGTAGACGTCGACCAGCGATCCGTGGGCGGTGGTCTGCGGCGCGAACATGTGGTCCAGGTAGAGCGTCAGGGAGTGGATGAACGGCGTGGTGCTGAGCGGCGTGCGCAGCACCGGGACCTTGCACTGGTTGGCGCGCTCGATCAGGCAGGGCGGCGCCTCGAGCCCCTTGCACACCACGATCAGGGGCATCGAGAACTGGAACAGCCGGTCGATCGCCTCACGCACTCCGCTCGGAGCCAGCGTGGCCAGATAGGTGAGCTCGGTCTGAGCGATGATCTGGATGCGCTCCGGGAGGAAGTTCTCGACGAAGCCCATGAGCGCCATGCCCGGCCGATGGATGTCGCTGACGGTGATCTCGCGCCGCGAGGCCAGGGATTCGGTGAGTTGTTCGAGCTGCAGCTCCTGCCGTTGGTCTTCGAACAGTCGTGCCACGCTGAGCGTCTGCACGCCGCTTCATTCCTCCCCGACGGCGTCCTCGTCGAGCTGGGGTTCCTCGACCTCGCGGAACGGAAGCCCGCCGGCGCCGTTGGCCGACCGCACCCCGCGCTTGCGCGAGACTCGCTTCTCCTTGAGCTTCCGCAGCTGCATCTCCAGTCGGTCGGCGGCCCGCTCGATCGCCGAGCGCGCCTCGGTGGCCTCCTCGCGGCTCACCATCTCGCGCCGCTTGAGCTTGAGCGTGATCTCGACGCTGTGGCGGTAGCCTTCGGCGGTCACGATCACGTGGGCTTCCTGGATGTCGCGCGCGAAGCGCCCGAGCTTCTCGAGACGCTGTTGCGCGAACAGGCGAACTTCCGGGTCGAGTTCACAGTGTCGAGCGGTGGTGTTGATCTGCATGTCGGTCCTCGTCCGGGTCTTCGCACGCCTGCGGAGGCGCGCGGAGCCACCCTGGGGGTCATGCCACCCGCCGGCGAAATCGCGCGGGCAGGACGTTGAGCTGCTCGCGATACTTCGCCACGGTCCGGCGGGCGATGCGCAGGCCCCGCTCGTGGAGGAGCTGGGCGATGCGCTGGTCGGACATCGGCTCCTTCTTGTTCTCCTCGTCGATCAAGGTCTTGATGATGTTCTTGGCGGTGCGCGCCGAGACGTCCTCGCCGTCCTCGGTCTCGAGCCCGCTGGAGAAGAAGAACTTGAGCTCGAACACGCCGCGCGGCGTCTGGACGTACTTGCCGCTGCAGACCCGGCTCACGGTCGACTCGTGCATGTCGATCTGGCGAGCCACCTGCTGCAGCGTGAGCGGCCTCAGAAAGGCGATGCCCTTCTCGAAGAACTCGCGCTGCTCGCGGATGATGCAGTTCATGACCTTGATCATGGTGCGGCGGCGCTGCTCGATGGTCTGGATCAGCCAGCGCGCCGAATTGAGCTTGCCCTGGATGTACTCGCGGGTCTTGTTCTCTCCCGCCGTGCTGTCGCTCTTCTTCTTCTCTCGCAGCACGCTCTCGTAGGCCGACGAGATGCGGAGCCGCGGCAGATGGCGGTCGTTCAGCAACACCACGTAATCGTCGTCGACCCGCTCGACCAGCAAGTCGGGCATGACGTACTTCGGGTCCTCGCTCGAGACCTGCAGGCCGGGGCGGGGATTGAGCGTCGCAATCTCGTCGGCAGCCGCCTGGACGTCCTCCACCGAGCACTTGAGCTGGCGCGCGATCTCGGGGAACCGTCGGTTCACCAGGTTGTCGAACTGGTCGTGGATCAGTCGCCAGGGCAGCGTATCCTTGTCCCCGCGCGCCTCGAGCTGAATGAGCAGACACTCGCGCAGGTTGCGCGCCCCGACCCCGACCGGCTCCAGCGCCTGGATGACCAGGAGCACCTTTTCGCAGTCTTCCGGCGACTGCCCGGTGCCCTGCGCCACCTCCTCGAGCGGCGTGGCGAGCCAGCCGCTGTCGTCGAGCGAGCCGACCAGGAACTCGGCGAGCTTCATGGGCTCCGGCGGGAGGTTGAGGTAATGGAGCTGCTCGAGCAGGCTCTCGGCCAGCGTGGTGCGCGTCACCGGGATCTTCTCGAGGAACTCGACGTTGGTCTCGCTCTGCGGGATGTAGGCGCGATCGAACGACCCGTCCTGCATGTACTCCGACCAGTCGATCGGATCTTCCTCGATCGGGTTCTCGGCCTCCTGGTTGGCGGCCTCGTCAGGCGAGTCCTCCTTGGCGAGATCCTCGCTCTCGGTCAGCTCGTCGACCTCCTCGAGCAGCGGGTTCTGCATGATCTCCTGCTTCAGGATCTGCTGCAGCTCCAGGGTCGGGACCTGGAGCAGCTTGAGCGCCTGCTGCAGGCGCGGCGTCATGATGAGCGCCGGCCGCAGTGACAGGTTGAGCGTCGGTTTCATTTCCATGGCGGTTTCCCGTCTAGAGGCTGAAACGCTCGCCGAGGTAGATCTCCCGGGCCCGCGAGTCGCGGGCCAGCTCCTCGGCGGTCCCCTGCATCAAGATCCGGCCCTGGTGCATGATATAGGCTCGATCGGTGATGCGCAGCGTCTCGCGCACGTTGTGGTCGGTGATCAGCACGCCCAGCCCGCGGTCGCGCAGGCGGGCCACGATGTCCTGGATCTCCGAGACCGCGATCGGGTCGATCCCGACGAACGGTTCGTCGAGCAGCATATACGATGGCTGGCGGGCCAGCGCGCGCGTGATTTCGACGCGACGTCGCTCGCCGCCCGACAGCTTGCTCGCCTGACGGCCTGCCAGGTGGGTGAGGTTCAGCTCCTCGAGCAGCTGGACGAGACGGTCCACGCGCTCCTGCCGCGTCAGGCTCATGGTCTCGAGCACGGCCATGACGTTGTCGCGCACCGTGAGGCGGCGGAACACGCTCGGCTCCTGCGCCAGGTAACCGATTCCCATGCGCGCCCGCCGGTAGACCGGCTCGAAGGTGATGTCGGCGCCGTCCATCGTGATGCGGCCGCGCGTCGGGCGGAGAAGGCCGACGATCATGTAGAAGGACGTGGTCTTGCCCGCCCCGTTCGGCCCCAGGAGCCCGACCACCTCGCCGCGGTGCACGCTCAGGCTGACCTCGCTCACCACCGGCCACTGACCGTAGTAGCGGACTAGGTCCTCCGTCACCAGTCCCTCGGCGATCGGGGTCACGCTCGGCGTCTCGTTCATCGCCCATCCCGGGAGCGGCTCCCGGGCTCGTTCGCGGGCGCCAGCACTGTCACCTTCACGCGGCTCATGAACTCGTAGTGCCTGAGGTCGGGATCGCTCTCGAACCCGTAGCCGGTGAGGACACTCCCCTCGCGCTCGACGCGCACCAGCCGCTCGCGAGGCACGAGGATCTTCTGCCGGGCGTTGAGGAAGCGCAGTTCCTCGGTCGACAGCCGGGTGCCCTCGGTGGTCTCGAGCACCACGTTGCCGCGCGCGGTCATGTTCTTGGTGCGGTCGTTGATCTCGCCCTCGCGCGCCGTGAGCGTCGAGGTCCGCTGCGAGCGGTCGTCGAAGAAGTCGACACGAACCGCCCGGGCGATCACCAGATCGCGCGCGCTGTAGGTCGCGGCGTAGCGCGCGTAGAGCTTCCATTCTGGGCGCCCCTGCTCGGTCTCGGTGAGGGCGAAATCGTTCACCTCGGTGTCGGGGAGCTCGCCCGAGGAGCCCGCCGGACCCAGGGCGGCCCGGCGCCCGCAGCCCGCCAGGAAGCCGAGCACCACGAGCGCGACCGCGGACGAGCAGTTGGCGAAGGAGGGGCGCATGCGCATTCAGTGGAGTCCCAGGTCAGGCTTCAGGTACCTCAGCCAAAACGCTAGCAAAGGGGTGCTGCCGTCGCAAGCACGCTCTGTGCCAGAGCGCTGTTTTGTCCCTCTCGTTATGAGTATCGGGTTCTTGCGCGGAGAACTTGACGTTCGACTGGAGCGGAGTACCCGCCGCGGGGCGGCTCGCCCCGGTATGAAACGCGGCCGGCCACGACGCGCGCGCTCGGGCTCAGGACGTGGGACCGGCGGGCGTCGGGCCCGAGGATGTGCTCGACCCTCGCGCCGCGGGCGACGAGCGCGTCGGCGATCAGCGACCGGTGGCAGCGCCACGGCACCGCCTCGGCGCACATCAGCGCCCGCACCGCCCCCGCGGCGCGGTCCACAGCACGAATTCGAGACCCGACTCGAACGAAGCCGTCTGCATGTGGTCGGCATAGCCGCGAAACCCCTCGTTTC
>VBOT01000081.1 GCA_005893225.1 Candidatus Eiseniibacteriota bacterium
GATCACAGCCGAGGGCCCGCAGCTGCTCGAGCTGCTTGGCGGTCTCGACGCCTTCGGCCACCACCGTCAGCCTCAGGGCATGCGCCAGCGTCACGATCGCGGCCACGATCGCCGAGTCCTCGGGATCACTGCAGAGCCCCTGCATGAACGACCGGTCGACCTTGAGGAAATCGACTTTGAAGCGCTTGAGGTAGCTGAGCGAGGAGTAGCCGGTGCCGAAGTCGTCGATCGCCAGGCGGACGCCGATCTCGCGCAAGGCCTCTAGAGTGGTGATGGTCGACCCGGCTTCCATCAGGACGCTCTCGGTGATCTCCAGGCACAGGTCGCTCGGGTTCATCCGGTTTCGCGCCAGGGCCCGCTCGACGACCTGGGAGAAATCGGGTTGCCTGATCTGGCGCGTCGAGAGGTTCACGGTCAGGAGCAGGGGCCATTCGTCGGGCCGGGCGGCCCGCCACTCCGCGTACCGACGGCATGCTTCCTCGATCACCCAGATCCCCAGCGGAACGATCAGCCCGGTCTCTTCGGCCAGGGCGATGAACTCGGCCGGTGCGAGCAGCCCGCGCGTGGGGTGCTGCCACCGCGCCAGGGCTTCCACTGCCACGATCCTGCGATCCTCGACCCGCACCAGGGCCTGGTAATAGAGGCGCAGCTCCCCGCCCGCGATGGCCCGCCGGAGCTCGTTCTCGGTCTCCAGCCGCTCCATGGCCCGGACCCGCATGGCTTGGTTGAAGAGCTCCCAACGGGCCCGCCCGCCCTCCTTCGCCCGGTAGAGCGCGGCATCGGCGTCCCGGACCAGGGTTTCCGGGCGGTCGGACGACCCGCCGGCGAACGAGATGCCGATGCTCGCCGAGACCACCACCTCGCCGTCGCCGAGGGGGATGGGGGGGGCCATCGCCCGCAAGAGACGGTCGGCCACGATGCTCGCATCCTGCTCACTGTTCATGTCCTCGCAGACGACCATGAACTCGTCACCGCCGAGGCGCGACGCGGTGTCGCCCGGACGCAGGGTGGCCCGGAGCCGCTCGGCCACGCTTGCCAGCACCCGATCGCCCCCGCTGTGGCCGACGCTGTCGTTGATCGCTTTGAAGCGGTCGAGGTCGATGAACATGACCGCCACCGAGCCGGCATGGCGCGCCGAGCGCGCCAAGGCCTGCCTCAGGCGGTCCATGCACAGCGTGCGGTTCGGGAGGCCGGTGAGCGGATCGTGGAGCGACTGGTGGGTCAGCCTTTCCTCTGCCCGCTTGCGCTTGGTGATGTCCTCAGCCTGCGAGATGAGGTAGAGCGGCTGGCCATCGGCGTCGGTGACGAGCGACGTGCTGACCAGCACCCAGACCACCTGCCCTTCGGCGTGCCGGTAGCGCTTCTCCATCTGGTAGTTACGGATCTGTCCGGCAAGCAGCTGCTTGAGGTGCGCGCCGTCCAGGTCCCGGTCGTCCGGATGCGTGATGGCATCGACCTGGCTCGCGAGCAGCTCTTCTTCCGCGTATCCCGTGACCTTGCACATGGCCCGGTTCACCTGCAGGAACCGGCCCTCGGTGCTGGTGAGCGCCATGCCGATCGGGGCGCTTTCAAAGGCGGCCCCGAAGCGCTCCTTCGCCTCACGCAGGGCGCGCTCCGTCTGCTTCCGCTCGGAGATGTCGGTGAGCATCGAGAGCGCGCCGAGGTAGTTGCCCTCCTGGTCGAAGAGTGGATTGGCGACCAGCAAGGCCCACATGTGGGTGCCGTCCTTGCGCCGGAACCTGAAGTCGTGCTGCCGCGTGACGCCGTTGCGGCCCCGGTCGATGTTGGCGGCGACATCCGCTCGATCCTCCTCATCGGTGAAGGCCAGCCACGGCGCCCCGAGCATCTCGTCGACCGAGTAGCCGAGCATGCCGGCCATCCGCTGGTTGACGAAGGTCGTGCGCCTGTCGGCGTTGATCACCCAGACGCCTTCCTGGGCGGTCTCGATCAAGCGCCGGAATTTCTCCTCGCTGTCCTTGAGAGCGATCTGGGCCAGCTTTCCGGCAGAGACGTCCTGAGCCTGACAGATGAAATGAAGCGGCTTGCCTTGGTCGTCCCGGATGGGGGACACACTCACCATGGCCCAGCCGAACGCTCCCTGCCTCGTGACGAAGCGGCGTTCCGCCTGGTAGAACGGCAAGCGGCCGCGGAGGAATTGGCGAAGCAGCGGCACGTCTCCGGCGCGGTCCCCGGGATGGGCTACGTCGCGCTGATTCATGGTCACCAGCTCGTCCGGCGAGTAGCCGAGCGCGTCGCACAGCGCCTGGTTCACCTGGAGGAAGCTGCCCTTGACCGACATGATGGCGGCCCCCACCGCCGAGTACTCGAAGGCGCCTTTGAATTGCTGGTCGCGATCGCGCAGCGCCAGCTCGATTCGCTTCCGGTCCGTGATGTCCTGGCTGGTGCCGGCCATCCGAAGCGGCTTGCCCCACGCGTCGGCGAACATCTCGCCCTGAGACAGAAGCCAGCGTTCAACCCCGTCCGGCCGGACGATCCGGTGCTCGAAGTTGAACTGCGAGCAGGTCGCCCGGGCGTGCTGCATCGCCTGCTCCCCCCGCTTCCGGTCACCTGGATGCAGGCACTCGAGGAACGTCTGATGACAGGCGCCGACCTCCTGCGGGGACATGCCGTAGATCCGGTACAGCTCGTCCGACCACGTCATCAGGTCGCTCCGCACATCCCATTCCCAGCTGCCGATGTGGGCCGTCGTCTGGGCTTCGTTGAGCGCCGCGGTACGCTTGCGGACGATCTCCTCCAGACCGCGCGTGAGCGCCGTGACTTCCTGTCGCGCCCGGGTGCTCTCGGTCTTGGCGGCGGCGGTCACCAACGCGGTGGCGGCCGCGGCCCCCATGTAGCTCTGAAGCAGCAACAGGCCATCGCCGAGGCCTTTGCCCGCAAACGGGCCGAGCCCCTTGAACGTCCCCCAGGCCGCGACGGTGGCGGTGGCGGCGGCCCCGAGCCCGGCGCCGCGGGACCCGAACCGGAACGCGACCAGGATGAGCAACGGGAAAGTGAGGTAGCTGATCGGCCAGCGCTTGACGTCGACGACCCGGAAAAAGACCGTCAGGTCCACCGCGACCAGAGCCGCGGCCAGGAGCACGGCTTCGATGATCCGGAGGACGGATGGGCTTGTGAGTGGGAAGGGGCGGGACCACGGCAAGATCAGTGGGGCGACGATTACCGCGCCCAGAAGGTCGCCGATCCACCAGGCGAGCCATTCATGCTGCCACGCGGAAGTGGAGATGACGCCGGCCAGGTGGAGACTCGTCACACCGAGCGTCGCGCTGACGGTGGTGGCGACACAACCGGCGAGGAAGATGAGCCCGAGCACCTCCGGGACACGTTCCAGCTCCGAGCGGAATCCCACCAGGCGGCGGAGAAGAAACGCGCCGACCAAGGCTTCGAGGGTGTTGCCCAGGGTGATGCCGGCAGCCGCAACCACCGGCGCCCCGGTCGCGAGGTTCGCGAGCAACGCGCCGAGGGCGACGCCTGGCCAGATCCGATAGCCGGCCAGCACGATCGCCGACAGGGCGATTCCCGTCGGCGGCCAGACCAGCATCTCGAATCCGCTGACCGCGCCCAAGCTCCGCGCGACTCGGGCGCTCGTGAAGTAGGCCGCAGCGACCAGCCCGACCCCGAGCAGGTACCGCGCGCGGCCACTCATCTGACGGCTCGTCATGCTTCTCGCCTATCGTCGTCGGGCGCCCGCGCTCCGCGGGTCTCGCGCAAGCCATCCTCGCCACCGATGAACCCGCCGACGCGGACGACGAGTCGGACCTGCCTGGGGCGGGGACGCCGGCGGCAACGCTTCGGTCCTCGGCGTCATGGTGGCCAGCTCTCTGTGATCGGCCGCTTCCCTCGCCACATTTATCGCGAAGAAAGCGGTCAGGAGTCCCGGCGAGCCGCTGGAGAGGAGCGGTGCAGCGCGCGACCTGTCAGCGCGCCAGCCCCGGCGCCGGCATGAACCCATGCCGCCGCATGATCTTCTGCGCCTCGGACGTGCGCATCCACTTCACCATGTCGAGCGCCAGGCCGGGGCGGGGCGTGTCCCGCACCACCGAGATCGAGTAGATCGCCCTCACGTTGAGGGAATCGGGGATCTCGACCGGCCGCACCCGCCGGAGCAGCGCCGGGGTCAACTCGGAGCGGTAGACGATCCCCGCGTCCGCCTGGCCACGCGCGACCCTGGCCTCCACGGCCTTGACGTCGGCCTCCTGGCTGGCCGCGTTCGCGAGCAGGCGCCGGCCCAGGCTGTCGCCGGACGGGGACGACCTCGCGAGGTTCCGGACCAGGACTCGACTGTAGTGCCCGATCGCGGTTTGCTCCCGGCCGAGCGCAACCTTCACGCCCGGCCGCCCGAGATCTGCGAGGCCCCGGATGCGCGCGCGGTTCAGGCTCGGAACGATCACCACGAGACGGGTGGCGGCGAAGTCCTCGGAGCCGAGCCACACCCTCTCCAGAGCCTTGAGCTCGTCCATCCACCGCGGGTCGGCGGTGGCGAAGACGTCGGGGCGGGCGCCGCGGTCGAGCTCCAGCGCGAGCTGCTGAGTGCCCGCGAAGTGAAGCTGCACTCGCAGGCCGGGGTGCCGGCCCTCGAACGCCTTGCCGATTTCGGTAAAGGCGTCGGTGAGGGAGGATGCGGCGAAGACGAGGAGCGATGAGTCGGGAGGCGCGGCATGCGCCGGGGCCCTGGCGCCATGAGCCGGGCCGGTAGCGCCCGACGCGGCGCTCCCCGAAAGACAAGTAGCCCACAGGAGCGCCGCGAGGCCCGCGACCAGGCGGCGGCACGTGCTCGAAGCGCGCCGGAGCAGCCGGCTAATCACCGCTCGAGCGTCCGCTACCGCTTCCGCGCCATCGGACCGCGCGGCCGGGTGTCGTACTTCGCGAACAGGCGCGTCTGCCGCGTCTCCATCGAGATCGGCCAGCCGGCGATGTAGACCTGCTCGACGTGGGTCGCGATCTCGAGCAGATCGCCGTCGGTAACCACCAGGTCGGCCACCTTGCCGGGCTCGATCGAGCCGAAGCGGTCGGCCACGCCGAGGATCTGCGCCGGGTAGAGCGTCACGCTCTTCAGCGCCTCATCGCGCGGCAGCCCGAAGGCCGAGGCCATCGCGGCGTTGTACGGCAGGTTGCGCGCGTTCATCGCCACGAACGGCGAGCCGCCGTCGGAGATGCAGTACCTCACCCCGGCCGCCTGGAGACGGGCCGGCACGGTGAACGCCTCGTCGTACGGCTCGTAGCGTCGCGCCGGCATGGCGAGCGTCGAGCCGGTGATGACCGCGATGTTACGAGCCTTGAGCTCGTCGGCCACCCGCCACGAATCCTCGCCGTCGACCAGGATCACGTTGGGAAGGTTCTGCTCGTCCACGAACTTGAGCACCGCATGGATCTGGTTGAGCGCCGAGGCCCGGAACATGACCGGGATCTCGCCTCGTAGAGCCTTCCCCATCGCGTCCCACTTGACGTCGCGATCGTGCCGGGGGATCCCCATCTTCTTCTCGGCATCGCGAGCCTTCCAGTACGCGCGCGCGTTGTCGAAGGTGTTGCGGATGTTCTCGATCGCCTGCTCGCGCGCCTTCTTCTGCTCCTCGTCGGAGCGAGTCTCCCACCAGGCGTGCACCGGAGTCATGTTCGGCCACTGAACCAGGAGCCCGGCCGGGGCCTTGACGGTCATGTCCTCGTAGGTCCAGCCATCGAGCGTGACCACGGCCGCGGTCCCGGCCACCGCTCCGCCCTGCGGAACCACCAGCACCCGGGTGATGCCGTTGACGCGCGCCACCGGGATGAGGTCGCTCTCGGGGTTGATCTGCACCTCGGCGCGGACGTCGGGGTTGACGTTGCCGGTCTCCTCGAAGTCGTTCGTGCCGCGCACGCTGCCGATCTCGGTGAGCCCGAGCACCGTGTTGGCGGAGATCATGCCGGGGTAGATGTGTTTGCCCACGCACGACACCACGTGGGCGTCCGGGGACGGCGTCACGTCGGCGCCGACCTGGGTGATCTTCCCGTCCTCGACCACGATGGTGGCGTTTCCGATCGTGGGCCCGGTCACGGTGTGAACCGTGGCGCCGGTGAAGGCCAAGATGTCCGTCTTCGCGCCGGAGGCTGCCGGTGCCAGGAGGGCGCCGCCGGCGATCCACACGACCACGCGGGCCGCATGCTGAATGACTCTGCGCGCTCTCATCGCTGCACCTCCCCCTCGCGGAGCTCGCGTCGCAGCTCCTCGGACATGAACGGCTCGTCGCTGTCCCCGCAGTCATTGCCGCTCAGGTTGGTGTCCTCGAGATAGGCGGGCAGGGGCTTCGGGCCCGCCCCGGGCCCCTCCTTCTTCGCGGACCTGGCCCTCGCGATCAGCTCGTCCCGCTCGCGGGCCAGCGCGGCGCGACCCGCCAGGTCCTCGGCGCGGTCGAAGTACTTGCGACCCTCGATCCAGGTCTGCTCGCAGTGCGAGAAGGGCGAGAGCGGGCTCCCGTCCCAGATCGAGAAGTCGGCGTCCTTCCCGGCCACGAGCGAGCCGACGCGGTCGTCGACCCGGAGCTGCTTCGCCGGGTTCAGGGTCACGAACTTGATCGCCTCCTCGGGAGGCGCGCCCCCGTACTTGATCGCCTTCGCCGCCTCGGTGTTGAGCCTGCGGGCCAGCTCGTCGCTGTCGGAGTTGTAGGAAACGGTGACCCCGCGATCCCACATCAGGTAGCCGTTGTAGGGGATCGCGTCGATCACCTCGAACTTGTAGGCCCACCAGTCGCTGAAGGTGCTCGCTCCGGCGCCGTGGCTCGCCATCTCGTCGGCCACCTTGTAGCCCTCGAGCACGTGCTGGAAGGTCTGCACCTTGATGCCGAACTGCTCGGCCAGGCGCATCAGCATCAGGATCTCGTCCTGGCGGTACGAGTGGCAATGGATGAAGCGCCTGCTCTCCACGATCTCGAGCAGTGCGTCGAGCTGGAGGTCGCGCCGCGGCGGATAGGGCCGCTTCTTGTGCCGCCACTCCTCCCAGGCGGCGCGGTAGTCGCGCGCCCGCGTGAAGGCGTCGCGGATCGTCTCCTCGACCCCGGCGCGGCTCTGGGGGTAGCGGGGCGGCAGGGGGCGATCGTCCCAGTTCGACTGCTTGGGGTTCTCGCCCAGTGCGAACTTGATGGTCGGCGGCGCGGCCGTGAACAGCAGCCGATCGGGCGGCTCGCCCCACCGGCACTTGATCACCGCGCACTGGCCGCCAATCGGGTTACACGAGCCGTGCAGCAGGTGCATGATCGTCGTCCCGCCCGCGAGCTGTCTATAGATGTTCAGGCTCTCGGAGTTGATCACGTCCTGGATGCGCACCTCGGCCGTGACGCTGTTGGTGCACTCGTTGACGTTGCCGACGATCGCCGAGTGGCTGTGGCAGTCAATGATCCCGGGCGCCACGTGCTTGCCCGTGCCGTCGATCACCAGCGCATTGGGCGGTGTGGGGAGGTGCTTGCCCACGCCGGCGATCCTCCCGTTCTTGATCAGCAGGTCCGCACCTTCGACGGTGCCGCGCGGGCCGGCCGTCCACACCGTGGCGTTGCGGACCACCACGACCTCGGGCTGAGGCGGGATCGGCATGCGCCACGCCTCGGTATTGCCCATCACGACCGGAGTCACAACCGGCTCGTCCTTGACGGCCTTGGCGGTCTCCTCGCCCGCGCCCTTCTTCTCGCCGCCGTTCGGCGTGCCCTTCTCGCCACCGTTCTGCTTCGCCGCGCTCGCGCCTTCCGGCTCCGGCAGGCGGCCGCCGGTGATCTGGAGCCCCTTGACGTGCGTCGTCCCCGTCACGCGATCGTTCTTGGCGACCAGCTCGAAGCGGTCGGTGGGCTGGTCCTTGATGCGGACGCTGAAGTAGAGCCGGTCGCCGTCGAGCCTGATGTTCGAGGCCAGGAGCGTGTCCGCGCCGACCACCAGCTTGACCGTCGTGTCCTTGTCGGCCGTCACGATCAGGCTCCCGCGCGAGCCATTCCAGGCCAGCGACCAGTTGCCCTTCATGCCGCGATCTTCCTTGTCGGGCACCTCGAGGCGCTCGCCGTCCACCCACACCTCGCGCACCTTGCTCTTCTCGGAGAAGAGGTCGCCGCGCGTCACCGTGAGGTTGGCGATCTTCCCGACCGCGATCGTGCCGAGCCGATCCGACAGGCCGAGAAGCTGGGCCGGAACCGTGGTGACGGCGGCCAGCGCGGCGCCGGGGTCGAGCCCGCGCTGGATCGCCTTGGCCACGTTGCCCCGGAAGCTCTTCACATCCTTGAGGCCGTTCGACGTCAGCGCGAACGTCACTCCGGCGCGGCTCAGCGCCGCCGGGTTCCCCGGCGCCTGGTTCCAGTCACGCAGCTCCTCGGTGCTCACGTCGAGCGCGTTGTCCGGGTCCGAGACGTCGGGCGGGTCGGGAAAGTTAACCGGCACGATCAGCGGAAGGCCGGCCGCCGCGATGTCCTTGGCGCGCTTGTACTCGTCGCCCGCCCCCAGCACCTGCGCGCGCACTCCGGCCTCCCGTGCCACGGCGCCCGCCCGCAGCACCTCGAGCATCTCGCTCGCCACGAACATTGCCGGCTGCTTGCCGCCGATCACGGGCTGGAGCGCCTCCCATGACACGTTCTCCTCGGGCCGCGGCTTCCCGGCCGGAGACCTGGCGTAGATCTCGCCCGCGTCGTGATACCAGTGCGCGTCCATGAACGCCTGGCGGATCACGGCGATCGCTCCCATGAGGGAGCCCGGGTAGCCCATCGGCTCGGGCTGGAGCGCCACGACCTGCGAGGCGTCGGGCTTGATGACGACCGCGTTCGGTGACCCGCCGGAGAGGCCGATCAGCGCGGTCGACCCGCGCACGATGCCCTTGCGCGGAGCCACCTGCGCCGCGGCGAAGCCCGCCGCGCGCAATGACTCGAGTTGGTCGCCCGAGAGCGGCAGCGACTCGACCACGCGGAACTCGGGCCGCACCGACGGGAGCGAGTGAGCCGCGCCGCGCGATGGCTCAGGCGGCGGCGCGGGGCGCTGGCCCGTGGCCGGCGGACCGGGCCTCTGCCCCGCGGGCGGCTCGGCCGGCAGCACGAACGCATCGATCAGACCGGGGTAGACGGTGAGGCTGTCGCCTTCCCAGATCCGCGCGTCGGCGGGTGCCACCACGTCCTTCCCCACCGCGGTGATGACGCCGTCCCGCATCACCACGGTGCCGCGATCGATGACGTGTCCCGGGGAAAGCACGATGCGAGCGCCGACGATGGCGTGGACGCGCGGGGTTGCCGCGCTCGAGGTCGATGGGCTGCTCACGAGCGTCGCGACGAGGGTCGCGAGGACCGTGATCAGCGCCGTTCGAGAAGATCTCTTCGGGCAGGTCGGGTGCCGGGTGGGGACGGCGTGGAGGCTTGGGACGCTCGAGAGCCGGCGCGCGGGCCGGGGCGACAGGGGCAAGGACATGGCAGGTCTCCGGAGAATGCGGTTACCCGAGGAGGGACGTCCCTGTCGATCCACCAGGTGGGCAGCGAAAAACCCGGCCGGGAGTCAAACGGGGAAAGCTTAGGGGGGTTGGTGATTGAGGCGCAAGCGATGCCGGGCGAGGGGGCCTCGAGTGTCGGACGAGCGCCTGCTCGTGACCGACCGGCGCGGGCAGGGCCACTCTCATCACGGGTTTCGGGCACGATCGCTTATCATCCGCGGCATGGAATTCCAGAGCCGGGCGGTCCGCACCCTGGTCGAGATCCACGAGCACGAGCTGCGGCGCTTCCTCGACGTGTGGGATAGCTTCGCTGCTTCCGACGTCCCGATGCCGGAGGCGCGAGGCGACGAGAGCTATGCGAGCCGGGAGACGCTCGTGACGCACGTCGTCGGGGCCGCCCGCAACTACCTCACCTGGATCGGGGAGTGCGTCGGGCGCCCGGTCACGGACGTGGACGGCGAAAGGGACCCCGCCAAGGTCGCGCCGAAGGCGCGACCTTTTGCCGAGGCAATCCTGGCGGCGTGGCGGCGGCACCTGGCCGCGCTGGCCGATCCGGAGCTCGGACCCACGCTATTCAAGACGCGCTGGGGCGAGTTCTTCAGCGTCGAGACGATGCTGGAGCACGCGGTCGTCCATCCCATGCGGCACCGGATCCAGCTCGAGCGCGCCCTCGCCAGGACCACGGATTCGCGCTGAGGCAATCGTCGGCCGAGCTGCGCCTCACGTTCACCCACCGGTGGCTCATCGCCTGCTTCTTGCCACCGCCGACCTCGCCAGTCGCGGCCGATCGAGCTGCCGCAGCCGCCACCCGAGGAGCGGCGGGGTCATCAGCGTGGTGAGCGCCACCATCACCACCACCGCCGAGAACACCGAGGGGCTCACCACGCGGTCGCCCGCGATGGTCAGCGTGGCGCCGATGCCGGCGAAGATCAACCCCACCTCGCCGCGCGGGATCATCCCGAGACCGACCGCGAGCCGGTCGGTCTGCTTCTCGAGCACGCCGAGAGCGCACACCTGCTTGCCGGCCACGGCGGCCAGGGTCAGCACCGCGGCGAAGCCCAGCACGCCCCGCATCCCGAACACCGAGAGATCGACCCGCATCCCCATGAGCACGAAGAACACCGGGACCAGGAACGTGTTGATCGGCTCGAGGAGCTGCGGGATCCCGCGTCCGGCCTGGTCGAGATCTCTCAAGGGCTGGTAGTCCACCTCGTCCAGGACCAGCCCCGCCGCGAAGGCACCGACGATCGGTGCCAGGCCGATGCGCCCCGCCAGGTAGGCGAGCCCGAAGCAAAACGCCAGCGCCACCGAGAGCAGCAGTCCCTCGCCGTGAAGCCGCGCCGCGAGCCCGAACGCGCGCCTCGACACCCACTGGCCCACCGTCACCGCCCCGACCAGGAACAGCGCGGCCTTGCCGACGATCCACAGCGCCGACGCCCCCTGGAACGGCTTGCCCTGGTTGGCGGCCTGGATGACGCCGGCCACGACCGCGAGCACGATCAAGCCGAGCACGTCGTCGATCACCGCCGCGCCGAGGATGATCCGCCCCTCGGTGCTGGTCGTGCGATTGAGGTCGGAGAGAACGCGCGCCGTGATCCCGACGCTGGTCGCGCACAGCGTGGCGCCCACGAACCAGTGGGTGAGCGGGTTGTGATGGGGGAAGAACCAGGCGGAGCAGAAGTACCCGAGCCCGATCGGCGCGATCACCCCCAGCACGGCGACCAGCAACGACGAGGCGCCCACGGCCATCATCTGCTTCACGTCCGAGTCGAGCCCCACCGAGAAGAGCAGGAAGAGAACGCCGATCTGCGCCAGGAGGTCGAGCCCGGCGAGGCCTCGCAGCGAATCGAGCCCGTGGATGCCCAACAGGCCGAGGTTTCCGATCACGATCCCGGCGGCCAGCTCTCCCAGGACGGGGGACTGGCCGAGGCGCCCGACCAGCGAGCCGCCGAGCTTGCCGCCGAGGAGCATGAGGACCATGGCCCCGAGAACCGGGAGGATGTCGGTGTCCTTCATGGTCGCGGGTTCATAACCCATTCGCCCGGCGAGGTCGAGCGGGGCGATTCCGCGGCCCCCGGGACCCGGTCGGCTCCGGATGCTGCCCGGGTCGGGTGGAGCGTGGGTGCACCGGGTGGATTGCATCCCTTCCCCGGCAGTTGCAGGCGGCTTTCTCCTCTCCTACACGATCACTACATGATCTCGCTATATGAACCACCGCCAGGCCCCGTTGAGGTCCTTCACAATGCTTGATGCCAGGCGTGCGGCTCATGTAGGTTCATATTTATATCCTCGGTGTATCGAGCAGCCTGTCGAGTTGACCACCGCCGATTCACACGAGATCGCCAACAGCACGCCACCCACACTGCTTCTTGCCCGGAGGTTCACGATGCGTGCCCTGCCGTCCCTCTACATCGCCGGACTCCTGGCGATCCTGTCCATCGCCTGCAGCAGCGACGCGTCACGGCTCTCTTCTCCCGCACACCGCTCGTCGCCGGACGTCTCCAGCGCTTCGACACCGGCTCCGGATCAACTGCTCGGAGAGACTGCGGACCTCGTCATCACCAAGGTCGCGGATCGCAAGAATGTGCACATCGGCGAGAACCTCTCTTTCACGATTACCGTGACCAACCTGGGGCCTGGCGCGGCGGCCGGGGTCGTCTTCGGCGACCCCCTACCCGATCCGCTGAATCCCGTCTCCTTCACATCCGGCGACGGGACCGTCACGGGAACCTTCTGCACGGTCGAGAGCCTGCCGAGCGGTGCCAGCGCCACCGCCACGCTGGTGGCGACGCCGATAGCAAATCCCGCGAGAAGTGAGCGGCGGTTCACCAATACCGCCTTCGTCGAATCCGCCTCGCCCGACCCCGATGGCAGCAACAACCACGCCTCGGTGGAGATCCATATCGTCGGGAAGACGAATTAACCCGGCCCACCACCCGTGGGCGGAGGGCCGCTCTCCGCGCTCGTCGCCCGAAACGCCGCACTCACGNTCTTCCCCGTTGCAACCCTTCGCGCGCCGGCGCGTAGACTCCGCCTAGCGTTTGAACGGCGGCACCCTCCCGACCATCGCCCCATGGAGGTACCCGATGTTCCGGACCCTCGTAATCCCCCGTTCGCGGCTCCCCCGCCACCTGATCCTCGGGCTCGCGCTCGCCATGGCGACGGCTTCAGCCCCCGGAGCCCTTGCCGGGTCGGCGCCCCCCTCGACCCCCGCACCGGCCGAGTGGGTCCAGCGCAGCAACGCGAACGCCCAGGTGCTCCTCGACGTCATGGCCCGCCTCGGGCCGGAGAGCGCCTCCAGGTTCGGGGTCCCCGGCTACGACGAGGCGATCAGCGATCTCACCCCGGGCTACGAGGATCGCGCGCTGGCTGCCGGGCGAAAGGCGGTCGCGACCCTGAAGGAGCGCCTCGCCGGCGAGCAGGACCCGCTGGTCAAGCAGGACCTCGAGATCCTGATCCACGCCGCCGAGGAGCACATAGAGGGGGCGGAGCTCGACCACAAGCTGGTGATGCCGTTCTTCAGCGCGACGAGCACGGTGTTCCAGGGCGTGCGCGTGCTGCTCGACGATCAGGTGGCGCCGGAGCGGCGGAAAGCGGCGCTGGTGCGCCTGCGCCGCTACGCCGGGATGGAGAAAGGCTACGAGCCGTTCGCGAAGCTGGCCGAGGCGCGGATCCGCGAGCGCATGGCGCCGGGGTTGCTCGGGCCGGTCAAGGAAGAAGTCGAGAAGGAGCTGGCGAACAGCGCCACCTACGTCGCCGGCATCGGCAAGCTGTTCGAGAAGTACCAGATCGAGGGCTACTCCCAGCCCTACGCCGAGCTCAAGAAGCAGCTCGCCGCCTACGACGAGTTCGTGAAGGCCGAGATTCTCCCCAAGGCGCGCACCGATTTCCGCCTGCCGCCGGAGCTCTACGCCTTCCGCCTCAAGGAGTCGGGCGTCGACATGCCGGTCCCCGAGCTCATGGACCGCGCCCAGGTGGCGTTCCAGGAGATCCAGAACGAGATGGCCTGCCTCGCTCCGCTGGTCGCCAAGGAGAAGGGCTGGAAGCTCACCGACTACCGCGACGTGATCCGCGAGCTCAAGAAGAACCAGGTGGCCGGCGACGCTATCCTGCCCCTCTACCAGCGGCGCATCCAGGACATGGAGCGGATCATCCGCGACCACAAGATCTGCACGCTGCCGCAGCGGCCGATGCAGGTGAAGCTCGCGAGCGAGGCGGAGTCTGCCGCGATCCCCGCTCCCAACATGCGACCGCCCCGTCTGATCGGCAACACCGGCGAGCTCGGAACGTTCGTCCTGCCCCTGCGCATCCCTGGGAAGAGCGGTCAGGGCAAGCTCGAGTTCGACGACTTCACCGACGAGGCCATGTCCTGGCCGCTGACCGCCCACGAGGGCAGGCCGGGGCACGACCTCCAGTTCGCCTCGGTGGTCGAGAAGGGGGTGTCGCTGGCGCGCGCGCTGTTCTCCTTCAACAGCACCAACATCGAAGGCTGGGGCCTCTACGCCGAGGCCGAGGCACAGCCCTTCGAGCCGCTCGACGGCCAGCTCTGCACCCTCCAGTTCCGGCTGCTGCGGGCGGCGCGCGCGTTCCTCGATCCCGGCCTCCAGACCGGCGCGATCACCAAGGAGGAAGCCGCGCGCATCCTGCGCGACGAGGTGATGATGTCCGAGGCGATGACCCAGCAGGAGGTGGAGCGTTACACCTTCTGGGCTCCGGCACAGGCGCCCGCCTATTTCGTGGGCTACAGCCGGCTGCTCGAGATCCGCGAGGAGGCGCAGCGCAAGCTCGGCCCGCGCTTCGACCGGCAGCGGTTCAATGACTTCGTCCTCGCGCAAGGCATGGTGCCGCCCTCGCTGCTGCGCCAGGCGGTGCAGGAGCACTTCATCCCGGATCAGACGGCGTCGAACTGATGGCGCTCCGGGCGATTCTCGCGCTGGCCGCCGCCGCGGCGATCGCGGCCGCCGTGCCATGCCGCGCCGAGGCGCCTTCGGCCCCGGCGCCGCAGGCTCTGCCCCGGGCCTCGGCCTCGATCAGCGTGGACGGCAACCTCGAAGACCCGGGCTGGAGCGGGGCTTTGGTGCTCGACCACTTCTACGAGACCTCCCCCGGCGACAACCTCCCAGCCAAAGTGAATACCACGGCCTACCTCACCTACGACGATCAGTACTTCTACGTCGGGATCAAGGCCGACGATCCCGAGCCCTCCAAGATCCGCGCGCCGTACGTGGAGCGCGACCAGGTCATCGGCACCGACGACAACCTCGCCATCTTCCTCGACACCCGCAACGACAAGCGGTCCGCCCTGGAGCTGCGCGTCAACCCGCGAGGCATCCAGGCCGACGGCATCTACGACGACGCCAACGGCACCGAGGACTTCTCTCCCGACTTCTTCTACGACACCGCCGCCCGGCTCACCTCGAGCGGCTGGCAGGCCGAGTTCCGCATCCCGCTCACCACGCTCCGCTATCCGAAGACCGACCCGCAGACCTGGGGCATCCTGATCTGGCGCAACTACCCGCGCGATTCCCGCTATGCCTTCCACAGCGCCCCGCTCGAACGCGGCTCGAACTGCCTCATCTGTCACACGCAGGAGCTCACCGGGATCACTCGACTCCCTTCATCCCACCACATGGTCCTGGCGCCCTACGCCGCCGGGTCGAACCTGCGCCATCGCGACGACCGGAGCTCGCCGTTCAGCACCAAGTCCGACAGCAATCTCGGCGCCGACGCCAAGTGGAATCCCACCGCCGGGAGCTCGATCGATGCGACCGTCGAGCCGGACTTCTCGCAGGTGGAAGCGGACGTCCCCCAGGTCACCGTGAATCAGCGCTTCGCGCTGTTCTATCCCGAGAAGCGGCCGTTCTTCCTCGAGGGAGCCGACCTCCTCAACTCTCCGATCCAGCTCGTTTACACCCGGACCCTCACCGACCCCCAGTGGGGGGTGCGCACCACCGGCAAGCAGGGTCCGTTCTCGTACACCGTCCTGGGCGGCGAGGATCACGGCGGGGGCCTGGTGGTCCTGCCGGGCCCGGCCTTCTCCCGGTTCGCCCCGCAGGATTTCCGCTCCACGGTCGCGCTCGGCCGATTGCGCCGGGATTTCGGGCTCTCGTTCGGCAGCTTCATGTTCACCGACCGCGAGATCTCGGGCGGCGGCCACAACCGGGTCTTCGGGCCCGATGCTCAATGGAGAGCCACCGGGACCGACATCCTGACAGGGCAATATCTCTACTCGAGCACCGAGGATCCCACCCGGCAGCCCTTCTTCGCCGGCCAGAGCTTCGACTCGCACGCCGCGACCGTGACCTGGGACCACCAGCAACGACGTTACGACTTGCGTCTCCGTTACAACGACTACGGCGAGGACTTTCGCGCCGACGACGGCTTCGTGCCCCAAGTGGGATTCCGGGAGGGGAACGTGGGGGCCGGGTGGAGGCTCTACCCGACCGGACTGCTCAACTTCATCCGCGTCTACGGGGTGGGTGACCGGTTCTACCTCACCGGCGGCGATGATCTCGGCCACGATTACTTCCCCGGCATCTTCTTCCTCGGCAGGCACAA
Source organism: Candidatus Eiseniibacteriota bacterium (assembly GCA_005893225.1). GTDB lineage: Bacteria > Eisenbacteria > RBG-16-71-46 > RBG-16-71-46 > RBG-16-71-46 > WS-3. The sequence continues at coordinate 15,995 of VBOT01000081.1, forward strand.
CCTGAATGGCCAGGTCGAGTTGCACGTCAACAAGGTTCCCGTGCGCGCCGAGCTCCAGACCCAGAAGTTCCTGACCTACTTCCTTCAGTTCGACCCGACTCGCCGGCTGCCTCGAATCACCTTGCAGGGAAGAGTGGGCGACCTCATCGACTTCGATAACGGCCAGGTGGGGAAGGGGACCAACGTTTCTCTCGCCGCCACGGTGCGCCCGTTCGTTCATCTGACCCTGTCCCCCGCCGTCACGCGCGAGTGGCTCAACCTGGATCCGGGCGATTCGCGCCTCTACACCGCGCTCATCGGGCGCCTCAAGGCCGTCTACGTCGTGGACTCGCGCTCTTTCATACGGGCGATCGGGCAGTTCATCACCACCAAGCGGGACCCGGGGCTGTACTCGTTCCCGGTGCCCAATCGTGACGGCGGCTTCCTGGGCTCGGTGCTCTACGGCTACCGTCTGAACTGGCAGACGGTGTTTTTCCTCGGTTATGGCGACAACGGCCTGATCAACGAGTCCAACACCTTCATCCGGACCGATCGCTCGCTGTTCCTGAAGGTGTCGTATGCCTGGCAGCGCTAGCACGGGGCTGAGCGACACGCCGGCGCCGCCGCGGGAATCCGCCCCGGCATCCGGCGACCGCTTCGCGGCGGGCCTCAGGGGATTCGGGCCGCCGGGAATCCTCGCCACCCTGGTGATCCTCGGGGGCGCGGCCCTCACCCCGCCGCTCGCGGCCGTTCTGGTCCTCGTCTGGGCGCGGCTCTCCCGCACGCCGTGGCGCGAGATCGGCTTCGTGCGCCCCCGGAGCTGGATCGGCGGGCTGGCCGTCGGAGTCGCGCTGGGCGTCGCGTTCAAGCTCCTGATGAAGACGATCGTCATGCCGCTCCTCGGCGCCGACCCCATCAATCACGCCTACCACTACCTGGCGGGGAACCGGGGGGCAGTCGTGGCATTCCTGCCCAGCCTGATCCTGGGCGCCGGTTTCGCCGAGGAGACCTTCTACCGCGGTTACCTGTTCGAGCGCCTCGGCAAGCTCCTGGGGCGGAGCGCAGGGGCCCGGATCGCGATCGTGGTGTTCACCTCGGCCCTGTTCGGAGCGGCCCACTATCCCGTCCAGGGCCTCGCGGGCGCCGAGCAGGCGACCATCACCGGGCTCGTGTTCGGGACGATCTTCGCGGTCACCGGGCGGCTCTGGATGCTGATGTGCACGCATGCCGCGTTCGACCTGACGGCGGTCGCGATCATCTACTGGGATCTCGAGGCGAAGCTGGCGCACCTGATGTTCAAATAGAGGCACGGCGCGGGACGGGCGCGTTCGGGGGGCCCGGCGACATCCCATCCTGGTGCGCAACCACGAGATCCAGCCGGGACAGGGTCCGATCGTCGACGCGGGAGCCGAGGATAGCTCCAGGCAGGCGACCTGGCCAGGGGCGGGGGCATCCACGGGCCTGGTTGGAGCGGTCTTGAGAGAGCCTCGGCCTCCCGGCGTCGGGGTCTGCGTTGCGGCCGGACGGCTCGGGGCGCCGCCGAGCGTGGCGCGTCTCCATGGGCAGCCGGGGCGAGAGCCGATAGGCACAGTCACCCCGACCCGACTCTCGCGAGCGCCCGGGTCCGCGATCGATCGCTCGCGTTCATAACGCCGCTTCAAAACCCTGACGCGTTCCCGACGTCATGGATCAATCAAGCGTTGTCTGAACGATCCGGTGTAATACACAATTATACCGGGACTCGCGCCCACGGCTCGCGCATCGGAATCGAGCAAGAGCGAGGCACGGTGACGCAGGAGGAGGGTGAATAGCTCTATGGTGAGGTTCGGAAAAGGCCTCGGAGTGGGAATGGGGGTCGTGTTGATCGCGCTGACTGCCCTGTGCCCCATCTCCTACGCTGACGAGGCCGACGCAACGGGGCAAGGGGCGTGGCTCGGGGTCTCCGCGCAGCGCCTCAGCGACGAGTGGCGGGAGCGGGCGGATTACTGGGCCGACGGTGTGATGATCGTACGGGTCGCTCCCGGGAGTCCGGCCGAGCAGGTCGGGATCGGGCCGGGCGACGTGCTGGTGAGCGTGGGCTCGCGCTCGCTGCGCGATCCCTACGACCTGGCAAAGGCCGAGAGCAGAATGGAGCCCGGACACGCGGTCTCGCTAGTGGTGGCGCGGCATGGGGGTCGGATGATCAAGATCTTCAACGTCGAGCCCGGACGGGCCCCCGGGGCGCCACAAGAAGTGGCGGCGCCGGGTCCAAAGGTGGAGCCGGCGCCCTCGCCGACCGCGAGTGTCCCGGAGGCGGCATCTTCGGTGACGCCGAGCGGCAATGAGGCTCCGGCCAGCGAGCCCCAGGCGACGGCCCAACCGGCACCACCGGAGCCCGGGTCGCCGCAGCACACGGCGGGCGAGTTGGGGGTGCACTGCGAGGGCCTGAATCCTGACCTGGCATCGGCGCTCGGATCCCCCAAGGGCCGTGGCGTCTTGGTTCTCCAGGTGGAGAGCGGGAGTGCTGCCGATCGGGCCGGGATTCGCCCGGGCGATGTCATCACCAAGGTTGGCGACAGGACCGTCGAGGAGCTGGCGGCGCTGGACCCCGCCATCGCGGCGGCGCCTAGCCCGATCCCGATCACGACGCTGCGTCGCGGGACGGCACGGCAGATCGTGGCCGACCTCGAAGCGCCGCCCCCGCCGGAGCCCGGCCAGGGAGTAGTTGCCGAGCCCGCCCCGGGAGCGCTTCAGGATCAGTTGGTCAAGCTCGGGGAGGAGGTCCGCCAGCTTCGCGAGGAGGTTCAGAAGCTCCGCACGGAGCTCGAAAGGTTGAAGGGTCAGTAAAGGACGGCATCTGAAAGTGGACCAGGCCGCCGCCCTCAGGCGGTCGAGACGGGCACCCGCAGGGGTGCCCTTTCTCGGATGGGGCGGCGCGCGTACCGACCCGGCGAGCCCGAGGACTGCGCAGCAGGGTCGGTGCGGGCGGACGATAACTGCACACTTGTGCACCGGCGTTCTCCTCCATATAATGCCTCCCGGGCGCCAGTTTCCGGGGCTTCGATCCCCGCTCGGAGGTTTCGCGCGCCAGGGGCCCGGAGCGGCAGTCGTCGGCGTGAGTGGACCGCCGGTCCGGCGCCGCGCAAGGCGCGGAGGATCACGACATGCTCGATCCAAGTCTCACGAGATCCCGGTCGCATGCGCTCGCCTTCGTGGCTCGGCTGCGAATGCAGTCCCGCGGGGTTGTTCGGCACCGCGCGCAGGACGCGCACGACGCGACCGCTCCGTCGCCGCTCCGGTCATCGCATGACGGCGCAGCAATGACGCCCATCGGCGCGAGCGCATCGCGTCGCGCTACCGTCAATCCTGTCCGCGATGGCCGCGTGCCCATCACGACCGCATGGTCGGCGGAAAACTTCTCTGTTGCGCGGACGACCGAGGGCGATGGTATAAACCTCATGGCCGCTCGCAGTGACCCGACTCCTCGCGTGCGAGCGGACGTCTTCCATTCACGCGAACGACACATGGGTGTTGCTGGTCGACGCGGGTCAAACCGGGCCGGCGAATCGCCGTCTCACGACGCGCCACCTCGGTTTGGCGACATCAGGGAAAGATGCTGGCTACGCGGGGAACAGGGAGGTGCCCTATGAGCCATACGCTCATCAACGAGTCGCCTGTCGAGCCCACTCGGTCTCAAGGTGCCGCGCCGCTACACGCGCGCGGGCATCGATCCGCTCGACCAGGTGAAGTGGGATCGCCGCCGGACGGTGATCTCCAACCCCGACGGGTCCGTGGTGTTCCGCATGGACGACGTCGAGGTGCCGGCCGATTGGTCCCAGCTCGCCACCGACATCGTGGTGAGCAAGTACTTCCGCAAGGCCGGCCTCAAGGACGCGCCCGGCCACGAGACCAGCGTCCGCCAAGTGGTCCGCCGGCTGGCCCACACCATCCGCGTGACCGGAGAGGAGCAGGGCGGGTACTTCGCGAGCCGCGAAGACGCCGACGCCTTCGAGGCTGAGCTGGCCTTCATGCTCGTCCGCCAGATCGGCGCGTTCAACTCGCCGGTGTGGTTCAACTGCGGGCTCTATCACGAGTACGGGATCGGCGGCTCGGGCGGCAACTACTACACCGACCTCAGGACCGACGTGGTGCGCGTCACGGACGATTCCTACTCCCATCCCCAGGTCTCGGCGTGCTTCATCCAGTCGGTCGACGACGACCTGATGTCGATCTTCGAGCTGGCTCGCAACGAGGCCCGCGTGTTCAAGTACGGCTCGGGCACCGGCACCAACTTCTCGCGGCTGCGCGGGCGCATGGAGAAGCTCTCCGGCGGCGGCACTTCCTCGGGCCTGATGTCGTTCCTCGAGGTGCTGGACCGCGGCGCCGGGGCCACCAAGTCGGGCGGCACCACGCGGCGCGCCGCCAAGATGGTGGTGCTCGACCTCGACCACCCCGAAATCGTGGACTTCGTCCACTGGAAGGTGCGCGAGGAGAAGAAGGTCGCCGCCCTGGTCGCGGCCGGCTACTCGCCCGACTTCAACGGCGAGGCCTACGGCACCGTCTCGGGGCAGAACTCCAACAACTCCGTGCGCATCCCCGACCGCTTCATGGAAGCGGTGGTGAACGACGGTCCCTGGCAGACCCAGCTCCGCACCACCGGCCAGGTCCACGAGACGCTGCGCGCGCGCGCGCTGTGGCGCGAGATCGCCGAGGCGGCCTGGCAGTGCGCCGATCCGGGCGTGCAGTTCGACGACACGATCCAGAAGTGGCACACCTGCAAGGGGACGGATCGGATCTACGCCAGCAATCCCTGCGTGACCGGCGACACGCTCGTGGCCACGGCAGATGGCTGGCGGCGCATCGATTCGCTCGTGGGAGGCATGGCGCGGGTGATCGGCGCCGACGGGCGCGCCCACCGGGTCATTCGGATCGTCCCGACCGGCCGAAAGCCGGTGTTCACCCTGCGGACCCGCTCCGGCTTCGAGGTGCGCATCACCGGCGACCACAAGGTGTGGACCCTGGAACGGGGCGACGTGCCGGTGGAGCGCCTGACGCCGGGCGAGCATGTCGTTCTCCAGGGCCCCGGGTTCGGGCAGCGGGAGCTCACCGAGCGCCTCGCGACCGCGATCGGCGTCGCGGTGGGAGACGGTTGCCTCACGAGATTCCACCATGACGGGCGATCTCAGGAAATGGTCGTCCTGACCATGGCCTCCGAGGAGGCGGGCGTCCTCGCGGGCATTGCGAGCGAGGTCAACGAGCAGAAGCGCATGCTCCGGGCCCCCGGCTCGGTCGGGCGCGCCGACGACGTTCACGTCAGCACCGCGACGATTGCCCGCAGCGTCTCGCGCCTTTCCTTCGCATCCCGGCCGGTCGTCGAGCTCTTCAAGGAGTACGCGGTTCTCGACCAAGGAAGCGACCGGAAGCGCTTCACGGCCGCGATCTTCGACCTCAACCGGGCGTCGATGGCCGCGCTCCTGCGCGGCCTCTTCACCGCCGATGGGACCGTGGCCAACAATGGAGAGAAGAGCCATTACGTCGGGCTCGATTCCAGCTCGCGGGAGCTGCTGAGACAGGTCCAGACGCTGCTTCTCGGATTCGGAATCAAGGCCAAGCTCTACGAGGGCCGGCGAGGCGGCGTCTTCGAGACCCTGCTGCCCGACGGCCGGGGCGGCCGGCGAGCGTATCCCGTCAAGGAGATGTACTCGCTGCGCATCAGCCGCAGCTCGCGTCTGCTCTTCGAGCGTGAGATCGGGTTCGATCCGTCCAGCCCCAAGGCTGAGGCGCTGCGGGCCCTGAACGAGGAGATCTCCACCTACCGTGACGAGTTGACCGACGAGGTCTTCTCGATCGAGCCGTGCGGCGAGGAAGACGTATTCGACCTCACCGAGCCGGTGACGAGTCACTTCGTGGCCAACGGGATCGTCGTGCACAACTGCTCGGAATTCATGTTCCTCGACGACACCGCCTGCAACCTCGCCTCGATCAACCTCATGAAGTTCCTGCGCGAGGACGGCGGCTTCGACATCGAGGGCTACCGGCACGCGAACCGGGTGTTCTTCCTGGCGCAGGAGATCCTGGTGAGCTTCGCCTCGTACCCGACCGAGAGGATCGCGCGCCGCTCCCACGAGTTCCGGCCGCTCGGCCTCGGCTACGCGAACCTCGGCACCCTGCTCATGGTGCAGGGACTCCCCTACGACAGCGACGCGGCCCGCGCCTACGCGGCCTGCGTCACCGCCATCATGACCGGCGAGGCCTACGCGCTGTCCGCCGAGATGGCGGCCAGCAAGGGTCCGTTCCCCGGCTACACGGTCAATGGCGACAGCATGCTCGACGTGATGCGCCTGCACCGCGACGCGGCCGGCGCCATCGACCACGCGCACGCGCCGCGCGACCTCAAGGCCGCTGCGATCGAGTGCTGGGACCGGGCGCTGGCGCTCGGCGGGGAGCACGGCTACCGCAACGCCCAGGCCACGGTGCTGGCGCCGACCGGGACGATCGGGCTCGTCATGGACTGCGACACCACCGGGGTCGAGCCCGACTTCGCGCTGGTCAAGTTCAAGAAGCTGGCCGGAGGGGGCTTCTTCAAGATCGTGAACCAGTCGGTGCCCGCGGCACTCGAGCCCCTCGGCTACCGCCAGGATCAGATCGACCGCATCGTCCGCTACGCGATCGGGAGCGGCACGATGGAAGGAGCGCCCCACCTCCACCGGGGCATCCTGCTCAAGCGGGGACTGACCGAGGCGGAGATCGACCGGATCGAGCAGTCGCTGCCGAGCATGCTCGACGTGCGGTTCGCGTTCACCCGCGGCCCCATCTCCGAAGAGACGCTCACGCGGCTCGGGGTCAGCTCGGCCGAGCGCGAGAACCCCACCTTCAACGCGCTTCCGTTCCTGGGCTTCACGGACGAGCAGATCCGCGAGGCCAACGCGGCGGTGTGCGGGAGCCTCACGGTAGAGGGAGCCCCCGATCTCAAGCCCGAGCACCTGCCGGTGTTCGACTGCGCGAACCGGTGCGGGCCGAACGGCACGCGCTTCATCCAGCCGATGGGCCACCTCCGGATGATGGCGGCGGTCCAGCCGTTCATCTCGGGAGCGATCAGCAAGACCGTGAACCTGCCGCAGGAGGCCACGGTGGAGGAGGTCGAGAACCTCTACTTGGAGTCCTGGAAGCTGGGGCTCAAGTCGGTGGCGCTCTATCGCGACGGCAGCAAGCTGTCCCAGCCGCTCGCGACCGGCAAGAAGGAAGAGGACTCGAGCACCGCCCCGCCCAAGCTGCGCCGCCGCCGCCTGCCCAAGCGCCGCCATGGCTTCACCCAGGAGGCCCGCATCGGCGGGCACAAGGTGTTCCTGCGCACCGGAGAGTACGAGGACGGCACCCTCGGCGAGATCTTCATCGACATGCACAAGGAGGGTGCGGCGTTCCGGAGCATGATGAACTGCTTCGCGATCGCTGTCTCGATGGGGCTCCAGTATGGCGTGCCCCTGGAGGACCTGGTCGATCAATTCACCTTCACGCGCTTCGAGCCTCAGGGTCGGGTCGACGGACACGACAACATCCGCGCATGCACCAGCGTCATCGACTACGTGTTCCGGACGCTGGGGCTCGAATACCTCAACCGCACCGACCTGGCCCACATCGTGACCGAGGACATGCAGGGCGCCACGCGCCCCGCGAGCCACGCCACCGCCCACCCGGTGGGCTACGAGCACCGCCGCGCGGCGAACGGCGATGCCGCCGGAACGAACAGCAACGGCGGAACGGTGCCGGGTGGGAGGGCGAAGGCCGAGCCACCCGAGGCATCCAGCGAGCCGCCGGGATCGAGGCAGCATCAGGAGGGGTCGGCTGGCGGCGGTCAGGACGCGCTGCTGGCCAAGTTCTCGGGCGACGCACCGGTATGCAACCTGTGCGGGCACATCACGCTGCGAAACGCGACCTGCTACAAGTGCCTGAACTGCGGGAACTCGATGGGGTGCTCGTAGGCGCGTAATCGCGCGGGCCGCATCTGGCTCCCCGGGCAGGTGACCCGCGGGCCGGAGCCGAGGGGGTCGCATCACGCGCAGGCGAGGCCATTGGCGGTGGTGGGGCCCGATGGCCCTGGCCTGCTTCCTCACCGGGAGCGGCGTCGGCTCCGGGGTGTTCGCCCGCGGTGACTCCGCCAGCCCAGATTCCGGCGCCACCACGTTCCTACTGGTCCGCCATGCCGAGAGGGACACGCTGCTCCTCGGCTCGGATCCGCCCCTCAGCGCCGCCGGGCTCAGGCGCGCCTTGACGCTCGTCCATGCTCTCGGCGATGCGGGAATCTCCGCGATCTACGTGACCGAGTTCCTCCGCAACCGCCAGACCGCGATGCCGCTGGCCGCGAGACTCGGCGACTCGCTCCGAGTGCTGCGCGGCCGTAACTTCGCCGAGCAAGCCTGGCGCCTCAAAGCGGAACACGCAGGACAGACGGTGCTGATCGTCGGCCACAGCGACACGATCCCACAGCTGATCGAGGCACTGTCCGGCTGCAAGGTGCCCGCGTTCGGACGGAACGAATGGGACGCGCTCTACGTGGTCACGGTTTTCAAGGACCGGCCGGCCAAGGTGCTCCTGCTCAGGTACGGCGAGCCGAGCAGCGGTCGCTGAACGGTCCGGTTGAATGGATCCGGCGGGCGTCTTCCGTGTCACGGCCACCCGGATAGCGCAGGGTGAGGGGCCCGCCGCGCTTGCCCGCACCCACGGCCTCCGGCACATTCCGCGGCCATGACCTCCCCCGCCCGCGCGCCCTCCGCGGTACCCCGCAAGCTTTCGCTCCAGCCGAGCCGCCTGCTGATGGTGCTGCTCGTGTTCGTCCCGCTCGCCCCGATCGCCGCCGCCTCGCACTGGGGCGCCCTCCTCGTGTTCACGTTCGCCTATCTCGCCATCCTCCCGCTCGCGGGGATCCTGGGCGAGGCCACCGAGAGGCTCGCGGCTCGGCTCGGGGCGGGCGTCGGGGCGCTGCTCAACGCGACGTTCGGGAACGCCGCCGAGCTCATCATCGCGCTGGCGGCGCTCCAGCACGGGCTCCACGACGTGGTCAAGGCGAGCCTCACCGGCTCGATCATCGGGAACGGGCTCCTGGTGCTGGGGCTCTCGGTGCTCGCCGGCGGGATCGGCCGCGAGCGCCAGACCTTCGATCGCGCGGCCGCAGCCGCCGGCTCCACCCTCCTGGGCCTCGCCGCGATCGGGCTCGTGGTGCCGGCGATGTTCCACATCGTCGCCGAGGGCGCGGTGAGCGGCGGCACGCTCCCCG
>VBOT01000082.1 GCA_005893225.1 Candidatus Eiseniibacteriota bacterium
CGCGAGAGTAGACTGACGTCGGCGTCGGGAACGAGATCGGCTTGTGCTTGGTGCTGCGAGCCCGTTAGCTAGTTGGATCCGGAGTCCTGCGAGCACCCCGAAGTGTGTCCAGCGGCCATTCGGCCGTGGATCTCCCGGGCGGGAAAGTAGATCGTCCGGTAGGCGTCGACGGTCTCCGCGGACGGCAGCCCCTCCTGTCGCCGAGCCAGGGCGCGCTCGAGCGCGGTCTCGGAGCTGCAGTCGATCCAGAACGACAGGTCGTAATGGCCCTGGAACGCCCGCTTCAGCAGATAGATCCCCTCCAGAACCACGACCTCGATGTCCCTGAACTCGTACACGTGCCGGTGGTAGGCGACCGCCGTTTCCTCGGCCAGGTCGGCGGCCAGACGCAGGGAGCCTCGATCTCTCAGCGGCAGCACCAGCTTGTCGAAGAGGTCCCCGAAGCGGATGGCGTGAAGGTAGAAGTGCTCCGCCTTCTTCTCGCGGCCGAAGCGAACCTGGGGGAGGTTCAGCCAGCCGTCGGCCAAGATCGCGGCGACCCGCGCGCCCCGGGCTCGCAGCGCCGCCTCGAGCCCCGCCGTCACGTGGCCCTTGCCGCTCCCGTCGATTCCGGTCACCGCCACGAGGACGGCGGACCGGCGGGAACCCGCCGGCGCCCCTCGAGGATCGCCTCGGCGAGCGCGCCGGGAGACGGGGCCATCCGTTTCCCTCGGCCGCCGCTCCGGCCGCTGGGCGGGGCCGCGCCCGCCGCGCCGCTCACGTCCGCAGCGACGCTTCCACCACCTGCTTCGTGATCTCGGCCTTCTTGGCGGTGAACACGCGCATCTCGCCGCGCTTGAGCTGGGGGTCGTCCTTGAGATCGACTTGCAGCTTGAAGCGCTTCTCGAGCTCGGCGAAGCGCCTCCCCTCCTGCTCGACGAAGAACAGTGCGACCTCGGGCGAGACGCGCACCGTGATCCGCTTCTCGGCGCCCATGGCCGAGATCCGGCGCATCACCCGCTCCAGCTTGACCAGCATGGTCTCGAGCGACGCGACCTTGCCGAGCCCGCCGCAATGGGGACAGTCCTCAGTGTAGTAATGGAGCAGGCTCGAGCGCTCGCGCTGCCGGGTCATCTCGACCAGCCCCAGGTCCGAGACCGCAAACGCCTTGGTGCGCGCCCGGTCCTTGCGCAGTTCCTTGCGCAGCTCGTCGAGCACCGACCGCTTGTTGGCCTCCACCTCCATGTCGATGAAGTCGATCACGATGATCCCGCCGATGTCGCGCAGCCGGAGCTGCCGCGGGATCTCCTTCGCCGCTTCCATGTTGGTGCGGAAGATCGTCTCTTCCTGGTTCTTCTTGCCGGTGAAGCGCCCGGTGTTCACGTCGATCGCCACCAGGGCCTCGGCGTGATCGATGCAGATGTAGCCCCCCTTCTTGAGCCACACCTTCCGCTCGAACGTCTTCTCGATCTGCTGCTCGATCCCGAACGCGTCGAAGATCGGCTCCTGGCCGCTGTAGAGCGAGACCCGGTCGCGCAGCTCGGGAGAGACCGACTTGAGGTAGACCTGGATCTCGGCGAACGACTCCTGGTCGTCGATCACCACCTCCTCCACGTCGTCGGTGAACAGGTCCCGGATCAGGCCCGCGGTCATCTCCAGCTCGCGGTGCACCAGCGCCGGAGCGCGCGCGGAGGTGGCCTTGCGGTCGATCTTCTGCCACAGCTTGACGAGGTGCTTGACGTCGGCGGCGAACTCCGGGTCGCCCTTGCCTTCGCCGGCGGTGCGGGCGATCAGCCCCACCCCCTTGGGTTTGAGGTCGGTGATGATCGCTTTGATACGCTGCCGCTCGGAGCGGTCTTCGATGCGGCGCGACACCCCGACGTGCTCGACGCCGGGCATGAGGACGCAGAAGCGGCCGGGCAGGCTCACCTGCTGGGTGACGCGCGGGCCCTTGGTCCCGATCGACTCCTTGGTGATCTGGACCAGGATGTCCTGGCCCTTCTTCAGGTGGTCCTCGATCTTTGGAATCGGCGCGCGCCGGCGGCGCGCCCGGTCCCCGTTCTCGTCGAGATCCGAGATGTCCTCCAGGTCGTTGAGCGACTCGGCCAGGTCGGAGGCGTGCAGGAACCCGGTCTTGGGGAGTCCCAGGTCCACGAACGCGGCCTGCATGCCCGGCAGCACCGCGTTGATCCGGCCCTTGTAGATGTCGCCGACGTGGCGGCGCTGCTCGGAGCGCTCAACGAGCAGCTCGGCGAGCTCGCCGTCCTCGAGGAACGCGATGCGGGTCTCGTACGAATCGGCGTTGATGATGATCTTCGGTTTCACGCAGGTTCCTTCGCGGATCCCCGCGCGACTCACGCTCCGGATCGCGCGCCGAGCAGGGCGAGAGGATCGAGGCGCCGGCCGTCCCGCTCCGTCCACAGCATCACCCGTTCGACATCCAGGGTCCGGGTGTCCGCGTCGGGAATCAGGAGGGCCGCCACTTCGTCCGGCCGGACCTGGGCGCGCGCGGTGAAACGCAGGTGCGCGTCCAGGACAGCCGGGGGTTCCTCGTCGCTCACGGCCAGCGACACGATCGAGGGTCGAGCGTCGAATTCGCGGGTCTGGACCTCGCTCCGCCGGCACACGATGACGTGGTCCCGGGCCAGCAACTCCGCGGCTCGCGCCTCCAGCACCTCGGCCACGGAAGCGGCGGCGATTCCGATCTGGTCGAGGAACGACCGGGTGAATCGCACCCGGTAGGAGGCGCCTTCCAGCTGGCTCATGAGCGAGGGCGTCTTGAAAAGGATGGGTCGAAAGTCGAGCACCGCGAGCCCTTCCGGCAGCGCCGCGTTCAACCCCTCGCGGAGGTCGACGGCGGGCGGCCGGCAGAGCTCGAGATCGAAGACTTCGGCCCGTGAACGGAATCCCAGGGGCAGCGGCGGCCCGAACGACATCTTGAGATGCGGATGGTGTCCCTGGGTGAAAGCGATGGGCAGCCGGGAGCGCCGCAGCGCGCGCTCCCAGGCGCGCATCAGGTCGAGGTGCGAGGTGAAGCGCATCTCGTCCCGCTTGGCGAACAGGATGCGGAAGCGCGTGCTGGTCCGGAGTCCGTGCGCCACGGCCGCGCGATCGGGCGTCTCGGATTGGGCCGCGCGCGGCGCGCGCCCGCCCGCGGGCCAGCCGGGGGACCGTGCGCGCCGGCCGGCGCGCGCGCCGCGCCCGAACTTCACCCCCGCCGCCTCGCGCGCGCGGACGAGGTCGAGCGGCGGGTGGGGCTGCTTGACCCACGGGCGCTGCGGGCACTCGGCCACGCCGCACGAGAAACACTTGTCCTCGAGGCGGCAGTCGTCGGTGACGGCGGCCCGGTCGGCGCGCTGCTTCTCGCGCACCAGGAACTTGCGGGTCACCGGGGACTGCACCACGTCCCACGGCTGCTCGCACTCGGTCGAGTGCTCCACCAGGTAGCGCTCCGGGTCGATGCCGAAGTCGCGGAACACCTCGAGCCAGGTCTGGAAGCGCAGGTGCTCGGTCCAGGCGTCGAAGCGGCAGCCGCGCCGGAACGCTTCCTCCACGACCGCGCCGAGGCGGCGGTCGCCGCGGGTGAACACGCCCTCGAGCATCGAGGTCTCGGCATCGCGATACTTGAGCGCCACGGGCTTGCCCCGCGCTGCATCGCGCAGCACCGCCAGCCGGCGATTCAGCTCCGCGGTGCTCACCTGCTCCGCCCACGCGAACGGCGTGTGCGGCTTCGGCACGTGGGGGGAGACGCTCACCGTGATCCGGAAGCCCGCGTTCCCCTCCTCCCGGGCCCGCCGCCACGCCTTGTGCGAGAGGTCGAGGATGGCGCGCAGGTCGTCGTCCTGCTCCCCCGGGAGCCCGCACATGAAGTAGAGCTTCGCCCCGGTGTAGCCCTCGCGGGCGGCGGTCCCGACCGAGTCCAGGAGCTCCTCCTCGGTGTGGTTCTTGTTGATGACGTCGCGCATCCGCTGGCTGCCCGCCTCCGGCGCCAGCGTGATCGAGCCCTTCTTCTGGGCGGCGATGCGGCGCGCCACCTCCGCCGGCACGTTGTCGGGACGGGTCGAGGGCAGCGAGATCTGGACCCGGCTCGGGCACAGCTCGCCGGCCAGCGCGGCCACCTGCTCCACGATCTGGGTGTGATCGGTGGACGACAGCGAGACCAGCGAGACTTCCTCGAGGCCGGTCGCCTCCAGCCCGCGCAGCACCTCCTCCACCACCTGCTGGGCCGGCTTCTCGCGCACCGGCCGGTTGATCATCCCGGCCTGGCAGAAGCGGCAGCCGCGGGTGCAGCCCCGCATGATCTCGACCGAGAGGCGGTCGTGCGTGATCTCGCCGATGGGGAGCAGCGGAGCGGCCGGCGTGTACTCGGCCCGGAGCTCCTTCACCCACACCGAGGCGACCCGGGCGGGGAAGCCGGCGCGCGGCACCGGCACCAGCCAGCCTTCCGGAGAGGCCTGGGTGTGGTAGCCCCACGGCACGTAGATCCCGCCGACGTGGGCGAGGCGGCGGAGCAGGCGGGTGCGCGGCCAGCCGTCTCGCTTCGCGGCGCGCACCAGGTCGGCCACCGCGTGGACCACCTCCTCGCCGTCGCCGATCACGAACGCGTCGATGAACTCAGCCATCGGCTCGGGGCTGAACGCCTGGGCTCCGCCGGCGATCACCAGCGGGTGGGATTCGTCGCGCTCGACGCTCCGGAGCGGCACTCCGGCGAGGTCGAGCATGTTGAGCACGTTGGTGTACTGGAGCTCGTACTGGAGCGAGAACCCGATCACGTCGAAGCGATCGGCGGGCGCGTGCGTGTCGAGCGAGAAGAGCGGGATCCCGAGCCGCCGCATCTCGGCCTCGGCGTCGGGCCACGGCGCGAACGTCAGCTCGGCCGCGGTGTCGGGGCGCTGGTTCAGGACGTGGTGGACGATCCTGAGCCCCAGGTTCGAGAGGCCGATCTCGTAGGCGTCCGGGAACGCCAGCAGGACGCTGACCTCGGCGCTCTCGAGCGGCTTGCGCGGCACGTGCAGGGCATTGCCCAGGTACCGATTGGGCTTCGATACCCGCGGCAGCAGCTGATGCTGGATGAGCTCGGTGACGGTGGCAGTCATGGGTCCTGGAGGCCCAAGTGGCGCCCGGGGCGCGTGTCCGCCGGACTCCGAAAAGCGAGGCCCCGCAACGCGCCGCGCCGTGGGCGTTCTAATCGGCGCGACCGAAACAGCTTAGCGGGAGGAAACCTAGCACACCCCACGCCCGGTTGGGAACCAGGCCGGGTTGACTGAACCCTCCGGCGCGGCGATTCTTGTACTCGTAGGGTTTTGCGGGCTGCGCCGCGCGCCCCGGGCCCTCGCGACCGATTCCGAATCCGATCGACCTCACACCCGGTGGGCGGCTCATGGCTCGGCTCAAACCGTTGTGGCTGCACCTGAACGATCTGGCCGCCCGGCTCGCGCGGTCGTCCTCGGTGGCGCTGGCGTGCGACTACGACGGCACGCTCACGCCGATCGCGGAGCATCCCGCGAAGGCGCAACTCTCGTCGCGGGCCGGCAGCGCCCTCATGCGGCTGTCGCGACTTCCCGACGTCCACCTGGCGGTGCTCTCCGGCCGCGGGCTCGACGACCTGGTGCAGTGCATCCCGGTGAACGGCATCTTCCTGGCTGGCGTCGCCGGGCTCGAGACGCAGGACGAGACGGGGCGCCGCGACATCCACGTCGACCACACTCACGAGATCCCGCCCGAGCTCCGCCAGGACCTGCTGCGCTGGTGCGAGCGATTCGAGGGAGCGTGGCTCGAGGACAAGAACCTGGCGTTCGCCCTTCATTACCGCGCGGTGAAGCCCGAGCTCCAGGCCGCCTTCGGCGCCGGTGTGCGCCGCCGCGTCCGACCCCACCAGAGCCGCGTGGTGCTGGTCCACGGCAAGCGGGTGTTCGAGGTGACCCCGGCGGTGCAACGCGACAAGTCGGTGGCGCTCGTGGACTGGCTCGCGCGCCAGCGCCCGGAGATGTCCTCGTTCTACTTCGGCGACGACACCAACGACGAGCCGGTGTTCGATCGCGTCAAGGACCGCGGAGGCGTCACGGTGGCCGTGGGCCGCCTGGCCTCCCACGCCGAGTACGGCGTGGGCTCGACCGAGGAAGTGGTGTGGTTCCTCGAATGGCTCGAGCGGGAGTGGTCCTTGCGCGCCGGCGCGGGTGAGCCGGTCACGGCGTGACGTCACCATCCGGCGTCGAGGGGCGCCGAGGGCCTCTGCGAGACCCGCGGCCTCCGACATCCTGTCTCCGGCTCGCTGACTCGCGACGCGCGCTCCGGCCTCCAGCCTCCGCGCGCTGCGAGAGTCTCGCTCCGGCCCTCGGCGCCCCTCGACGCCGGAAAGCGTGACCCGAGCCTCGACCGATCGCGACTCCGGCTCGGCCGACATCGGGCTTGGGTTTCTCGCCGAGCTCGAGAGCTGGATCGCGACCGATACCTCGGGCTCCGCCCCCGCCCTCCGGAGCGCGCTTCTCCGGCGGCTCCGACAAGCGCAGGCGGACCAGCCGAGCATGGCGCTCGTCCACCAGCTGGCGGCGCGGGCCCTGCAGGTCGCCGATGGGGGAGCGGCCCGCGAGCAGAAAGTCCCGGAGCTCAGGACCGAGCTCGCGCGCTCGTGCGAGGCGGAGCGCGCGGACCTGATCGCGGCGGGCGAGGCGGTGGCGCGCACCGCGGTCGAGCTCCTCGATCGGCGCGAGCCGTGGATCGCGACGCTCTCGAACAGCGGCACCGTGCGGGACGCCCTCTGTCGCGTGCGGGACTCGGGGCGCGAGCCCCGGGCGCTCTGCGCCGAGGGCCGGCCGCGGCTCGAGGGGCGCAGGCTCGCCACCGCCCTGGCGGCTGCCGGCTTGCCGGTGTGGCTGGTGGCGGACGCCGCGCTGCCGCTGCTCCTCTCCCAGGTTCACGCCCTGTGGATCGGAGCGGACGCCGTCACCGACCGCGGCGTGATCAACAAGATCGGATCCTTCGCGACCGCGCTCGCCGCCCGCGAGCACTCGGTCCCGGTCTACGCCCTGGCGGTGCGCAAGAAGTTCCTGCCGGCCGGGACGGGGGCGCTCAAGATCGTCGAGATGCCGCCCGGGGAGCTGTGGGAGGAGCCGGCCACCGGAGTTCGGCCGCGCAACCTCTACTTCGAGGTCGTACCGCTGGAGCTGCTGCGCGGCGTGGTGGTGGAGGACGGCGTGCTGGGCCCCACCGAGGCGGCGATCGTGGCGCGGGAGCGCCCGCTGCCCGAGGAGCTGGCCGGGGGTTAGGTTCCGAGGATCCGCTCCTCCCCGATCAGCCCTTCACCACGATGAACGGCCGGAGGCGAGCGACCGGCTTCGCCAGGTCCGCCCCCTCCACCACGCGCACCACGTGCGCCACGTCCTTGTAGGCCTCGCTGGTCTCCTCGCGCAGCGTGTCCCGGCCCTCGTAGCGCACCGTGACCCCGGCCTCCTTGAGCTCGGCGACCAGGTCGCGCCCGCGCGTCTCGCGGACCGCCTGGGTGCGGCTCATTTGGCGCCCGGCGCCGTGACAGGTCGAGCCGAACGCGTGCCGCATCGAGCCATGGCCGCCGATCAGCACGTACGAATAGCGTCCCATGTCGCCGGGAACCAGCACCGGCTGCCCGACCTTGCGGTACGCCGCCGGCACGTCCGGGTGGCCGGGCGGGAAGGCCCGGGTCGCTCCCTTGCGATGGACCAGGCATCTCGCCGCGCGCCCCGAGACTTCGTGAGTCTCGAACTTGGCGATGTTGTGGGCCACGTCGTAGACCAGGCCCAGCCCGAGCGACTCGGCGCTCTCTCCCAGGGTCGACTCGAAGGCTCGCCGGACCTGATGGGCGATGCACTGCCGGTTGGCCCAGGCGAAGTTGGCCGCGGCGCGCATGGCCCCCACGTAGGCGCGCGCCTCCGGCGACCGGAGCGGCGCGCAGGCCAGCTGCCGGTCGGGGAGCTGGATCCCCCACCCACCGAGCTTGCGCGAGACGTCGCGGACGTAGTCGGTGCAGACCTGGTGCCCGAGGCCTCGCGATCCGCAGTGGATCATCACCGTGACCGATCCCGGCCCAAGGCCGAGCGCCGCGGCGGCCGAGGAATCGTAGACCTCTTCCACCTCTTGCACCTCGAGGAAGTGGTTCCCCGAACCCAGCGTGCCGAGCTGCCCGCGCCCGCGCTCGCAGGCGCCCTCACTCAGCGCCTCGGGATCGGCGTCGGCCAGAGCGCCTCCCTCCTCGCAGCACTCGAGATCGCTCGCCCAGCCGAGGCCGCGCTTCACCGCCCAGCGCGCCCCCTCGCGCAGCACGCGCGAGAGCTCGCCGGAGCCGAGCCGCACCGCCCCGGAAGAGCCCACGCCGCACGGCACCTCGCGGTAGAGGGCGTCGGCGAGCGCCTCGACCCGTGCCACGATCGCCGGGCGCTCGAGACGGCTGCGCAGCAGCCGCACGCCGCAGCCGATGTCGTACCCCACGGCCCCCGGCGAGATCACGCCGTCCTCGGGGTCGGTGGCCACCACCCCGCCGACCGGAAGCCCGTAGCCCCAGTGCGCGTCGGGCATCGCGATCGAGGCCTCGAGGATGCCCGGAAGGTGGGCCGCGTTCCTGACCTGCTCCGGGGTGCGGTCCGACATCATGCGTTCGAGGAGTGGCCGGTCGGCGAAGAGGATCCCGGGAACGCGCATGCCGCCCTCGCGAGGCAGCATCCACCGGAAGGCGTCGAGCTGGATGGCGCCGGCCACCATCGTGGAGCTCATGGGACAACCTTGGCACCCGGTGGATCGCGTTTCAACCGCTCGGGGCGGAGCGCGAGGGACCCGCCCCGCTTACGCGGCGCGGCGTCGGGGAGGGCGGCCAGTCCGGCCTCCCTCAGGAACTTCCCCGTCCACGACTCCGGCGTGGCCGCGATCACCTCCGGCGGGCCTTCGGCCACCAGGCTCCCTCCGCGCTCGCCGCCCTCGGGCCCGAGGTCCACGACCCAGTCGCAGTTCCGGATCACCTCCAGGTTGTGCTCTACCACCACCACCGTGTCACCGCGCGCGGTGAGGTCGTCCAGCACCTCGAGCAGGCGCTGCACGTCGGCGAAGTGGAGACCCACCGTGGGCTCGTCGAGCAGGTAGAGCGTGGGCCCCGTACTCCGCTCCGACAGCTCGCGCGCGATCTTCAGCCGCTGGGCCTCCCCGCCCGAGAGCTGGTTCGCCGGCTGGCCGAGCTTGAGGTAGCCGAGGCCGACGCGACGCAGGACGTGGAGCGTCCGGGTGAACCGGGGCTCGCCGGCGAAGTGCTGGAACGCCTGATCCACGGTGAGGTCCAGGGCCTCCCGGATGTTGACCCCGCGATACCGAACCTCGAGCACCTCCCGGCGGTAGCGATTGCCGCCGCACGCCTCGCACGGCACCATGAGGTCGGCGAGGAAGTACATCTCGACCGTGACCCACCCCGCGCCCTCGCACTGCTCGCAGCGCCCGCCCGGGCTGTTGAAGGAGAACGATCCCGCGCCGAGCCCGCGCGCCAGGGACGCGGGCTGGTGGGCGTAGACCTCGCGCAGCGCCGAGAAACCGCCGAGATACGTTACCGGACACGAGCGCGGGGACTTTCCGATCGGCGACTGATCCACGAGCGCCACGCGCCGCAGCCCATCGAGACCCTTCACCGCCCGGTGCCGGCCCACCGGCTCCTCCTCGCGGCCTTCCAGCCTGCGCCGCGCCGCCCGATACAGGACTTCCTCCACCAGGCTGCTCTTTCCCGAACCCGAGACCCCGGTCACGGCGTTGAGGCGCCCGAGGAGGAAGCGGACATCCACGTCCTTGAGGTTGTGCTGAGCCGCTCCCTCGACCCCCAGGAAAGTCAGGCGGGCGAGCGGAGCGCGCGGGCGCGCCACTCGCTTCTCGCCCCTCAGGTAGCGCGCCGTCTCCGAGTCGACCCGATCCAGCGCCTCTCCTCCAGGCCCCGCGTACGTCAGGCGCCCGCCCCCCTCGCCGGCGCCGGGCCCGAGGTCCACCAAGTGGGCCGCGGCGCGCATCAGCATCGGCTCGTGCTCGACCACGACCAGGGTGTTGCCCCGTCCGGCCAGCTCGTCGAGGATCTCCACCAGCCGGTGCGTGTCGCGCGGGTGAAGCCCCACCGTGGGCTCGTCCAGCACGTAGAGCGTGTCGGTCAGGCGCGCGCCCAGGGCGTTGGCGAGCTCGATGCGCTGGGCCTCGCCGCCGGACAGGGTGCGAGCCAGCCGGTCGAGCGTGAGGTAGCCGAGGTCGACGCGCTCGAGGAACCGCAGCCGGGACTCGAGCTCGGCCAGGATCGGACGGGCGATCTCCCGCTCGCGCTCCGCGAGCTCGAGGCCGCCCACGAACCCGGAGGCCTCCCTCACGGTCATGGCGTTCACCTCGGCGATGCTTCGGCCCGCCAGTCGCACCCGGAGCGCCTCGCGCCTCAAACGCGTCCCGCCGCACTCCCCGCAGGGCAGCGCGGTCTGGTACTTCTTCACCACGAACCGGTTGCCGACCTCGTAGGACTTCTTCTGCAGGCGCTCGAGGAACGGGATCGCCCCGCGGAACCCCTCGCCCCCCTCCATCAGCAGGCGCCGGTGAGCCGCCGCAAGCCGGCTCCACGGAACGTCGAGGGGAATGCTGCGCTCGCGCGCGAGCTTCTCGAGCCGGGGCCAGAACACCTTTCGCCACGAGCCGGCCCAGGGCCGCAGGGCTCCCTGTCGCAGGGTCCTTCCCGGGTCCGGAACGATGAGCTCCGGCGAGAACTTCAGGATGTTGCCGAACCCGCGGCACGAGGGACACACGCCGAGCGGGCTGTTGAAGGAGAACAGGGCCGGCTCGGGACGCATCGCGGTCTCGCCGCAATGCACGCATTCCCAGCGCTCGCTGCGGCGCTCGGGCGGCCGCTCGCCGAGCTTGAGCTCGAGCCGACCCTCGCCGCGCCGGAACGCCTGCTCGCACGACTCCGCGAGGCGCTGCCGCTCGCCGGCCCGCCAGGTGAACCGGTCCACCACCACCCGCACCTCGCGCGCGTCGCGGCCGAGCGGCGGGGGCGGATCGAGCGCGGTGACGCGGTCGCCGAGCCAGAGCCGGGTGAACCCGGCACGCACCAGCTCCGCCGCCTGGTCCTCCCAGCGCAGGCGCTCGGAGCGCGCCAGCGGGGCCAGCACCAGGAGGGTCTCGCCCTCGGGCCATCGGGAGGACTCGCCGGCGATCGACTGCGGGTCGTCGGCGGTGACGAGGCGGTCGCAGTTCCCGCAATGGGTCCGCCCCAGGCGCGCGAACAGGAGTCGGAGGTGATCGTAGATCTCCGTCGCCGTTCCCACCGTCGAGCGCGCGCTGCGCGCCGGCGCCACCTGCTGGATGGCCACCGCCGGCACGAGGCCGGCGATCGCGTCGACGTCGGGACGCGGGAGCCGTTCGAGGAACTGCCGGGCGTAGCTCGACACCGACTCCACGTAGCGCCGCTGTCCCTCGGCGTAGAGGGTGTCGAAGGCAAGCGACGACTTGCCCGATCCCGACACGCCGGTGATGACGGTCAGACGCCCGCGCGGGAACTCGACATCGAAGTTCTTGAGGTTGTGCTGGCGCGCGCCGCGCACCTGGATCGCGGCGGGGGCGGGGACGTCCAATCGATTCCTCGGGGTTCTTTGGGGCTCATGAGAGGCCGGCCTCGAGGGGAGGTTCCGTCTCGCCAGCTTCTCTGGTGTCCCACTGGGGAGGCTCGACTATAGCATCGGCGGGCGAGCGGCGAGGGCGGCGCCCCCTAGCCCGTTATTCATGACCCCGGCGTCGCGAAAGGACCAGATGAACGCTGGATGCAAGAAGCACGGCACGCCCGCGACGTAGCAGACAGCGTTCAGATGGTCCTTGCAGCAGCGGGCTCAGTGGAGTCGAGAGGTGGCGCGACGACGTGCAGGGCCGGCGGCGCCGACAGCAGTCCGCCCCTTTCGGAGCCGACTTCGCCGAGTGGCCCATCGTCCGTTTCCACACTCCCGCTCGTCGAACCGGACGGGCGGTTTTCCCGCATCCGGCTCTCGGACAAGGTGTCATGCGTTCGCCCATGGAAGGCTGTGGGTGAGGGGTTCCAGCCGAACCAGGCCCAGCGTTCGGTAGAGATACTCGTCGGGGAACCGCGTGATTCCACGCCCCTGCACCTTGTGTTTGCGACACAGCCACCAGCGGAGCTGATACCGGGTGTGGGCATCCACCGCCCGGTACGCTTTGCTCACCGGCCCGAGACGGAAGTAGTTCGCCCAACCCCGCAGCATCTGGTTGAGGCGCTCCACGCGGTCCCGAGCGTCAGTTTGCGTCCATCGCGCGGCGGTCTCTTCCCGGATCGCCCGGCACAGCCGGGTGATCCGCTTCCGTGACGGGCGGGTGCCGATGTAGGCCCTGCCCGTCTTCGTCGAGTAGCACCGCCCGAAGGTGTAGCCCAGGAAGTCGAACGTGTCATCCGGCGCGTGGCACATCCGCGTCTTGTTCGTGTTCACCGTCAGGCCCAGGCGTTCCATCAGGCTCTGCATCGCAGC
>VBOT01000083.1 GCA_005893225.1 Candidatus Eiseniibacteriota bacterium
CAGCCCGGGACATCTCGGAGGACACACCGGTGGCGGGCGGCCGTGGGGCGCGCGAGGGCGCGCGCAAGCGAACGCGGAAGACTCGGACCGGTGAGACGCCGCCGCGCGACCTCACCGAGCTGGGAGCGAAATGGCTCGGGTCCCAGTTGGCGATGCGGAGTGGGAGCGCCACGGTGACCAACGGGGTCGAGAATCCAGCGGACATCCAGGAGGCCGCGCCGGAAGCACCCGGCGGGACCGGGAGGAATGGGAGCCGCGCCACGCGCAGTCGGTAACGGTTGGCGCGGAGCCCGCGCCCATGGAGCCCCCAGCCATCGAGCCCGCGGCCGCGGGGCCCCTCTCCCAGGAGTCGAAGGACGCCTCGACCGGCGGGGCAGGGCATGCCGGAACCACGGGCGACGCAAACCGGCCCTTGGCGGAGGAGCAGCGCCAGGATTCGCTCCGGCGTGAGGCACGTTTCGACAGCTTCTGGAGATTCGGCTGACGCCGGGCCGCATGGAGGTAGGAGGAACCCGATGACAATCGGCAAGATTGGCGCTCCGGGCGAGCCCCCCGGAGAGACGATTGATGGATCGGAGGCGACTGACGCGACCGGTCACGTAGGCATCCAGACCGCAGAGGCTACACCGAGCGAAGTGAGAACCACGCCCGGTCCCGAGCCTTCTACTGAGCCTGGTGGGATGCCCGCCGCGTACCGCGTCGTGTTCGCGTGTGACTCCGGTCCTCAAACCCCGACCGAAGACCCCCAGTCGGAAGAGCAGTCGGGGACATTGCTGGGCTGAGCAGGCTGGGGCGCAGGCCGCCGAGCCCCTGACGGCGCCTGGCCACGGCAGGCCATCCCATGGAAGGGAGGTGACTCAGCATGCCGCGGTTCCGTATCCATGACCTGGGAACGATCGAGCGCTCGCCCACATCGCCTGCATCCCTGCGCAACAAGATTAGCGAGATGATCATGAGCTCGGTCAATTCTCGGGCGAAGGTGGAAGTCATCAACCCCGAGACCGGGGAGTATCGGATCGTGCTTCAGGGCACTCTCGACAAGGAGGAGACCAAGTTCGACGAGAGCTAGGGCCTCCGGCGCTCACGCCATAAGAAGGTGGTGATGATCATGCCAAGGATCGGCCCCACGGATCTGAACGCCATCGAGCGGTCGCCGACCTCACCGAGCTCTCTTACCAACAAGATCTCGGAGGTTCTCGGCAACTCGCTGGCCGCCAGGGCCAAGGTGGAATCGTACAACTGGGAGACCGGGGAGTACCGGGTCGTCCTCCAGGGAACGCTGGACCTGGAGGAGACGAAGTTCCAGAACCCCTAACCGGCGCCGTGCTGGCGGGAGGGATTTTCGGGGCGCCCCTCCCGCCCAGTTTTCTTTCGCGCCGGCTCCGGGGGCGCGGGCCCTCCCCGACGGAGGCGGTGCACCCATCGAACCGGCGGCCGGCCCAGGCCACGGCATCGAGCGTGGGGCGGCCGCCCCGGGAAAGGCACCTCCTGAGGATGATCCAGCTCCAGTCGCTGGCGTTCGGACCGTTTCCGGAGGTCGAACCGCTCAACCGCCGGTTCACGCCGGGTCATGCCAAGCTGCGCGTGACCGTCGACACGGAGATCCATCCTAGCCTCCCCGACCAACGGGTGCTTGAGCGACTGGTCGAGACCTTCCCCGGCCTGGGGCGGCACGAGTGCCGCGCGCCGGAGTCGGCACCGCACCGGCCCGGAACGGGCACGCCCATACTCCTCGTCGAGGACGACTCCCAGGCCAACCAGGCTCACCTGCTCGAGCATCTCACGCTCGAGATCCTCGGCGCCTTCGACCACGCGCGCCGCCTGAGCGGAGTGACCTGCGCCTATGTGACGCCACCGGAGCGGAACGACGTGTTCGTGGAATGCACCGAGCCCGAGACCGGGGGGTTCGCCGCGATGCTCGCGGTCGACGCGATGAACACGGCGCTCGCCGACCTGCCGCTCGCTCCGGTCTTCCCCGACATCGTCCGCTGCACGCGGATCCTGCGCCAGTACGTGTCGGGAGCGTGGCCCGTGGCGCGCCTGGCCGGTCTCGCCGGGCTGACGGTGGAGCGCACCGAGAGAGCGCTCGACTACCTGACCCGGGCGCGGCTCGTGGAGCTGGAGGATTACGCGATGAACTTCAGCGGAGAGCGCCACTACCGCTTCGTGGGAGCGTGCGAGGCGGCGTAGCGATCCCTGAAGGCTGATGACCCGTCAATGGATGGCGGATGACCGCGTCTCGCACGAGGATCATGCCGCGTGGTTCTTGAGCCGGAGGCCGCCCATGAAACGATTGTTGCCATTGTGCACGCTGTGCATCTTGTCTTCCGCGCACCCGGTTCTTGCGGCCGAGAAGTCCGGCATGGAGCTCTCGCCGCTGTCGGAGCCCCGTTCGGCGATCACGCTGGGATTGCTGCAGGGCGCCTCGCTGATCGGGTTCGACCACGAGCGGCTGCTCACGGATCGCGTGGGATTTCAGTTTGGCGCGGGGCTCCTGGGGTTCGATTGCGGCCTCACCTACCACTACCGGCCGGGGATCAGAAGCCGCCACTTCTATCTCGGCTATTGGAACGTTGGACTCGGTGTCCTGGATGCTCCGTACGCCGGGATCTTGGGGCTCACGCACGTCTGGCGGAGCCGTGGGAAATTCACCGCTCAGCTCGGATTAGGCACGCCTTTGGTGATCAGTGATGAGCTGCGCGACAATCTCGGAGACCCGTCAATCGTCGCTCTCTACTCGATCGGAGTATGCGGCTCGCCTAGAAGAGCCGCCACTCCATCGCCCTGAAGTCCGTCGCGGGCCGCGGCGCCGCCGACGCAGAGATGCTCAGTCCTCTCCTACTCCGCCACGATCTGCACCAGCGCCGGCGGCACCACGCCCTTCTCCTGCGATGCCTTGGCCACCTTGATCGGGATCAGCTTGGCGAACGCCTCGTCGTAGCGCCAGCGCCGCCACTCGCCTTCCAGCCGCACCGTGATGTGCTCGCCCTCGACCCGCACGGGCACGCCACGCCGCCGCGACTCCCGGGCGATGAACGGCCCCAGCTCCTTGGCCCACTCCTCGGGCGTGATCGCCGACAGCACGTTGCCGCGGTACTGGGCGGGCTCGAGCTTCACCTTGGGATCGAACACGAACACCCGCCCGGCCGCCGCTCCCGACATGAGGAACTTCCCGGAGTAGGGCTTGGACTTGAGCGCGAGCTGGCCGCGCGCGTCGGGCTTCTGGAAGCCCATCACCACGTGCAGCGAGTTCTCGCCGCCCGACATCAGGTACTCGAACGCGTACTCGTTGGGCGATCCGAAGTGGATCGACTTGAAACCCGGAGCCGGCGTCTTGCCATCGGCCATAAGGACCTTGTTCTGCCCCGCCGCCGCGAAGCGCGAGCCCGAGTCCCAGACGTTGATGGTGGCGCCGTGCGCAGCGTACATGCAGGTGTTGAGCGTGTCCTGCAGCACGAACAGGTAGCCCGAGTCGGCCTTCATGCCGAGGTGGCTCTGGCCCTGCCCGTAGAGCCAGATCTCGGCGCCCTCCAGCAGGGCGCCGATGAAGTCGCCGAACTCGCGGCCGTAGAGCTCGATCACCACGCCCCTCGCCGATCCGCCGTCGGGGCCGGCCAGGTTGGTGCCCGCGTAGCGCGGGCCGCCGACGAAGCCGTACCCGACGATGTGCCGCCAGCCGAGGCGCACCGCCTCGGTGAGGATGCGTGAGGCCGAATCGAGCAGGAACGACTCCCCCTTGAAGCCGGCGAAGTCGATCACGAGGACGTCGCGCGCGGGATCGCGGGGCGCGGCCAGATCATCGCGGGTCTCGAGCGTGAGACGCCCGAAGCGTCCGGTCCCCGAGGGCGGCGAGGCCAGGATCTCGTGGAGGAGCGGCACCTCGTCCAGGGTGCGGTAGACGCCGCCCTCGGGCGGCCCGCGGCGGTCGGCCCCGGGCGGTCCGGTCGGGCCGCTCTCCGTCACCTCGTGCTCCGCGGCGCCCTGGGTCTCGAGCCCTGGCGCCCCGCGCCCGCCGTCGGTCAGGTACTCCATGCTCGAGAGCGCCTTCCCGCCGAGATCGACGAAGGCGAGCCGCTTGCGAAGCTCGGTCAGGATTCGGAGCGAGGCGGCCCGGCTCGCATCGCCGCCGCGGGCGAAGCCGGGCAGCGCGTGCTCGGTCAGGAAGCGGTAGTCCGCGAAGCTCAGCGAGCGAGCGCGCTCGAGCGTGGCCTCGATCAGCTCGTTGGCCGGCGCGGGAAGGAGATCGTCGGGGCCGAACAGCCGGCTCTGCGATTCGGCCGCTCCCGCCAGCACGCGCCCGAGCTGCCCGAGCCGCTCCTCGACCAGGCTCTTCCAGCCAGGATCCGCGGCCTCGAGGGCGCGCTCCAGCGGCACGGCGAGATCGACCTTGATCCCCGCGCGGTCCACCGCGACCGGCTCGCCGAAGCGGTTCACGACCTGGAGGGCGCCACTCCCCGGGACCGTGAACGCCTCGACCACGCCGCCGTACTCGCGCCGCCCGGGGTTGCCGCCCGGGCGCATGTTGAAGCGCAGGTCGGCGGCGGCGTCCCCGAGGATGCCCTGGGCGTGGAGCGTGCGTAGCATGATGTCGGCGATCTTGGCCTCGCTGCCGTTCGCTGCCGCGCTCACGCCACCCTCCGAGGTATCGGCCGTGACCGCGATCTCGTGGGGGCGGAGGAACTTGATGTCCATGTTCTCGCGGAAGCCCACGCGCCGCCCGGACACCGCGCCGCCGGCCGATCGCCTGCCGCGGCGCGACTCGACGATCGTGAACTTGTAGGGACCGGTCGGCGTGAGCTGCACGTAGTTCGTCATCAGGAGCTTGAATCGCTCGCGGCGCTTCTCGTCCATCGCCTCCAGGTCGAGCCCGGTGATCGGCGAGATGATCTGGCTCGCGTCCTCGGTGCCGAGGCCCAGCACGCGGCGCGTGAAGTCCACGAGGTAAGCGGCGTACTCGGTGTCGGTGAGGGCCTTGCGCTCGAAGGCCGAGTCCCCGTGGTAGGCGTCGTGGCCCTCGCCCATCGACGGATCGGCGTGCACGAACCCGAACTCGTTCAGGAACGGTGAGGTCGAATCCACGCCCACCTGCTCGCCGTTGTGCATCAGGAGCACGTTGTAGGCCTTGAAGGGATGAGCGCCGGCGGGATTGCCACGGCCCTCGGCGTCGATCGCCGGGGAGTTGGTGGGATAGCGATGGTGCATGCCCCAGACGTGGGCGTGAAGGGCAGGCGTCACGAAGGTCCGCCCGCGCACCGTGACCTCCACCCCGCTCGGCGAGCCGGTGGCGGCCGGAAGCGACCCCGGGTAATCGGCCCAGAAGCGGTCGAAGTCGAAGTACTCGGGAATGACGTGGGTCCAGCCCGAGATCTTGATGGCCCCGAGGTCCTCTCCCATCGACACCACGAACCCGCGCCGCTTGGTCGCGTACTTGCCGGGCGGTGCGGTCGCCCCGCCCGCCGGGCCGTGGGTGCGGTAGTAGCGGGAGTCGAGCAGGTGGGCGAGCGCGGTGAAGTACTCCTCGCGTACGTCGGCGACGAGCTCCTCCAGCCGGTCGGCCAGCTCGTCCGGACCGGTCCCAGCACCCAGGCGGCCGTCCCCGCCGCCGGCCGTCGAGCCGATGGTCCGCCCGGCCGCCGCGTCCGCCAGCGCTGCGCGCAGAGCCTCCTCGGGCAGGTCTCCGTACTTGGTGCGCCGCTGGAGCCAGTGAGGGCTCGCGATCAGCGAGGCGCCGTAGCGCTCGAGCACCACCGGATCGAGCGCCACGAAGAAGAGGTAGTAGTCGCCCGGGTTCTCGCGCAGTTCGGCGAGGCGCCATCCCTCCTCGCCCTTGTAGCGCGGGCGGACCGGGACGCGGAAGCGCTCGAGCCGGCCGCGGGCCTCGGCGAGCGGGATCTCGGCCCCACTCACGTCGTAGAAGTGGCAGCCGGAGAAATGCCCGAGCATCTCCCTCATCGTGTCGACTCGATCGGGGCCGATGGTGTTGATGATCACGCAGGTCCGCTCGCGCACCGGCGCGGGAGCGAAGCCGGCGAAGTCGATCCCGCCTCCGCGGTTGTTGCCGCCGTTGAAGGAGCGGCACGCCGACTCCCAGATCGCGTGCACCGTCACCGGTTCCGTCACCGCCAGCGAGCCCACCCGGCAAGAGTCGTGATCGATCGCGGGCACCGGCGCCAGGTCACCCGCCGCGGCCGCGGGGCTCACCGCCCCTGGCGCGCCGTCGATCCGGTCCTGGACCGGCTCGTGCCTGGGCATCACCAGGAGGTCGGTCCGCCCGCGCAGCTTCCGGATGTCGTCGATCAGGCGCTCGGGGGTCACGACGCGGCCCGAGGGGTCGAGCGCTCCCGACTCGAGGTTCAGCGCGTCGATCAGCACCGCGAGCTTCACCATGTTGAGCGCGGTCCAGTTGCGGCAGCGCTGGCGCATGAGGTGGCGGTCGTTCTGCAGGGTGAGCTCGGGCTTGGTGGTGATCCCGCCGCGCGGGCAGTCGAGGTGACAGTTGCCACACTGGTTGCAGCCGAACGCCACCGCCTTGCCGATGCTGGCCTCGACCAGCCCGTCGGCGCCGGCGATCAGCACCTTGATCATGTCGAGCTCGCCCCGGAGCCCGCCCGAGGCGAAGAGCCGGGTGCCGCCCCCGGCTCCGAACGGGGCGCCGTTCAGGTCGCGAATCGGGCGCAGCTCGCCGGGACCTGCTTCGGAGTCGCCGGGGAGCGCCACCTTCTCGCCCACCAGCGCATGGTGGGTGTGGAGCATGGTCCGGAAGATGTCGGGCCAGCCCACGTGGGAGGAGTCGGCGTGGTAGTTGCCGGAGCCGCCGAGTCCCGAATCGACCAGCAGGTAATCCACCACGAAGTTGGACCACATGCCCGCGGCCACGTACTTGGTGTAGTTGGAGCCGGTGATCTTGATGCCGCAGTGGTTGTGGTAGAGGAGCCAGAGCCACACTTCGGCAGGCATGTCCTCGATCGAGTAGATGTCGTGCTTGGGATCGGGAGAGAGCGCGTCGGTGCCGACCGGGATGTTGCGCGCCTTGCTCACCGTGCTGGTCACCTTGGCGCCGGAGAGACGCCCGCCCTTGCCGGGCTTGGCCCCCTGGTTGATCTTGATCTCGACGTCGCGCACCCTTCTCAGGTCGGCGGCGTGGATACCGAAGTGGCCGCTCGCGGCCTGCATGCTCTCCCATTTCATCGCCTCGTCGCTGGACAGGCGGATCGGCCCCCCCTCTCCCGAAGAGGTCATCGCCAGCCCTGCGTTGCCCTCGATGCGCGCCACCAGAAAGTCCTCCGAGGCGGCGCCGAGCGAGATGCTCGCGTGGCTCACCGGACCCTGCCAGATCGGCTCGCGGAATCCGAATCCCGAGAGCGTGATTCCACCACGTCCGTCCTTCCCGGTCGGTCCGGCGCCCCCCCTTGGCGTCCGGCGCACCGTGACGGCGCCGTCACGAGACGCGCGCAGCAACGTCAGGCCGTGTCCACCGTGCCCGTGCGCCGTGAGCTCGACCTGGCGCTCGCCGCCGTCGCCGTCCCGCGCCACGAGCCACAGTGGCTCCTCGCCCTCGAGCGCCTGCTCGAGCGGATGTCCCGGCTCGAGCTCGACCTCGAAGCCTCCGCGAGCGTCGGCGGTGAAGGTGAGGAGCGGGGAGCCACCCGGCCGGCTCGCGAAGATCCGCACCCCGGCGCCGGAGGGGACCGCGCCGGGCCTCATGAACCCCCTTGGAACCGCGAGCGAGATGTAGTCGAGCATTGCGGGGTCGCGGGCGAGGCGCGCGAGCGAGCGCTCGACCGCGGCGCGCGACAGCCTGAGCCCCACTCGGTCGAGCGACAGCTCGCCCATGTCGCCCTCGATGAAGAAGTCGTCGGCGCCCGGCATCTGGCCCGAGGCCATGCGATAGATGACCTCGAGGAAATCGGCGCCCAGGTTGCGGTTGGTATTCTCGAGGTGATAGTTCGCGTTCCGGTGTGCCAGGATCCTCGCCGCGTGCACCAGCGGCAGGTCCGGCTTGAGCTCTCCGAGCAGCGCCGAGACCTTGAACTTCTCGCGCACGCCGCCGGGCACCGGCTCGGCCCGGGTGCGGCGCGCGTTGAGCTCGGCGTTCAGCTTCCCGAACTCGGGTGTGGCGAGCGAGTCCACCTCGCGCACCCAGTCCTCGGTGATGGTGATGGCCATGGTGTTGCCCGAGGTCTTCTGGACGTCGTCGATGCCCATGCAGGAGAGGAAGTCCAGGATGCTGTGCTGCCAGCAGGTGAGCGTGCTGAGCGCCTGCTCGCGGAGCTCGGCGGGGTCGCGCCCCGCGAGCGAGGCGACCACCGGCGCGGGATCGGTGCCGTGGTAGACGTCGATCAGCTCGGGCAGCAGCGCCAGCCCGGCGAGGTGGGTCATCGCGCCCCCGTTGGCACCCAGCAGCACCGACTCGTAGACGGTGGCCGCCGAGGCCTGGGTGTCGGTGTCGCCGCCCGCCGAGACGAGCTGGACGCGCGCCCGCAGCAGGCAAGCCTTGAGGAAGGCGTCGACCCGCGGGGTCAGCCGGTAGCTCTTGAGCGGGCCCGCGTGGCAGTGGATCATCGCCACGCCGTCGAGCCGCGTGGCCGCCTCGAGGGCCCGCCAGAAGCCCGGGTCTTCTCCTTCGCCGCCGTTTCGCCCTCCGCCGCCATGCCTCAGGAAGACCGAGAGCAGGAGCTCGGGGTTGATCGCGAGCAGCGCGCTCGCGTCCTCCTCCAGGCTCGGGCTCCACTCCAGCTCGACGATCCGGGCTCCCAGGAACGCGCTGCGCAGCGCCTCCGCCACGGCGCCGCCCCGCGCGGCCAGTGCGGCGTGCTCCGGGTCGAGGCGCACCATCAGGTCCGGAAGGTGCGGTGCGAGGCTACTGGAGTGCTCCAGGTAGCGCCGCGCCTCGACCACGACCAGCGACCGCGTGTGCAGGTCGGCGGCCGGGTCGGCGGCCGCGATCGCCTGCAGGTAGGCGCGCTCCATGGTCACGCCGTCGGTGTAGGGCAGGGGCCCGACGATCATCGGCAGGTCGAGGCGGATCGCCCGGATCGGAATCTGCCTCGTGCCGCTCGCGGTCCGGAACAGCACCGCCGGATGCTTGCGCGCGATGTCCCAGGCGGTGGAGAACTCCTCGCGCAGCCCGTCATTGGCGGGATGCGTGATCGCGGCGTGCGAGAAGTACGAGCGCCAGAACCCGTAGTGCCAGGCGGCGCCCAGCGTGAGGGGCTCGTGCCGGAAGCGCTCCTTGAGGACCTTGTCGAGGTCGAACGAGGTGATCTCGAGCCGGGGGATGTCGCGCGAGACGCGCGAGTAACGCGACAGGAAGAGTCGACCGCGCCGGCCGCGGCCGAGCTTCCAGAATTCCCGCTCGTCGATGCCGGCCCGCTCGAGCAGGTAGGAGAGCATGCGTCGCGTGCGATCGTGCACCCGCGGGCTCTCGGGGTCGACGACCAGCGTGAGCAGATCCTCCCAGTCGCCGAGCCGGTCGCGGAACGTGAGGCAGTCGCGGGCGCCATCGGCCGCGGCGCCGGAGCCAGTCCGCCCGGAGACGAGTTCGTCGCGCAGGGTCTCGATGCCGATGCTCACTCGCCCTCCCTCGAGGCGCCGGTCCCGATCCGCCCGCCGCCCGTCAACGCCTGCCCCCGAGCTCGAACTCCTCGATCGCGGCGAACCAGTCCGGAGTCGGTGCTTCCATCACGCGCAGTGTCTGGCCACCGTTCGCGAGGTTGGCGGGGCATACTTCGACGCAGGTCCCGCAGCCGATGCAGCTCTGCTGCACGGTGGTGATCCAGCGCGGGTCACTGCCCTCGTATTCCCTGTTGGCATGCGTCGGGCACACCGCCACGCAGGCCCCGCAGTGGATGCAGCTCGCGGCCGGACCGGCATCGTTCTCGGAGCGCAGCAGCACGTAACGGGTGAGCCGGGGCAGCGAGGCGGGGCTGCGCTTGATGTAGCCTCCGGGGCGCACGTGGAGGAAGTCCCGGGTGTAGCGGGGCGAGCCGCGCACCGCGGCGACGATGGCGGCGTGACGCTCGCTGTCGCGCCGCCGGACGCGGTCCGAGGACTCCTGCATGCGCTCGTAGAGCGCGAGGTGCGGGATCCCGGCCTGACACACCTCCTCGCAGTTCCCGCAGCGCATGCAGAGGTCGAGGAGCACGCTCCCGGTCACCGGCATCGCCTCCCCGGCGCGCATCGCCTCGCCGAGGTGCGTGAGCATCTGGGGCAGCCGGATCTTCGACTCGTTGAAGATCGGGCACACCGTGTTGCACTCGCCGCAGTTGACGCAGTGGAGCGCGCGGTCCTCGGGCGCCTGGGCTGGCGCGGGCGCGCCGCGGCCGCTCGCGGGGCCCGGCATCCCGCGCAGCATGGCGCGAGCGCCGCGCACCATCCAGGCGAGCGCCGGCGAGCCGTAGAAGCGCCGCACCAGCGAGACCCCGGGCACGAAGCAGGCCCCGAGCAGGGCGCCCCGCGCGCCGTGGAGCTTCGGCCCCACCAGCACCCCCCGGTTCAGCAAGGAGTCGGGATCGAGCGCGGCCCTGAGGGACTGGACTCTCTGCGCGGCACGCGCGCCGAGCTTGCGCGCGAGGTACGGCGACTGCCAGCGCCCCAGGACGTAGGGCGCGCCGCGGTGGCGGCTCATCGCCAGGTCGAGCAGCACCGGGGCGAGCACGAGATCGAGCATGAACGCCCCGCTCCGGTGATCGGTGAGATAGCCGGCGATGGCCAGGGCCTGGCCGTCCGCGAGGTAGTAGACCTCCCCGTCGAGCTCGGTGCCGATGTTACGCGCCAGCGCCGCCGCCTCGGCCAGGAAGGGCTTCACCTCCTCGGCGGGCAGGAGGACCTCGGCGGCGATCAGCCCGGGGCCGAGGCGCTTGGTCTGCTGAGGCTTGAAGCGCTCCGCCGCGAAGCGGACGCTCTCGTCGCCCAGAACCGCCGGGTGGCCCGGGCACTCGGGAAGCGCGGAGGCGAACGCCCGCGCCGCCTCGAGGTCGAAGAAGTCCAGGAACAGATAGCCGCCCGCGTGCTCGCGGTCGGCCGAGGTCGCCGCCCCGAGCTCCCCCGGGCCCGCGATGCGCCGCCACGGCAGGGTGGCGCCCGAGGAAAGGGCACTCGGCGATCGCTTCCACTCGCGCGCGTCCTCGTCGGCCCAGACCCTGCGGGTGTGATGGAGGTGCGAGGCCGAGAGGAACTTGAGGTTGGCGGGAGGCGCGAAGCGACGGCCGGCGAGCCGGGCCGTCCAGCTCGCCGCCTCGAGCGCCTCGGACTCGCTCTCGAAGGAGAGCAGGAAGGCGCCTATCGACGGCAACTCCTCGACCGCCACGGTGACGTGGAGCACCAGGCCCAGGGCGCCCTCGCTGCCCGCCAGGTCGGCGAGCGAGAGCGGCTCGCAGCCGCGGGCGCGGAACCATGCCGCCCCCTCGGCGGACGAGAGCGTCACGCGCCGCGATCCGTCGGGCACGTCGATCCGACCGTCGTCATGGAAGCGCAGGTGCTCGCCGGAAGGGAGCAGCAGGTCGGCGGCGCGCACGCTATCGAGCGCCCGCCCGCAGCCGAAGGCGTTCATGCCGATCCCGCCGGTGACGAACCAGCCCACCAGGGTGCCGCCCAGGTTCGAGGGGTACGAGCGAAGCGCCAGGCCGCGCTCGGCCAGCTTCTGGTGGATGGTGCGGAGCCTCGCGCCCGCCCCCACCACGCACACCCGATCGGCGGCGTCGATCTCCACCCCGTCGAGGCGCGAGAGGTCGAGGACCAGGCCGGCGTCCCCGGGGACGGAGCCGCCCATCGCGGTCGAGGCGGCGCCGCGCAGCGTCACCGGCACGCGCCGCTCGCGCGCCCAGCGAAGCGCCCCGGCCGCCTCGGCCACGCTCACCGGCTGGAAGATCAGGTCGGGCACGGCGTGCGTGAGCCGGCGCGTGAACAGCGGGGTCAGGTAGACGTTCTGGTCGCGGTCGGCCTCCGAGCGCAGCACCGGGTCGGTGACCAAGCGTTCGCGCAGCGCCGGCGCGGCCGCCTCGGGGTCGTGCCCGACGAGCGCGCCGAGCAGCGAGGCCGCGAGCTCGCGGGTGCGCTGGGGGGCGTCGCGCTGGTCGGGCGCTCGCCCGCCATCGAAGAAGAGGTTGAGATCGGGGATGGCGGAGCGCACGGCCGCGGCGCGCTGGTCGTGGGAGAGCTGGACGAACTCCTCCAGCGTCTTGCCGAGAGTCCTCGCGAAGAAGGTGGGTTCGGTCATCCCGTGAGTTGGGGAAGGCGCACACCGCCCGGCGGACTCGCCGGGCCGCCGTTTTGCGGGCCTCTCGGCGGGCGGTACAGCGGCCCACTCCGTGGCCCGTCTCTCGCCGCCGTGAACGTTCCG
>VBOT01000034.1 GCA_005893225.1 Candidatus Eiseniibacteriota bacterium
ACGTCGGTGATCGAGAACTGGCCGGCGGCGAACCCGAACGGCTGGATCCCCAGGGCCTCGCAGATCATCCGCAGCACCGTGTAGTGGCTGAGGATCTGCGTCGACACGTACCCGCTCTGGACCGGCGGCCCCGCGAACACGGTGAGGATGTGGTTGTTGTTGCGGAGGCTCGAGTCGTCCTCGTCCCAGGTGAGCACCACGATGCCGTTCCCCACCGCCTGGATCATCGCCGGCACGTTGTTGGAGAGCCAGGTGTCCCCGAACTCCGCGGTGCAGCCCTGGGTGGTGTTGTGGGAGTCGTCGCAGTTGTTGGGGATCACGAACGCCAGGTTCGGAAGCGTGCCGCCGGAGATGTCGGCGGCCAGGTCCGAGTAGGGGCGCTCGTTCAGGTGGTCGAGGTTGGAGAAGTTGGTCCACGGGTCGTGCTTGCGCGTGTAGAGCGAGTTGTCCGCCGTGCAGACGCTCGAGCCCGCCTCGGGCAAGTTCTCGGAATACGCGCGCCACGTCAGGCCGGCGGCCTCGCAGGCGTGCCCGAGGTTCTCGGCCGAGTATGGCGAGCCGGGGGCCGGGCAGGCGTCGCTCGTCACGCCGAACGTGTCGCCGCCCCAGAGGGCCAGGTAGTTGGGCTGCGAGGGATGGGTGAGGCCGTAGGAGTTGGAAAACGAGGCGTAGGACGCGATCAGGCCCGCGGCGTACGGCAGGACCCGCACCTGGTCGTAGGTCTTGTTCTCCATCACGACCACGATGATGTGATCGAGCCTGGGCACCACCTGCCCGAGTGTCGAGCTACCCGCGGCGAACGTCGATGACGCCGCCAGGGTGGTGCCGAAGAATGCCAGCGCGAATGCTGCAATCGAGCGCTCTCGTCCCCGTCGGTCCATGATGCGGATCCTCCAGATGTCGGTTCCGGCGCGGCCCCGGAAGCGGCCCCGACGCGAAGGAGCGCCGCGGCGGACGCGCTTATCGGTAGATGGCCTTGAGCTGCCCCCAGGTGGTTCGCCTGGTCGGCGTGGTGGAGCATTTCGCCACGTCCACCCACATGTCCGGGCTGCCCGGGATGCCCGGATTGTTGGGGTCGAGGCTGCACAGGTCGACCGTCTGGGTGGGCGCGAAGGAATAGTAGTTCCAACTGTTGCAGTTCGCGCACTGGTGGTAGACGAACTGGGCGACCACCGCGGGTCGGAAAAAGGGTGGCTCGTTACCGCCGGCGCAGCCGTCCGGCGAGATGGAGTTGAAGTCGAAGCACAGGAACGCCCTGCCCACCACCTTGCAGGTCTCGGGGAACGTGAACGTGAACTCCCTCACCTGATTCACGTCGGCCGGGCCCGCGACGATGGTGGTGGTGTCGCCGGTGGAACAGAGCAGGTTGCTCTCGTCCGGCTGGGAGCAGGACTCCGTCCCCGTGACTCCGACGATCGAGGTGGCGACCTTGAGCGTGCACGCGGCGCTGAAGAAGAGCCGCATGTGGGCCATCTTGATGAGCGCCGTGTTCCGGCCCATGCAGGTGTCGGTGCAGCTGTCCGGCACGAACAGCGTGAAGTACCGATCGTCGGGAGCGCAGATCCACCTGCTGGTTCCGGTCCCTGGGCCGGGCTGCCCGAGCATGCAGCCGACGCCGTGCGGCCGGGGGGCAACCCGGTAAGCCGGGGCCAGGCCGGGCTCGCCCCTGGGCTTACCCGCCTCGGCGGCGGGTGGGGTCAGGAGCAGCCCATGGGCCAGGAAAAGGACCGCGATGCGGCGGGGGAAACGCATGATTCGACCTCCAAGCCTCTTGCAACCGGACACCAGACACTCGATTGAATCATACGACAGATCGGGCTGGAACTCGCGGGGTTTCGGGTCGCCTGACGGACCCATGCTGCCCGGGCCCCCTCGGGGCCCGAGAGTCCATCGGCCGGCAGGGGGCTCGCCTGATTCACCGGCCGCGACCCCGTTGGGGGCTCGCCACTGGATTCGCCGGCCGCGGTGGCAATCTATCGGTAGATCGCCTTGACCTGCCCCCAGCTCTTTCGCACCACCGGCGTGGTGGAACATGCCGCGACGTCCACCCACATGTCCGGGCTGCCGCTCGCGCCCGGATGGCCGGGGTCGGACCCGCACAGGTCGATCGTCCGGGTCGGCGAGGAAGAGTACTTCCAGCTATTGCAGCTCGCGCATTGATGGTAGACGAGCAGCGCGACCACGGCGGGTCGGGTGTAGGGAGGCTGGTTGCCGTCGGCGCAGCCGTCCGGCGAGATGGACTGGAAGGCGAAGCACAGGAACGCCTCGCCCACGACCTTGCAAGTCTCGGGGAACGTGAACGTGAACTCCTTCACCTGATTCTCGTCGCCCGTGATGGTGGTGGTGTCCCCCGCGGAGCAGAGGACGTTGCTCTCGTTCG
This sequence comes from Candidatus Eiseniibacteriota bacterium, assembly GCA_005893225.1. GTDB lineage: Bacteria > Eisenbacteria > RBG-16-71-46 > RBG-16-71-46 > RBG-16-71-46 > WS-3. Next base: position 2,381 of record VBOT01000034.1, read on the forward strand.
GCTGGAGACACGACGCCGTCCCCGCGATCCCGACGATCGAGGTCACGACCCGGATGCTGCAGGAGTCGGCGAAGAAGAGCCGCATGTGGGCCATCTTGATGAGCGACGTGTTCCGGCCCATGCACGTGTCGGTGCAACTGTCCGGCACGAGCAGGGTGAAGTAGCGGTCTCCGGGAGGGCAGATCCACCGGCTGATCTCGAGCCCGGGGCCGGGCTGCCCGAGCTGGCAGCCGACGCCGTGCGGCCGGGGAGCCACCGGGTAGGCCGGCAGCCGGACGGGCACGCTCGCCGGGCCGGCCAGAGCCGCCGAGGACACCAGGAGCAGGTGGGCAAGAAACAGGAAGTGGATGCGGCGGGGGAAACTCATGGTGCGACCTCCGAGCCTGTTGAACCGGACGCCAAACCGTCGTTCCATCATACGACAGATCGTGCTGGATCTCGCTCCGGGACCTCACTCCGGTCGACCCCGACCCGGCGCATCGGCGAGTCGGCGCGGAGCTACCGGGCCCTGAGCCCCGCCCCGAGCGTCCGCGCCGTCAGATATCGAGCACCAGCCGGCAGCGACAGGCCCCGGGGCCGAGATCAACCTCGAGCCCGTGATGGGAGACGGCCTTGACCTCGCGCAGCATCACCTGGCCCGGAGCCCCGCGCTTCGGCCCCTCGAGCGTCCCCTCCAGGGAGCGCGGCGTCAGTCCCCGGACGGCGGCGCGGGTCCAGACCGCCCCGCGAACCTCGGCCTCGAGCAGCGCGGTGTTGAGCCAGTGGACGAGCAGGTCGCCGGGATCGTCCCCGGTAAGAGAGAGACGGACCTGGAGCTCGGGCTCGCCGGGCGGGGCCTCGACGATCTGGGACATCAGCGCCTCGGCCGCGTGTGCGTAGAGACGCTCGGGGGTCCGGGCCCAGACCTCTAGGCCGAGGTCGCCGGTATGGTCGAACGTGTGATGTCCTTCGTCCACGCCGCCCCCGAGGAACCGGCGCCACGCGCCTCAGATCATCCGGCGCGTAGCCCCTGACCTGAGTTCCGGCGCGACCGGCGCGGCATCATAGCAGCCGGCGGGAGCGCAGGCTCACCAGCCCCCGGGACGCCACGATCACGTGATCGAGCACGCCGATCCCGACCAGCTCCCCGACCTGGACCAGCCGGCGCGTGATGCTCAGGTCCTCCTCGCTCGGCTCGGGATCTCCGCTCGGATGGTTGTGAACCAGCACCACGCTGGCGGCCGAGTGGAGGATCGCCGGGAGGAACACCTCGCGGGGGTGGACGATCGAGGCGTTGAGGGTGCCGATCGAGACCGTCTCGCGGCACTGGAGCTCGTGTCGCGCGTTGAGCAGCAGTACCACGAAGTGCTCCCGTCGAGCCCGGGACAGGTCCCGGACCTGGGCGAGCACGTCGTCGGGCCCCCGGATGGCGGCGCTCGAGGCCGGGAGCTCGGCGGCGCGGCGGCCCAGCTCGAAGGCGGCCGTGAGCGCCGCCGCCCGCGCCGGTCCGATCCCGGGGGTGAGGAGCCAGCGCGCCGTGGACCAGGTCGCGAGCTCGGTGGGACTCCGGCGCGCCAGCGCGCGAGCAATTCGGAAGCCGCTGCGTCCCGCGCTGCCCGACCCGACCAGCAAGGCGATCAGCTCGGTCATCGAGAGAGCCGCCGGCCCCCTGGCCCTCAGCTTCTCGCGGGGCTTGAGGGGAGGAAGGTCCTCCTCCGCCAGGGACGGGGAGCTCCTGGGAACATGTGTCATGTTGACACTCGGCCGGAGGCGGGTGGATGGCGAGTGTGCCGGCGACGCCAAGATGGTCTTGCCGGCGGCGTTGATACGCGCCTGGCCGCGAGTCGACGGGGCGCCCCCGGCCGCCGGGCACCGCACGGCTTCACAAGCGCGGCCGGTCTCGGGGATAATGCTCGGTCGACCGCGGTCGAGCCCCCTCGTCGCCAAACAACACTCGTCCTGGAGCTCTTCGCATGCCCCGTGCCACACGCTTGGCAGCCGTCGCGCTCGGTCTGCTCGCCCTGCTCCCCCTCCAGCCCAGGGCCGCCCAGCAAAAGGTCGAGCTCGTGAACGGGATCGGGCTCATCGACTACAGCCAGAAGCCCCACTTCAAGGTCGGGGACTGGGTCCGCTATCACGTCACCGGCTCCAGCGAAACGGGGATGCACGACGACTATGAGGTCACCGTCCTGATCGGCGGCGAGGAGAGATTCTGGGGCGAGGATTGCTTCTGGGTGGAAACCTGGACCGAGCCCGCTTCCGGCGGCGGCCGGGCGGTCGCGACCTTGATGTCCTACGCGATCTTCGACGACAGCCTCCCGGTCCCGCATCTCCAGCTCTACGCTCGCAAGATGATCTCCGAGGTGAGCGATGACGGCCGGCCGGTCCAGAACGTGATGAAGCGCCCGACCGGCTCGCTCACCAGCCGTAAGCCGATCGGGGAACGGGTCAGCATGAAGGTGGACACGGTCGGCAGCGACACCGTGTCGGTTCCGCCCGGCTTGTTCCAGTGCAAGAAAGTCTCGATGCAGCAGGGAATCGCCACCACGGTGGACGTGGGCGACAGCTCGTTGCGCACCGAGGTGCGCGAGAACCGACTCATCTACCGGACTCCGGAGATTCCGATCACGGCCGTGGCGCGCGAGGACATCGAGTACTCCATCATGCGCAAGGTCTGGAAGATCGGGCATTCGGAGGAGGGCCCGATGCGCACCATGGAGAGGTCCATCGGAAGCGCCCGGCTGACCGAACGCGGCCAGAACGGTCATCCCCAGCTCGTGCCGGAGTACGCGCGCAAGGCGCTGGTCTCGAGCGCGCCCAAGGCAGCACCCAGGCCCGGCCCTCCGAAGGCGCGCGCCGTGAAGCGCAGGACGGGCTGACCCGTCACGAGCTTGCGGGGCCGGCAAGGCTGGCCAGCGTCCGAGGGCCGTAGCGAGACTCTCGCAGCGCGCGGAGGAGGAGCCGTAGCGCGCGTCGCGAGTCAGCGAGCCGGAGACAGGATGTCGGAGGCCGCGGGTCTCACGGAGGCCTCGGACGCTGGCCAGCCCTGCCCCTACTCGAAAAGCCCGCGCGCGAAGATCTCGGGGTCGAACGCCTCCCAGTCCTCGAGGCCCTCGCCCAGCCCCACCACGCTGATCGGCAATCCCAGCTGATCCGCGATCGCCAGCACCACACCGCCCCTCGCCGTGCCGTCGAGCTTGGTCACGGCGAGGCTCGTCACCGGCACGGCCCGTCCGAATTCGCGCGCCTGCTCGAGGGCGTTCTGCCCCAGGGTGGCATCGAGCACGAGCAGCACGTGATGAGGGGCCCCCGGCACCAGCCGGCCGCACACCCGCGCCACCTTCTCGAGCTCCGCCATCAGGTTGTGCTTGGTGTGGAGGCGCCCGGCGGTGTCGATCATCACGATCTCGTGGCCGCGCGCGCAGGCCGCCTCGAGAGCGTCGTGCACCACCGCCGCCGGATCCGCCCCTGGCCGGGCGCGGACCACCTGGACGCCGGTGCGCTCGGCCCAGCCCTCGAGCTGCTCGGTTGCCGCGGCCCGGAACGTGTCGGCCGCCACGAGCAGGGTCTGCCGCCCGGCGAGGGCGAAGCCCCCGGCCAGCTTCCCCGCCAGGGTGGTCTTTCCCACGCCGTTGACGCCCACGAGCAGCGCCACCCACGGGCGCTCGCCGGCGGGCTCGAAGCGTGCCCGCCGGGAGCCCAGGATCTCGGCCGCGGTGCGCTCGAGCGCGGCGCGCAGGTCGAGCCCGGCGTCCCGCTCGAGGAGCTTCTCCGACCGTTCGATCAGCCGCTCGGCGGCACCCGGACCGACATCGGCGGCGAGCAGGGCCTCCTCGAGCCGGACGCGAGCGTCGGCATCCACGGACCCGCGGGAGCCGAGCAGCGGGCCGAGGTTCTTCTGAAGCCGCTCGCGCGTGCGCTCGAGGCCGGTGCGAAAGCGCTCCCAGAGGCTCACGCGGAGGGCTAGGCTAGTGCCCCGTACCGGACACTAAACCGCCGCCTCGGCCAGCTCCCCGACCGGGACCGGCGGGGTGCCCGCGCCGGCGGGTCCTGGGCGGTCGAACCGCACCGAGACCAGGCTCGAGACCCCGAGCTCCTGCATGGTGACGCCGTAGAGGCAGCCCGCCGCCTCCATGGTCTTCTTGTTGTGGGTGATGACCACGAACTGGGTCCTGGCGCTGAAGCGCTGGAGCATGCGGATGAAGCGTTCGACGTTGGCGTCGTCGAGCGGCGCGTCCACCTCGTCCAGCAGGCAGAACGGCGACGGCTTGACCAGGTAGATGGCGAACAGCAGCGCGATCGCGGTGAGCGCCCGCTCCCCTCCCGACATGAGGCTGATGCTCTGGAGGTGCTTGCCGCGCGGCTTCGCGGCGATCTCGATCTCGCACTCGAGCGGGTCCTCGCCGACCGCGCGCAGCTCCGCGTCGCCGCCCTCGAACAGGGTCCGGAACACGTCGCGGAAGTGGCCCTGCACCTTCTGGAAGGTGTCCACGAACAGCTCGCTGGCGGTGACGTTGATCTTCTGGATCGCCTCGAGCAGCTGGGCCTTGGCGTTCACGAGGTCGGTCCGCTGCTGGATCAGGAACTGGTAGCGCTCCTTCTTCTTGGTGTACTCCTCGAGCGCCACCAGGTTGACCGCGCCCAGCCCGCGCAGCCTCTCGCGCGCGGCCTCGAGCTCGCGCTGGTCCGCGGCGGCGTCGAAGTCCTCCGCCGGCGGCTCGGGGGCCCACTCCTCGGGATTCATCTGGTACTCGGTGCGCAGTCGCTCGTAGGTGAGGTCGAGCTCGGAGCGCGAGTGCATCCGGTCGAGCTCGATCTGGTGGAGGAGCTCGCCGAGCTCGGTCTGCTCGAAGCGCCGCCGGCGCGATTCATCATCGCCCGCCACCACCTCGGCCCGGAGCGCCTGGAAGCGCGCCTCGAGGGCCTGGACCCGCTCCCTCTGGGCGGCCTCCGATTCGACCAGCCCGCCGAGCCCGGCAGAGAGCCCGGCGATCTCGGCCTCGATCTCGGCCCGGTTCGCGGCCGCCTGGCGGACCTCCGCGCCGCGCGCGGCGAGCCCGGTCTCGAGCTCCCGGCGCGCCTGCTCGGCCCGCGCCCAGCGGGCCTCCCATTCGCCCTCCTCGCGCGACAGCCGGAGCAGGGTCTCGCGCGCGTCATGTGCCCGCGCCGCGGCCGCCTCGCGCCGCGACTCGAGATCCTGGACGGCGCCGTCGAGATCGGCCAGCCGCGCGCGTGCCTCCTCGAGCTCGGCCTGGAACTCCTCGAGCTCGGCGTCGGCCCTCGCGGCGGCGCCTCCCAGCGACTCGAGCTCGGCTTCGATGGTCGCCATATCCAGGCGCCGCTCGTCGGCCTCGCCCGCCGCCCACGTCCGCTCGCGCTCGGCGGCCTCGAGCTCGCGCGAAAGCGCCTCGAGCGCGGCGCGGCGCGCCTCCACCTCGGCGGTGGCGGCGGTCCGGTCCCGCGACGCCTCGGCGCGCCGGGCCTCGAGCGCCTCGCGCTCCCGGCTCGAGCCTTCCACGCCGAGCCCGAGCTCGGCGAGCTGCCCGGTGAGCTCGCGAATCTCCATCTCGCGGTGCAGCAGCCCGCGCAGGTTGCGCGCCGAGCCGGCCCGCACGCGACCGCGCTCCCACACTTCGCCGTCGAGGGTCACGAACCTGAGGCCCCCCTCGGCGCGGGCCGCGAGGCGAGCCGCAGCCGGGCGGTCCTCCACCACGACCACCCCTCCCAGCAGCCGCTCGACCAGGGGCCGGTAGCGGTCCTCGCAGCGGACCAGGTCGGAGGCCCGGCCGATCACCCCGGTCTCCCGGGGGAACACCGGCAGGGCCCCGGAGGCGAGCATCCGGAGGTCCACCAGCGTCGCTCGCCCGCTCTCCATGGCGCGCAGCCGCTCGAGCGCCGCCTCCATGGCCTGCCCGCCGTCCACCAGGACGAAGGCCGCCGCCTCGCCGAGCGAGGCCTCCAGCGCCTGGAGGTAGCGCCCCGGCACCTCGAGCACGTCGGCCACTACGCCGAGGAGCCCGGGCGAGAGCTGAGGCTCGCCGAACAGCGCCTTCACTCCCTCCGAGACGCCCTCGAAGTTGCGCTTGAGCTCGAGCAGGGTCTCCAGGCGGGACTCGGCGGCCGCCGCCTCTTCCCGCAGCCGCGCGAGCGCCGTGTCCGCCGACGCGAGCTCCGCTCCGAGATCTTCCAGGCGCCGCTCGACCTCGGCCAGCATCCGCCGCGACTCCTCGAGCTCGGCTTCGAGTCCGGCGCCCCGCTCCGCGGCGTCGCCGGCAGCGCGCCGGACCGATCCGAGACGCGACTCCGTCTCCCCCAGCCTCTCCCGCGTGGCCTCGAGGCGCTCGCGCAGCAGCTTCTCGCGCTCGCGGATGCGCTCGCACGCGCCGCGCTTCTCGGCCTCGGTCGAGAACAGGTCGAGCGAGAGCTGCTTCTTGTCGGCGACCACGCTGCGGCGCTCTCGTAGCTCCGCCTCGACGGCGGCGAGCTCCGCCTCGCGCGCCTCCGCCGCCTTCTGGGCGGTCTCGCGCTCGCCCCGCGCCTCGCCCCGCTGCTCGGCGCTCTCGCTCTCGTTGCGGGCGGCCTCGGCCAGGCGCTCGCGCATCGCGGCCGCCTCCTCGCCCGCCTCCGTGCCCCGGCGCTCGAGGCCTGCGGCGCGCTCCCGGAGCAGGACCACCTGGTGCTCCGCCCCCCGGCGCGCCTCCTCGCGGTCGCGCAGGCCGCCCTGGGCCGTGGAGAGCTCGCGCTCGAGCTCGAGCAAGGCGAGCTTCTGCTCGTTGAGCCGGGCTTCCATCGCGTCCAGCGAGGCGGTGACGCCCTCGCGCCGCACCGCCTCTTCCTGCCAGCGCTCGGCCGCCTCGGCCTCCTGCCGCTTGAGGTCGTGCACGCGGCCGGCGCTGAGCTTGAGGTCGAGGTCGCGGATCCCGTCCCGCAGGCGCTGGTAGCGGCGCGCCTTGCCGACCTGTCGCGCCAGCGAGCGCAGCTCGCGCTCGATCTCGAACACGATGTCGTTGAGGCGCGTGAGATCCCCCTCGGTGGCCTCGAGCTTGTTCAGGGTCTCCCGCTTGCGCGCCTTGTACTTGGTGATGCCCGAGGCTTCCTCGAACAGGAACCGGCGGTGGCCGGAGTTGTCGGACAGAACGTGGTCGACCATCTGGCGCTCGATCACCGAGTAGGCATGGCTGCCCATCCCGGTGTCGAAGAACAGGTCGCGGACGTCCTTGAGCCGGCAGGGAGTCTTGTTGATGAAGTACTCCGAGAGGCCGGAGCGGAACACCCGGCGCGAGATCGTGACCTCGGAGAACTCGGTGGGCAGGATGCCGCGGTCGTTTCTGAAGGTGAGGTGGACCTCGGCGAGTCCGACGGGCTTGCGGCCCGGCGCGCCGTTGAAGATCACGTCTTCCATGGAGTCGCCGCGAAGCTGCTTGGCGCTCTGCTCGCCCATTACCCAGCGGATGGCGTCGGAGACGTTGGTCTTGCCGCAGCCGTTCGGGCCCACCACGCCGGTGATCCCGTCGCCGAACAGCACGGTGGTCTTGTCGACGAACGACTTGAATCCCTGGAGTTCGAGCCTCTCGAGGAACATCCCTATTCCCTCTCTGGCGGGCTGCTGAAGAAGCCGGACCCACACTTCGTGTGGGTACCCCCCGCGTTGCTCGGCTTTTTCAGAAGCCCGCCGTTAGCTGTCCCTGCTCTGGCCTTGTCGAAGGACCTCATGTCCTAGCCGGATGCGTCGTGCGGCTCCGCCGCTTCCCCTGGCTGACGAAGCAGCGCCCGGCCCAGGGACACCGCAGCCTCCGTCGCCTCCTCGTCGGTCAGGGTGCGCACATCCAGCCTCAGCTTGCCTCCGCGAATGTAACCGATCACCGGGGGCTCCGCTTCCCGGGCGAGCCGATCGAGATCGCCCGCTCCCCGGCCGGACATCTTCAGCGACACCACCCAGCCCGGGAGCCGCTCGAGCGGGAGCGACCCACCGCCCACCTCCCCCACGCCGGGCTCCACCACCGCTTCGAGCCCCGGAACCCGCTGCTCCAGCGCGCGCGCCAGGGCGCGTGCCCGCCTCTCCAGGGCCGTGGAATCGGCGTTCAGCATCGCCAGCGCGGGGACTTCGCGCACCGCACGGGCAGGATCGCAATACGCCGGGAGCGTCGCTTCCAGCGCCGCCAGGGTCAGCTTGTCGACCCGCAACGCCCGCGCGAGAGGATCGCGCCGGGCGCGGCGCACCAGGCGCTTTCGCCCCAGGACCAGACCCGCCTGAGTGGCTCCCAGCAGCTTGTCACCCGAGAAAGTAACCACGTCGCAGCCGGCGGTCAAACTTTCTCTCACGGTGGGCTCGTGCGGGAGGCCGAAGGGCGCGAGATCGACGAGCGCTCCGCTCCCCAGGTCCTCGATCAAGGGGACCCGCCGGCGGTGCGCGAGACGCGCGAGCTCGTCGAGAGGTGGGCGAGCCGTGAACCCGGCGATGCGGAAATTACTTGGGTGGACTCGCAGCACCGCGGCGACGTCGTTCCCGCGCCCCAGCGCCCGCTCGAAATCGGACAGGTGGGTGCGGTTCGTGGTGCCGACCTCGACGAGCCGGGCGCCGCTCTTCTCCAGGATCTCGGGGATGCGGAACGAGCCCCCGATCTCGACCAGTTCGCCGCGCGACACCACCACCTGGCGCCCGGCCGCCAAGGCCGAGAGCACGAGCAGCAGCGCCGCCGCTCCGTTGTTGACGACCAGCGCCGCCTCGGCGCCGGTGAGCCGGGTGAGCCAGCGCTCCACCCCGGTCCCCCGGTCGCCGCGCTCGCCGGTCGAGAGATCGAACTCCAGGCTGGAATAGCCGCGGGCCACCTCGTCGACCGCCTGCCGGGCTCTGGGCGAGAGCGGCGCCCGTCCCAGGTTGGTGTGCAGCACCACGCCCGTCGCGTTGATCACCCGGCGAAGCTCGGGACGTTGGACCCCGGCGGCCCGGGCCGCGGCCCGGGCGGCGAGGGCGTCGGGGTCGGCAGGCGAGGCACCCGGGGCCGCCAGGCGCCGGCGCTCCTTGGCCAGCTCGGCCCTTACGGCCTCGACGACCAGCGGCCGGGGCAGCTCGCGGAGCGCCGGCTCGAGCGCGGCGTGGTGGAGCAGCAACTCGACGGCGGGGAGCGTGCGGAACGGGTTCGGGCGGGTTGGCATCCGCCCGCCATCTTATCCGGGGAGGCTCCGAGCGTCACACTCTTCGGGGACGAGCCGA
>VBOT01000035.1 GCA_005893225.1 Candidatus Eiseniibacteriota bacterium
CGAAACGGCGCTCGCTGTTCTTGCTCCGCAGCATCCACACGCTGCGCTACGAGTTCCTGGGCCGCGCCGGCATCGTTCGCCATCCTCAAGGTCGCGCGACGCTCACCCTCGCGCCCAATCTCCCGACGCACAAACTCTTCGAGCGCATTGTTGCGAAGCTCGCCTCAGCGGCCTAGGTTTTTGACGATTCAAGGCTAGATCCCGCGCTCGATCAGCCGCGCGAACACCGCCAGGTAGTCGCACGCCTCGCGCGGATGGAGGAAGTGCTCGCGCACGTGCTCCCGGCCCGCCTGGCCGAGGCGCCGCCGCAGCTCGCCCGAGCGCAAGAGCCGCGTGATCTGGAACGCGCAGCCCTCGATCGAGCGCACCAGGAGACCGGTCCGCTCGTGCAGCACCTGGAGCGGGATTCCCCCGACCGCGCTCGCCACCACCGCCCGCCGCTTCCAAAGCGCCTCGGAGACGGTGAGGGCGAAGCCTTCCCGCAGCGACTTCTGGAGCACCACCGTCGAGCGGCGCTGCATCGCGTTGATGGTGAGGTGGGCGTCGGGCGGCAGCGACAGCACCGAGACGTCGCTGCGCCCGGCCACCTTGGTCTGCACCTCGTTCAGCACCTCGGCGCCCTCGGGGTCGTCGTCGGCGGTGCCTCCCGCCAGCACCAGGTGCGCGTCCTCGCGCTTGCGCGCGAGCAGGAAGGCGTCCACCACGCCGGAGGGATCCTTGATGCGGTCGAAGCGCGACACCTGGGTGATCCAGGGCTTGCGCGACGGCAGGTCCAGCGGATCCAGCAGCGCGTCCTCCTCCTCCTCCGACAGCTCGCGGTTCTTGTCCGAGAGCGGGTCGATCGAGGGCGGCACCAGGTAGGCCGGGATCGGCAGCGGAGGCACGAACGCCACGTGCGAGAAAACCGCGGCGTCGTAGCGCGTCACCTCCGGGGCCAGGAAGTCCCACACCTCGGGGTTGGCCCGCGACAGGTCGATGTGGCAGCGCCACACCCAGTGCTGGTGGGGGCGCCGGCGGTGCGCCACGATCGCGGCCGGCTGCGGGTCGTGGATCAGCACCAGGTCGCCGTCGAGCGCCAGCCGCTCGGCGGCCCGCCGGTTCATCTCGTGGAAGTAGTCGCGATCCTCGGGGCTCAGGCTCCCCGGCCAGCCGTGCAGCGTGTTGTGGATGGTCTTGGTGATGCCGTAGAAGCGCGCGTCTCCGGGCATCACCTCCCACGTGGTGGGGACGCCGAGCTCGTTGAGCAGCGCCACCAAGCGGTGGAGGATCTCGGCCACCCCGCCCCCGGTGGAGGTGGAGTTGACCATCACGATGCGGTGGCCCTTGAGCCGGCGGGCCACGCGCTCGAGCACCGTGAGGGTCCGCTGCCCCACGGTGCGGCGATAGCCCTCGAGCAGCGAGGACCCGTCGCTACGAATCGTGACCAGGGTCATCCGACTGCTCCGATTGGGTGATGCGCCGCACCAGCCCCGCCACCGCGCGCCGTCCCGCCTCGCGCCGCTCGTGCTCGGGGCTGGCGGTCGCCTCGGCCACGCTCCGTCCCAGGCGACTCTGCCGCCAGCGTCTCATCAGGCGCCGCCGGCCCTCCTCGAGCGGCAGGCCCGACATGAGGCTCAGGCGCAGCCATTCGGCGAGGCGGCGGTCGCCGCCCTTCTCGACCCAGTGGATCAGCGAGGGGCGCTCGGGGTCGAGCCACGGCTGCTCGACCAGGTGATAGAAGATCACCACCGGCTCGACCTCGGCGAGGTGCTGCATCAGCTCCACCGAGTCCGAGGCGTAGCGGCCGGTCTCCACCGCCACCGAGTCCATCTCCAGGAACACGAAGTCTCCCTCGTCGGGAGCCGCCCGCTGGAGCCGCGCCTTCTCGGGGACCGAGAGCAGGACCTGGACCAGGGCGTCGCGGAGCTCGGCGCAGGATCCCGCCCGATGCTGGACCGCGAACGACAGCCGCTCGGCGGTCTCGCGGTCCTGCACCACGCCGTTGACCCAGGCGCTGAAGTCGTCGGGCGGGAGATCGGTCACCGCCGAGTAGCGGAGCTGGGGCTGGTAGGCGTGGTAGAAGAGCGTCTGGGCCGAGGCGCCCGCGATGCCGACCCGCAGCGACTCGAGATCGTGCGCCCGGTAGCCGATGGGGCGCACCAGGTGCACCACGCCGTGGAGCTCGAAGGGCTCGGGCATGGGGTCGGTCTTCAAGGCCGCGGTGGCCGCTCTTCGTCGAGCGAGCGCAGGTATTCGACCACGAAGTCGCGCGCCAGATCGCGGCAGCCCAGCCCGAACGCCAGGGCCGCCCCGAGCCCGACGGCGGCCACTCCCGTGAGCCCGAGCGCGATGATGAACTGCGCCGCCAGGCCGAGCTGCTCGAGCGAGAGCAGCACGGCGAAGCAGGTGAGGACGATGGTGACCGCCTGGCCGCGCACCCGGCTCCCCTTGAGCCCCACGCCCGCGAACACCCGGCGCGCGAGTCCTCCCAGGAACATGGCGATCGCCACCCCGATCGCCAGCACGATGGTGGCGGCGACGACCCGGGGCAGGACGTCCCGCAGCCGGTTGGCGACCGAGTGCGAGAGCTCGAAGCCCAGCACGTCCGCGGCCAGCATCACCGCCAGCACGATGATGGTCCACTGGGCCACCCAGGCCGCCACCCGCGCCGGCTCGTGCAGGAAAGGAGGTCCCTCGCCGAGCACCCGGCGGATCACGTCGTTGAAGCGCACCGAGCGCAGCAGCCACAGGACGAGGCTCGCCGCGATCGCCGCCAGGATCCATCCGACGATCAGCACCACCACGGCAAGCAGCAGGTCGAGCATCGTCTGCCCGGCCCCGCCGAGCAGGTTCTGGACGTGCTCGGTCAGGAGAGACCACGACTGGAGAATCACCCCGAACCGCATGCGATCACCTCCACCTGAGTGCCGCGTTCATTCCTTGGGAGCGTCCGCGGCTTCTCCCTGCGGGGTCCGCAGGGTCAAACGCTGGACGGTGTCCAGCACTTCGATGGCCCAGTCGAAGATGTTGTAGCGCAGAACGGTCTCGCGGAGCGCGGCCATGCGCTCGCGCCGGGACTCCGGCGCCTCTGAGAGCGCGGCATGGTAGGCATCGGCCATGGATTCACGGTCGTAGGGCGAAGCGATGAAGGCCCGCTCGAGCTCCCGCGCCGCCCCGGTGAAGGGCGAGAGCACCAGCGCGCCGTCGAGGTCGGGCGTGGCCGCGATGTACTCCTTGGCCACCAGGTTCATGCCGTCGTGGAGCGACGTCACCGCGCACAGGTCCGCCATGCGGTAGTAGGGCACCAGCTCGCGGAAATCGAGGCTCCTCTCGATCAGATGCACCGTCGGCAGGGTGCTCGGCGCGTTGCCTGGCGGCGGCCGGCGAGGGCGATCGTCCCCCGAGGGGAGGAACGAACCGTCGTGCCTGGAGGCGGAGTCCCCGGCCGGCGAAGGGGTCTCGCCGCGAACCGCGCGCGCCGCTTCCGCCTCCGGCCCGGCCGTCGCGGCCCCCTCCGGAGCCGGGCGCGGAAACCGCTCGTTGATGCGCTCCACCCGTTTCCGGGTGCGGAGAAGCACGTCCTTGTACTCCTTGAGCCCGATACGCGAGGGCACGCCGATCTGGATGAAGCTGAAGCGGCCGATCCATTCCGGATGCTTCTCGAGCATCCGCTCGAGCCCGTCGAGCCGCTCGGGAATCCCCTTGGTGTAATCGAGGCGATCGACCCCGAGTCCCACCCGGCAGTCCACCAGGCCGAGCTCCGCGCGCAGGCGGCGCTCCGCCTCCCGCGCCACCTGGGCCTCGGCCATCGCGGCGATCTCGGTGGCATCCACCCCGATCGGGAAATCGCGCACCCAGGTGCGCTTGCCGGCGCGCTCGACCGCCCCCCGCTCGCGGTCGACCCGCGCCTCGAGCACGTCCGCCACGGCGTCGAGGAAGTTCTGCGTGTGGTGCCGGATGTGGAACCCGACCAGATCGTTCGCGAGCATGCCCTCGAGCAACTCCTGCTTCCACGGGAAGATCCGGAACACCTCGACGTTGGGCCAGGGAATGTGCCAGAACAGCGCCACCTCCAGGTCGGGGCGCCACTCCTTGAGGAAGCGCGCCACCAGGCCGAGGTGGTAGTCCTGGATGAAGACGAAGGCGGCCTGGTCCCCGACCTCCTCCATCACCGCCTCCGCGAAGCGCCGGTTGACGTCCCGGTACCGCTCCCATTCCTCGATCCGGAAGCGCGGCCTCACGTAGGCGATGTGACACAGCGGCCACAGGGCGCTGTTCGAGAGACCGTTGTAATAGAGCGCCTGGTCCTCTTCCGACAGCCACACGCGCTTGAGGGTGTACGTGGGGTGGTCGGGCGGGCAGGCCACGCGCCCGGCGGCGTCGCTGGCCAGGCGATCGGCGCCGCCGCTGCCGTGCGCCGTCCACACGCCGCCGAGGGCCTGGGCCACGGAGTCGAGCGCCACGGTGAGGCCGCCCGCGTTCCTCACCCAGTACAGGCCCTGGGGGCCCCGCTCGTGCGAATAAGGCTCGCGGTTGGAGACTACCAGGAGCCGCTTGTGGCTGAGGTGCGCGCGAGCCCACGCGACCAGGTCCTCGCGCGCCGTGCGCCGCGGGCCGTGGCTCGCCTGCTCGTGGCGAAGCGCCGCCCGGCTCAACACTCCACGAATGCGATCGGCGAAGTCTTCCATAGGCGTTCCGAGCGCGACGCTGTGAACCGTCCCGGGATCCGAGCCCGGTTTCCCGTCTCCAGACGACTTCGTGCCGGCCCCATCCGCGGGCCCGCACTCACGACAAGGGGCATGGCCGCAGTATAGCCCGGCGCATAGCGACCGACCAGCCGATGCGGGCGCACGCCGCCCCGGCGGCCGCCGTCACTCCAGGATCTTGCGAAAGGAGAGCGGCCGCTGCAGGCGCTCGAAGCCGGAGCGCGAGGGCTCGTTCATCTGCGCGATCACTCGCTCCAGGTGTCGCATGGCGTTGAGGTCGGAGATCACCCCGCTGCCGGGAGGCGGTCCGGGGACCACGATCACGATGCGCAGGGCGGCGTTCACGTAGTTCCAGGCGTTGGCGGCGGCCTGGCTCGGCGGGTAGCCCGGGAGCAGCGCGATGACGTCGACTCCCTCCGGGGTCTGGTTCAGGGCCTGGAGCGCGGCGAAATCCTTCGGCCACTCGGCGAAGGTCACCACGATGTGGGCGAGCCCCAGGATCAGGGTGAGGTCGTGAAGCTCGCTCACGCTGGGGACGTGGGCGAGCTGGACCGTGGTGCCGAGGCGGAGGTCGGTGCGGTCGAGCAGGAGCGGCGTTCCGAGCAGTACCGCGCCGCCGGGGGCGGAGGACGCGCCGGCGGCGGGCGGGGCGGGCGGAGTCTGGGCGGGAGCGGGTGGGCCGCTTGCCATGCAGCCCGCGAGCGCCCCGGCGGCGAACAGAGTGGAAACTCTCCAGGACATCCTGGGCCTCCTCGATGGGGTGACACGACCGGACTCGGACACTCCGGCGAACGGTAGGGAGATCCTATTACAAGAACGTGCCCTCCTTGACATCCGCGCGGAGCGCGTGTTACGAAGCAACGCTCCTGCGTCACTTCCGGTCCGTCCTCGCGCCGCGGCGCACGACCGGTCTTCGTGCAACCGCTTGCGGAGAAGAGCTCCCGATGTACGCGATCGTGAACATCAACGGCATTCAGACTAAGGTGACGCCGGACCAGGTGGTCGAGGTCCCGCGCCTTGCCGGGGAGCCCGGCGGCGAGCTCAGGTTCGAGCAAGTGCTGATGGTCGCCGACGGCGACCGGATCTCGGTCGGCCGGCCGTTCGTTCCGGGAGCGAGCCTCACCGCCGAGGTGCTCGAGCACTTCCGCGGCCCCAAGCTCCGGATCTTCAAGTTCAAGCGCCGGCGGGACTACCGGCGGCGGCGCGGCCATCGCGACGAGCGCACCCGCCTGCGCGTCAAGTCGATATCGGTCTAGCCCCGGTCAGCCGGCCCTAGGGCGCCGGAGGCCGGCGCCGCGGACCGGCGCGAGAAAGGGTTCCATGGCACACAAGAAGGGGCAGTCCTCCTCCAAGAACAACCGCGAGTCCAACGCACAGCGCCTCGGAGTGAAGCGCTTCGGAGGGGAGCGGGTGCGCGCCGGACACATCCTGGTGCGCCAGCGCGGCACGCGCTTCTTCCCCGGTCAGAACGTGGGTCTGGGCAAGGACGACACGCTGTTCGCGATGATCGACGGCGAGGTCAAGTTCACCCGGTTCCACGGCACGCGGCGCAAGGTCCACGTGCTGCCGCCTGCCACTCCCCAGACCCACTAGGGCTCCACGGCGGGACCGGCGTGGCGCTCTTTCTCCGGAGCGGCCGGCGACCCGGAGCACGTCACGATACGATCGCGGGCAAGGAGGAGTTTGGTGAAGAACCGAGTGGCGGTGATCGGGGCCGGGAACGTGGGTGCGAGCGCCGCCCTCTACATCGCCGAGCGCGGGCTCGCCGACGTGACGCTGATCGACATCGTCGAGGGCCTGCCGCAGGGCAAGGCGCTCGACATCCTGCAGGCCACCCCCCTCTGGCACCGGGGCGGAAGGGTCGAGGGCTCGAACGATCTCGGGGCGGTCGCGGGAGCGGACGTCGTGGTGATGACCGCCGGGTTCCCGCGCAAGCCGGGCATGTCGCGCACCGACCTGCTCAAGGCCAACGCCGACATCGTGCGGCCCGCCGCCGAGGCGGTGAAGCGAGGCGCGCCGGGCGCCTACGTGGTGGTGGTGACGAACCCGCTCGACGTGATGGCGCACTTGTTCTGGAAGGTGACGGGGTTTCCCCGGGCGCGCGTCGCGGGGATGGCTGGGATCCTGGACTCGGCCCGCTTCCGCGCGTTCCTCGCGGCCGAGCTCGGGGTCTCGGGAACCGACGTCCAGGCGATGGTTCTCGGCGGCCATGGAGACTCGATGGTGCCGCTGCCGCGCTACACCACCGTCGGCGGGATCCCCATCACCGAGCTCCTCCCGCAGGGACGCATCGCCGAGATCGCGCAGCGGACCCGCGACGGGGGTGCCGAGATCGTCAAGCTGCTGAAGACCGGGTCGGCCTACTACGCTCCCGCGATGTCGGCGGTCGAGATGGTCGAGGCGATCCTGACCGATCAGAAGCGGCTGGTTCCCTGCTCGGCGCTGCTTCAGGGCGAGTACGGGATGAAGGACCTGTTCCTCGGAGTCCCGGTGATCCTCGGAGCCCGCGGCGTGGAGAAGATCGTCGAGCTCGAGCTCTCGGGTGACGAGCTCGCGGCCCTCCGGGCCTCGGGGAAGCAGGTCATCGACTCGATCGCGGAGCTCGCGGTCGGCGTCTGAGCGACGCGGCTCGGCGCTAAGCCACCCGGACGGGTGGCTTCAACTTTTTGGGGGAGCTAGGCTCCGGAGCCGAGCGTGGTCGCGCGACGAGGGGACCCGAGGTGACCGCGATGAAGCATTCGGGGAAGAGGTGATGGCCGGCGGAGACGGCGGGGCGGTCGTCCTCGGCGTGATCCCGGCGCGGTTCGGCGCCCGGCGCTTCCCCGGCAAGCCGCTGGCCCCCCTGTGGGGGAAGCCGCTGCTCCAGCATGTCTGGGAGCGGGCGGCGCGGGTTCGCGGCATCGATCGGCTCCTGGTGGCGACCGACGACGACCGGATCGCGGAGGCGGCCCGCGGCTTCGGCGCCGAGGTCGTGATGACCTCCACCGGGTGCGCGACCGGCACCGACCGCGTGGCCGAGGTGGCCCGGTCCCGGCCCGAAGCCGAGATCCTGGTGAACCTGCAGGGCGACGAGCCGGAGCTCGACGCCGAGGCGACCGCGGAGCTCGTCCGGGGGATGCGCGAGGACCCCGGGCTTCTCATGGCCACGCTGGCCCATCGCGAGGCCGACCCTCGCTCCCTCGCCGCGCCCGATGTGGTCAAGGTGGGGGTGGACGCCGCCGGCTTCGCCCTCTACTTTAGCCGCATGCACCCCGCGCCGGGGGCCATGGACGTCGAGGCGCTGCGGCACATCGGAGCCTACGGGTTCCGGCGCCGGCTGATCCTAGAGTTCGCGGGCTGGCCGCCGGGCCGTCTCGAGCAAGCCGAGCGGCTCGAGCAGCTGCGGGCGCTCGAGCGCGGGGTCAGGATTCGCGTGTTCGCGAGCGTGCAGCCGGGGACGGGGGTGGACACCCCCGAGCAGCTCGCCCAGCTGGAGCGGCGGGGACCACGTCCCTGAGCGGAACGCGCCCCGCGGCGCAAGGGAAAGGAGCGGACGATGCCGAAGATCGTGGTGGTGACCGGCGGGGTCGTCTCGTCGCTCGGCAAGGGGATCGCCGCGGCCTCGCTCGGCCTGCTGCTCAAGGCGCGCGGGCTGCGGGTCACGCTCCAGAAGCTCGATCCCTACCTCAACATCGACCCCGGCACGATGAGCCCGTTCCAGCACGGCGAGGTCTTCGTGACCGACGACGGCGCCGAGACCGACCTCGACCTGGGGCACTACGAGCGCTTCACCGGCGTCTCCGTGACGCGCAGCCACAACGTGACCGCCGGACAGGTCTACGACGCGATCCTGTCCAAGGAGCGGCGCGGCGAGTATCTCGGCAGCACCGTGCAGGTGATCCCTCACGTCACCGACGAGATCAAGCGGCGCATCATCGGCCTCTCGCTCACGACGCAGGCGGATGTCCACATCGTCGAGGTCGGCGGCACCGTGGGCGACATCGAATCGCTCCCGTTCCTCGAGGCGATGCGCCAGCTCCGGCTCGAGCAGCGGCGGGACACCCTGTTCGTGCACGTCACGCTGGTCCCGTTCATCCGCGCCGCCGGCGAGATGAAGACCAAGCCGACCCAGCACAGCGTCAAGGAACTGCGCGAGATCGGGATCCAGCCCGACATCCTGCTGTGCCGCTGCGAGCGCCCGCTGTCGAGCGACTTGCGCGAGAAGATCGCCCTGTTCTGCAACCTGCCGACCGAGGCGGTGATCGACGCCACGGACGTGGGGTCGATCTACGAGGTGCCGCAGGTCTTCAACCGCGGCGGGCTCGACGAGCGGGTGGTGCGCGAGCTGG
This sequence comes from Candidatus Eiseniibacteriota bacterium, assembly GCA_005893225.1. Taxonomy (GTDB): domain Bacteria; phylum Eisenbacteria; class RBG-16-71-46; order RBG-16-71-46; family RBG-16-71-46; genus WS-3. The sequence goes on from VBOT01000035.1 coordinate 9,014, forward strand.
GGCTCGAGGCCGGTGAGCCGGACCTCGGGGCGTGGAGCGACTTCGTCGAGCGGGTGCGGAGCCCCCGCCACCAGGGCGTGGTCGGGATCGTCGGCAAGTACACGCATGTCCGGGACGCCTACAAGAGCCTGATCGAGGCGCTGGTCCACGCCGGTGCGGCCCACCACGCGCGCGTCGTGGTGCGCTGGATCGAAGGCGAGGAGATCGAGGCGCGCGGCGCGGCCGAGCTGCTGCGCGATCTCGACGGCGTGGTGGTGCCCGGCGGGTTCGGGGAGCGCGGCATCGAGGGCAAGGTCGAGGCGGTGCGTTACGCCCGCGAGCGCGGCATCCCGTTCCTGGGGCTGTGCCTGGGGATGCAGGTGGCGGTGATCGAGTTCGCGCGCCACGTGGTGGGATGGCGGGAGGCGAACTCCAGCGAGTTCAACCCGGCCGCTCCCCAGAAGGTAATCGACCTGCTCCCCGACCAGGCGGCGGTGACGGAGAAGGGCGCCACGATGCGCCTGGGAGCCTACCGCTGCGAGCTGCGCGAGGGGAGCCTGGCCGCGCGGGCCTACGGGCGCTCCGAGGTCGAGGAGCGACACCGCCACCGCTACGAGCTCAACCAGCGCCACGCCGCCGCACTCCAGTCGCGCGGCCTGGTGCTGTCGGGAAAGTGCGTGGGCCGCGAGCTGGTGGAGATCGTGGAGCTGCCCGATCATCCGTGGTTCCTGGCGGTGCAGTTCCACCCCGAGCTCAAGTCGCGGCCCCACGAGCCCCATCCGCTGTTCGTGGACTTCGTGCGCGCCGCGCTCGAGCGGCGTCGGGCGCGGCTGGGAAGCGACCGGGTGGAGGCGGAGAGGGGCGGCGCCGGCGGGCCCGCGAGCAAGCCGGGCTCCCCGGACCCCCGCTGGCAGCCGGCCGGGCGCACGCCACCCGGCGACGCATGAAGCGGTTCGAGATCGGCGGCGCCGAGGTCGGCGGCCCGCGCCTGTTCGTCCTGGCCGGTCCGTGCGTGATCGAGAGCGCCGAGATCTGCCTCGAGGTGGCGCACCACCTCAAGCGCGCGTGCGCGGCGCGCGACCTGCCGTTCGTCTTCAAGGCCTCGTACCGCAAGGCCAACCGCTCCAGCGCCCGCTCGTTCACGGGGCTCGGGACGGCCGAGGGGCTGGCGATCCTGGCGCGCGTCCGGCGCGAGGTCTCGGTGCCGATCCTCACCGACGTGCACGAAGAGGCCGAGGTGGCCGCGGCGGCCGAGGTGGCCGACTGCCTGCAGATCCCGGCGTTCCTCTCGCGCCAGACCGGCCTCCTCTTGGCGACGGCCGGCACCGGCCGGGCGGTCAACGTGAAGAAGGGGCAGTTCCTGGCGCCGTCGGACATGCGCCAGGTCGTGGAGAAGCTGACCGGGGCCGGCGCCGGGCGCATCCTGCTCACCGAGCGCGGCACCACCTTCGGCTACGGCGACCTGGTGGTCGACTTCCGCGGCCTGGTGGTGATGCGCGAGCTGGGCTGGCCGGTGGTGTACGACGCCACCCACAGCCTCCAGCGCCCGGGCGGAGACGAGACCGGGGGAGACCGGCGGTTCGCCATGCCGATGATCCGCGCCGCCGTGGCGTGCGGCGCCGACGGGCTGTTCTTCGAGGCGCACCCCGATCCGGCGCGGGCGCTCTCGGACGCCGCCACGCAGATCCCGCTCGCCGAGGTCCCGGGCCTGCTCGACGAGGCGCTGCGGGTGCGCCAGGCGGTTGCCGAGCCCACCGATGCCTGACCCGGTCACGCTTCCGGTCCGGATCATCTTCTTGGACGTGGACGGAACGCTCACCGACGGGGTGATCGGCTTCGACGGCGTAGGGGATTCGAGGCACTTCTGGATCCGGGACGGCCTGGCGCTCGAGTGGGCGCGGGATCTCGGCGTGCTGCCGGTGGTGATCTCGGGACGCTCCTCCAGGGCGGTGGAGGCGCGCATGAGCGACCTGAGCCTGGAGCACTACCTCGGGGTCAAGGACAAGGTGGCGGTGGCCGAGCGGGTGCTGCAGCGCGAGGGCGCGCGGTGGGAGGAGTGTGTCATGGTGGGCGACGATCTTCCGGACGTGGCGATGATGAGGCGGGTCGGCTGGCCGATCGCCGTGGCCGACGCGCAGCCCGAGGTGCGGCGCTTCGCGAAGACGGTGCTCCAGCACGCTGGCGGGCGCGGCGCGGCGCGCGAGACGGTCGAGCTGGTGCTGGGCCACAACGGTGCCTGGGAACAGGTGCTGAAGCGGTACGACGCGCTGTGAGCCGGACGGCGGAGGGCGGGGGAGGGGCCGTGGGGGTCGAGTCGCGCGATCTCCTCGCGCGGGCGCGCGAGGTGATCCGCCTCGAGGCGGAGCAGGTCGCCGGCCTGGAAGCCCGGATCGGGCAGGAGTTCCTCGCCGCCGTCGAGCTGCTGGCCCAGTGCCGCGGCAAGGTGATCGTCTCCGGGGTCGGCAAGTCGGGCCTCCTCGCCCACAAGCTCGCCGCCACGCTCACCAGCACCGGCACGCCCGCCCTCTTCCTCCATCCCACCGACGCGCTGCACGGAGACGCGGGACTCTTCGGTCCCGGGGACGTGGCGCTGTTCGTCTCGAAGAGCGGTGCCAGCGAGGAGCTGCTGGCGCTCCTGCCTTACGTCGAGCGCCACGGCATCCCACTCGTCAGCATCGTCGCCACGCCGCGCTCGGCGATCGCCGAGAGAAGCCGCGTCACGCTCGTCACCGGTCCGGTGCGCGAGGCGTGCCCGATGGACCTCACGCCCACGACCAGCATCACGCTCGCCCAGGTCGTCGGCGACTGCCTCGCGGTGGCGCTGCTCGAGCGCCGGGGATTCCGGCCCGAGGACTTCCGGTTCCTCCATCCTGGCGGGGTCATCGGGCGCTCCGCCTCGCGCCGAGTCGAGGAGCTGATGCACCGCGGCGACGACGTGCCCCGGGTGGCGGAGAGCGCGGGGCTCAGGGAGGTCGTGCTCGAGATCATGGAGAAGCGCCTCGGCATCACCACGGTGGTGGACGGCGAGGGCAGGCTCGCCGGCGTGATCAGCGACGGGGACTTCAAGCGCATCCTGATGAGGCATCCCGAGCCGTGGGGGCTCAAGGCCGCCGAGGTGATGACCCGGGGGCCGAGCACGATCGCGAAGGACGCCCTGGTGGCGGCCGCGGTGCGCGCCATGGAGGAGCGCCCCGCGGGGCCCGTGACCGCGCTGATCGTGCTCGATCCCGAGCGCCGGCCGCTGGGGGTTCTCCACCTCCATGATTGCTTGAAGGGCGGAGCCTAATCGTTTTTGCGGCAGTAAGATCGAGCCTTGCG
>VBOT01000036.1 GCA_005893225.1 Candidatus Eiseniibacteriota bacterium
GTGCGCGCGGGCTCCGAGGCGGGCCGCTCCCCGGCGGCCCGCCCGGGAAGGGGGCCACGGAATGAGTGAAGCTCCGCTGCGGATCGTGGTTGTGGACGACGAGCCGCTCGCGCGTGAGCGCTTGCGCCGGATGCTGGGCCAGATGTCCGGAGTCGAGCTCCTGGGCGAGGCCGGCTCGGCCCCCGAGGCGCGGGCCCTCATCGCACGGGCCTCGCCCAACGTCGTGTTGCTCGACGTGCAGATGCCGGGCGAGGACGGCTTCGCGCTCCTGCGCTCGCTCGAGCCGCAACCCGCCGTGATCTTCGTGACCGCCTTCGACCACTACGCGGTGCGCGCCTTCGAGGAGCGGGCCCTGGACTACCTCATGAAGCCTTTTCGCCGCGAGCGCCTGGCCGGGGCTCTGGAGCGGGCGCGCGCGCAGCGCCGCGACCCGGCGGCCCTGGCACGCAGGCTGGACGAGCTGCTGCGCGCCCTGGAGCGGGGCGGTGGGCCGCCGGCGCACCACCTGGAGCGCCTCACCGTGCGCGTGGGCAACCGCATCGACATTCTGAAGTGCGCCGAGGTGCTCTGGTTCGGAGCGGAGGAGAAGCTCGTGTTCGCGGCCACGGCCGACGGGAGGCACTACGTCAACTTCACCCTCGATCAGCTCGACCGACGGCTGGACCCAGCGCGCTTCCTGCGGGTTCATCGCTCGGCCATCGCCAACCTGGACTTCGCCGAGAGCCTGCGGCCGGCCTTCGCCGGCACCTACCGCCTGGTCATCAAGGACGCCGCGCGCAGCGAGATCCCGGTGAGCCGTCAGCGCGCGCGCCTGCTGCGCGAGCGGCTTGGAGCCTAGAGCGGTGCACTCCATGGACCCGAGGAAGCGCGAGTGAGCGGCGTCGCCTACCAAGGTCTCGCCGGCGCGTTCTCGGAAGCCGCCGCGGCGGCGCTCTTCCCGGACGGACGCCTGGAGCCCCGGCCGACGTTCGCCGACGTGTTCGCCGCGCTCGAGTCGAGCGCCGTCGGGGCGGTGGTGGTGCCGGTGGAGAACACGCATGCCGGATCGGTGGCGGACGTGTACGACCTGCTGCGCCAGCACCAGGACGCGCGCATCGTCGCCGAGGCTGTGGTGCGCGTGCGGCACTGTCTCCTCGCGGTCCGCGGCACGAGAATCGGCGACGTGCGCGTGGCCCGCTCCCATCCCCAGGCGCTGGCACAGGTCGAGGAGTTCCTGCGGCGTTCGAACATCCGGCCCGAGGTCGCCTTCGACACCGCCGGCGCGGCCGCGGAGGTCGCGGAGCGGAACCTGATCGCATCCTTGTCCGGGAACGCCGCGGCGCTGCGGTCCAGCAGCTCGTGGCAGGGGATGGCCGGCACTTCGAGAGCGGGCGAGGACGCCGGATCGGTCGGCATGGCGGGCTTCAGGAGTTGCTCCATGTCGAGGGCTCCATCCGTGGAGTTGATGCCGCGGGAGAGCCCGAAGATGCGCGTCCGGCTCCCACTAGAGTTCTTCACGGGCGCACCGAGGGTCCGTCCGCGCTCGGAAGCGCCAGCGGCTCCGGGGGCGTCGGGCATTTGCCTGATACGCTGCCGAGGGAATTGACCGATCCGGGATTACGCGCCGAACTGACGGAGATGGTGATCCATGTGCAGGTAGGCCCAGCGAAGCCAGGCGGCGTCGGACATCCGGCCGAAGAACGGATGGACCTGCCGGTCGAGGCCGGGCGGCCGCGCCGCGACCACCTCGAGCAGCGCCTCGACCCCCGCGACGTCGGCCGCGAACTCGACCGGCCTCGTGCCGCCGCGCTCCTGATCGATTTCCGGGCTCGTCATGATCCCGTGCGGCCAGGGCAGGGGAACGTACAGGACGAGCCACTTGAGGACCGTGCGCTTGAAGAGGCTGGTATCGAGGGTCACGGGCTTTTGACCCGTGGCCATGCGCAGGGCGTCGGCCAGATGGCACATCATCTGATGCGCCGACATCCGGCCCCAGCGGCGGGCGCTGTCCGGACGTAGCCTGCTCAGCCGCTCGAGGATCTCGGCCTTGTCACGCTGCCGTGCAAGGGTCTTCATGTACTCCATTCACGGGCCCCCGGGTCGATTCCCGGCGATCGCCGCGACCGAGCCCGATCATCAAAGCAAGGCCGGCTATTTCAACCAATCCGCAGGGGATGCCGTCGAATTCCGAGGGACGAACTAACCATGGATCGAGGCTGCCTCGCCGTCGTCTTCGACCTGTTCGGCACTCTGGTCCCTGCTTACCCCCACCATGCCGTGCTCACCGAGATGGCGGCGGTCCTCGGCATGGACATGGATAGGCTTTCATTCATCGCGGCATTCGTCGAGGACACGCGCGACCGCCGCGAGACCGGGCAGTTCGAGAGCCTGGAAGAGAACCTCCGCTTCATCTGTGACCGTCTGGGGCGAGAGGTCCCGCAGGACCGGCTCCACGACGCCGTCCGGATCCGGCGAGACTTCACTCGCGCGTCCTTGACGCCCCGCGAGCATGCCCTTTCGACTCTGGGCGAGCTGAGGGGCCGGGGACTCGGTGTCGGCATGATCAGCGATTGCTGCGAGGTGGTGCCTCCGGCCTGGCGAGAATCCCCCTTCGCCTCCCACGTCGACGTGGCGATCTTCTCGTGCGAGGTCGGTGTCAAGAAGCCTAACCCCAAGATTTACCAGAGAGCATGCGACGCCTTGGGCGCGCGGCCGAGCCGATGCTTGTACGTCGGTGACGGTGGCAGCGACGAGCTGTCCGGGGCCGTGGGCGTGGGGATGGAGGCTGTGCTCCTGGCCGTGCCGGGCGAAGAGGGGATCGATCCGTACCGGCCGGGAGCGGCCACGTGGAAAGGGCGCACGATAGGATCGCTGCGGGAAGTCCTGGACATCGCGCGACGGTGACCGCGAGAGTCCCGGATCGGCTCGAGGGCCGCACTCGTAGTCGCGAAATCCGGCATTGGTCGCCGCCCGGGCGACGTGACAAACCCTTTGCCGCGCGGCCTCATCTGAGCACCAACAGGCGTACTGGGGAAGGAGTCTCCACGGTCGATATGGGCACCGCACCGAGCCTGCCGCGTCACGCCGCTTCACAAGCGAAAGAGCACCGAGAGATCACGGCCGAGGCGCGATGTCGGCTGCTGCTGGAGATCTTCCACAGCACAAGGGGCACCCTCGACCTCCGCGAGACGCTCGACCGCTTGCTGGACCGCCTCCAGTCGTTCCTGCCCTACGATGCGGCAGGAATCTTCGTGCTGCGCGAGGAAGTGACGCGACCCGGTGCGGGACCGCTGGGGGAGCTCATCGCCGGCGTGAGCTGGCGGGGCTTCCCGCCCCGGTCGCCGGCCACGGACCCGATGCTGCGCGAGGGCGCGGGCATCGTCGGGCATGTCGTCCGCAGCGGCGAGGCGGTGTGCGCCCCCGACGTCCGCCTCGATCCCCGGTACATCAAGGGCCGGGAAGAGACCATCTCCGAGGTCGCGGTGCCGATCCAGCTCGACGGCCGGACGATCGGAGCGCTCAACCTCGAGAGCGACCGGCTCGCCGGGTTCCAGGCGCAGGATGTCGACGTGCTGCGCTTCTTCGCCGAGGCCACGGCGATCGCGGTGGAGAAGGCCATCCTGCACGAGCGACTCATCGAGGCCGGACGGCTCGAGCGTCAGCTCAGGACTGCCCAGCAGATCCAGGAGCGCCTGCTGCCCGCCGAGTCGCCCGGAGTGCCCGGCTACGAGCTCGCGGGCCTCTGCATGCCGAGCGCCCGAGTGGGAGGGGACTACTTCGACTACATTCCGTTGCCCGGTGGGAGGCTGGGCCTGGCGGTGGCTGACGTCTCGGGGCACGACATCACCGCGGCCCTGATCATGTCGGCGTTCCGCGCGCAGGTCCGGGCACTCCTGCGTGCCGGCCGACCCCTGGACGAGGTGGCCGAAGCCCTCGATGCCGAGCTTCCCGACTCCACCGCGGGCAGCGCCTTCGTGACCGCGCTCCTGGCCGTGCTCGATCCCGCGCGCGGTCGGCTGTGTTACGTGAACTGCGGGCACCACCCGCCGATCCACGATCGTGGAGAAGCGGTGCCGGGATGGCTCGATCGCGGCGGCCCCCTCCTCGGGCTCCTCGACGATACCGAATTCGAGGTCGGCGAGATCCGACTTTCCCCGGGCGATCAGGTCGTGATCTTCACCGACGGCATCGTCGAGGCGCGCAACGCCGCCGGCGAGTGCTTCGGCACCGGCCGCCTCGCGGAGCGGGTCACGACGAACCGGAGCCTCGCCCCGCGCGATCTGATCGAGCGTATCGTTCTCGAGGCGCGCGGCTTCGCGGAGGCCGACGACTTCGAGGACGATGTGACGCTGGTGGTGCTGAGGCGAGGGATGTGAATCGCCCGCGCGCCCGTAAATGCCGCCGCCCGCGGCGCTCCGTCCTCGGCGGGTGGTCCATCCTGGTCCTGTTCGTCGCTTCGTCCGCGCGCGCTCAGGGCTCCGGCCTCCAGGACGTGGCAGGCGACCGGCGCCTCGGGGCCGAAGTCTCTCTCCGATACATCTTCGAGGACGCGGGGTCGTGGCGGAACTTGCTTCCCGAGGTCGCGTTGAGCGGTCGCACGGGTCTCGGGAAGGACCCGCTCCGCACCGGCCGCCTGCTTCCTCATTTCGGCCTTGGCGCGGGTGGAATCGGCAAGCTCGAGAACCGGGAGGATCTCGCCCGGAGCCTGTTGCTCCCGGGCACGCTGTCCCTGACGCTCGGCGTGGCGCGTGCCTGGACTCATTCGCCTGGGACTCGCCTCGTGGGACCCGACGTGAGCCTCGCGGCCAAGGTCGTCCCATGGCGCGCCGACACCACCGTCTACCGGGCCGGAATCAGCGGGGGCCTGGGCGTTTCCTCGAACCAGGTCTTCGACGCCTGGATCCGGCTCACCCGGGCCGTGAACGCCATCGGCGTTGGCGATCGAAGAAGGGTACTGACGGCCTTGGGGGGCCCCGGACTGTGGGCAAGCGACGTATCGGCCACCGCGGGGTTCCATTCCCGGCGGGGCGATATGGGCGTCTTCGGCACGTTCGGAGCCTACCTCTTCGATTCCAAGTTCCACGTTCCCCCCGGCGCCCGGCGGGTCTACGCTCTGGGAGTCAGGAAGGAATTCGAATGAACCCGCGCCGATATGCCATGGGGCTCGAGAAGATCTTACTGGCGGCCCGTTGAAGAACCTCGACCTCGCCACGATCACCGCCATCAGCGCGCTGGCCTACTCGCTGGCCAACGTCGTTCACGAAGGTCTCGGACACGGCGGTGCGTGTATCCTTTTGGGCGCGCGTCCCACGATGTTCAATGCGATCTTCTTCAACTATGACGAGACCACGGCGAGCGGATCCGTGCAGCGAGCCATCTCCGCGGCCGGAAGCATCCTCAACCTGATCGTCGGGCTTCCCCTGGTCGGGTTGCTCAGAAGCCGGGTCCGGCTCTCGCCGCGGTGGCGTTACTTCCTATGGTTTTTCTGCGCCGTGAACTTGCTCACGGCGTTCGGCTACCTCCTCTTCTCGGGGATCGGAGGAATCGGAGACTGGGCGCGCGTGATCGAGGGTGCACGGCCGGCCATTCTCTTTCGTCTGGCCCTGGTCGTTTCCGGCGCACTGCTCTACTTCGTGATCGCGCCGCGTCTGCTGATGCCGGCGCTCGATCCGTTTCTCGGTCGCGAGCCTGACGCGCGGGTGGCTCGAGCGCGGCGGCTCTCGCTCGTTCCGTACCTCGCGGGCAGTGGCACGATGGTCGTGGCTGGACTGCTCAATCCGCTGGGAATGAAGATCGTGTTGATTTCCGCCGCGGCCGCCTCGCTCGGAGGAACCTCGCTGCTCGCGTGGTATCCCGCGATCCCGCGAGCGCCGTCGTCGTTCGCGACCGACGCGCCGCTCGAGATCACGCGAGGCATTCCCTGGATCGTCGCCGCGGTGATCGCGACGGTGATCTTCGTCCTCGTGCTCGGTCCGGGAATCGGCAGGGTCTGACGGCAATGAGTCTCGGTCAGGCATCGGCTCCCTCCGGAGCGCATCGTCCCGTCAGGGTCGGACTCGTCGCGTGGTCGTCTCTGTTCCTGATCGTGGTGGCGCCGTTCGTTTGGGCGGGCCAGCCTTATCGGGACGTTCTGGGGCTCCGTCCGGGAATGCCGGAACGCGACGTCCACGCGCGGATGGAGAAGCTGGGAAAACCAGCGGGCGGAGAGTCGGAGGAGGGTGAGGGACGCCGCGAGACGTGGCTGCTCCGCGACCGGCGCTTCGCTTCCATCACCTTCGAGTTCGATTCCGNNGCCGGCCTTCGCACGACCCCGCGGCAAGGGAAGGGGAGTGCGCTACACCGACATCGGGGGTATCGGCCGCGCACAGCGGTACGGGAATTACATCTATACCTGGGTCCTTCCTGTTGTGCGGACTGGCCGGCAGATCGGAGTCACCGCGCGGGGGAGCGACTCCATCTGGATTTCCTCGGTATCCATCCATCGCTACCTGCGCGATTCCGTGAACGTGCTCCCAGGCGGGGTAGATAAAGCCGCAAAGTAAGTCCTGCCAAGTTGTTAAGGCATTTCGAAGCATCTTTCCTGACCCCGTTTCCGGCCCTCAGTCAAGTCATTCTCAAGCGCCTCCGTCGATCCTCATTCTCGTTGTTTAGGGTTCAGCCGGGACCTCGAGGCCCCGGCTCAAGGTGCGGTTTGGCCGGTTGAGGAGTCGCAATCGAACTGGGAGGAATCATGCAGAAGCGATGGATGTTGCCTGCGCTGGTCGCCGCCCTGGCTACGGTCCTCGGATCCTCTGCGATGGCCGCCAATCCCGGAAGCGGTACGGTCTCTCCATCATCCCCGACCATCAGCTACACCGGGGGCCCTTACACCGGCTCGAATCCGAGCGGCGTCATCGGAGATCCCAACTGCGACCTCTTCCCCGGCACCTGTGACGACTATCTTCTGACGGTCGACATTGACGCCGCCTACATCACCGCCCACCCCAACACGGCGGTCGAGATCAAGACCGCCTGGCCGGGGCCAAGCGATTTCGATCTGCTCATGCAGACGGCCGGTGGACTCACCGTGAACAGCTCCGGGAACGCCGCCGGACAGCCGGAAGTCATCACCTTCTATCCCAACCCGGGAACGACCCAGTATCGGCTGCGAACCGTGGTCTACTCGGCCGTCAACGAGACTTTCACTTGCACGATCCGCATCATCGACATCACGGATCCCAGCCTGGCGGCCGTGAACTATCAGCCCAGCACCGACGTGTTCACCTGCAACAAGCACCTCACCGGAGAGACCGCGCTGTTCGATCACGGCGGGGACGGCGAGCCGGCGGTCGGCATCGACGGCCTGGGCAACACGTGGATCACCGGAATCATCGGGGTGGGCGGCGGCATCGGGCTCTGGAAGATCGCCGCGTCCGACATCTGCGCGCAGAGCCCGGTCTTCCAGAACCAGCCGGATGCCGGCCAGGGCGGCGGCGACACGGACATGGCGATTGCAACCCAACTGAACGCGCTCGGCAACTACAACATCTACACCTCGAGCCTTTCGCTCGCGAACGTGACGTCCTCCACCTCAGTGGATGGCGGCCAGACATTCGTGCTGACGCCGGTGTCGAACGAGCAGGCGGTGGAGGACCGGCAGTGGAACGCCGCCTACGGCGTCAACACGATCTACCTGTCGTTCAACGTGGGCGCCACCCAGCCCGGCCAGCAGCTCGAGTTCTATCGCTCGTCGGCGGCCGGTGCGGGCGGTACGTTTGTGGGACCGTTCTTCCCGCGGGCCAATCAGTCGCCCACGGCGACGTACGGCCTCGGCAACATGGCCGTGGACCGGCGCGACGGCGGAAACGAAGCCACGCTGATGGCCGGTCCCGACGGTCAGGGCAACGTCTACCAGGGTTTCCACGAGAACGACGGGGCCGAGGTCTGGATCGCGGTCTCGCGTGACTTCGGCACCACCTGGAGCACCAGCAAGGTCTTCACGGCGCCGGCCAGTAGCACCGTGGACCACAAGTTCACCTGGGTGTGCGTGGACGGTGGCGGCACCGTCTACACCTGCTGGTCCAACGACCGCAGCGTCTTCTATAGCTATTCGACCGACATCAAGACCACCAACAACGCGCACTGGAGTCTGCCGCGGCGCGTCAACAACGGCGTGGGGACCAAGACCTGCGTGCTCCCCATGATCGAGGCCGGCTCGGCCGGTCGCATCGTGCTCGGCTGGTACGGAACCAGCGCGCCCAACAACATCACTCCCGGGGCCTCGTGGAACTACTTCACGGCCCGCTGTAACAACGCCACCGATCTCCTGCCCGTGATCGAGCAGGAGCAGGTGAGCGACCATGTCGTTCACACCGGGCCGGTTTGCGAGAACGGACTCTCCTGTGCCTGCTGCCGCGATCTGCTCGAGTGCCAGGAGCTCGGGATCAATCCCGTCGATGGTTCCTCGCTGCTCACTTACGCGGGCGCCGGCGGCATCTACGTCACGCACGAGGTCAAGGGTGCCTCGGGGATCAGCGGCAAGACCGTTGCCGACAACTCGGGGGCCTGCCCGATTCCGCCCACCTGCATCACGGTTCCGCCCCCGGGTGCCAGCGCTTGCATCCTGCCGGGAGTCAAGGTGCTGAACGATGGCGTCGGCACCGGCGACATCCCGCCGGTCTCGAACGCCCAGCAGGACATCCAATCGGTGTCCGTCGCCGAGCCCGACGGAATCGGGGACGCGTTCGTGTTCACGATGAAAGTGACGAACCTCAATCCCGCCTCGCTCCCGCCCAACGCCTTCTGGAGGATGATCTGGGAGGGCCCCGGCACCGGCGTTGCCAACCGCCACTACGTGTCCATGGTCCATTGCGCCACGGGCGAAGTCTTCTACGAGTACGGTCACTTCACGACCGGCAGCGTGTCCGATGGCGTGCCCGACGCGGGTGAACTCTCCGCGGACGGCACCATCCGGATCACCATCGCTAAGGACAAGGTGGGGACGACCCTGGGCGCTCCCGGGCCCGGAACGCTGCTGAGCGGGTTCCAGGCGGACACCCGGCACATTCTCGGGAACTGCCCCACCACGGTCGGCGCCTTCGCTCCGGTGGACACGGCGGGAACCCAGATCGCGTCCTACGTGGTTCGGGGCAACGACTACTGCACGCCGCAAACGGTCACCTGTCCGAATTCCTTCGTGGGCCCGCAGGGCGATTATCCGGTGAGCTTCTTCATCAACAACCCGAGCACCGCCAACCGGATCTACAAGGCCACCCTCAACGATCCGCAGGGCTGGGTGGTGGGCGGTGCTCCCCAGGACATGAATGTGGGCCCGGTCACTCCCGGAAGCTCGCTCGCGGTGCCGGTCACGCTGCGGCTCGCGGGAAACTGCGACCCGCAGGTGGACGATCTGCTCACGTGGACCGTCACGGCGACCGATCTCCCGGCGAGCGGCAATCCCGCCTCGTGTCAGACCACCGCCTCCTGCTACCGACCCAGCACCGGCGTCTCGAGCGACGGCGCGAACCGGCTGAGCTTCGCGATGCTCGGCTCCAACCCATTCCGGGGCAGCACCGCCTTCAGCTACTCGCTGCCCAAGCGTTCGCCGGTAAGGCTCGAGATCTTCAGCGTCACCGGCCAGCGGGTGGCGTCACTGGTGAACCAGGTAGAGGAGGCGGGGAGCTACGCGGTGCCGTTCTCCATGGCCCGCTCCGCGCGCCGGCGCCTGGGGCCTGGCGTCTACCTCGTCCGGCTCACGGCGGGCGATCAGTCGAGGAGGATCCGGGTCATCGCGCTCGACTAGCGTTCACAGGGCGCCGCCGCAAGTCCCGGCGCTCGGCGGAGGTGCGAGGGACGCCGACCTGAAACTCCGGGCCGGCCTCCCTCGTAATATCTCCCGAGCGCTCGTCAGAATGCGGTGGAAACTCCGGCCTCGAAGCCTATAATCGGCGGCCACGCCAGGCCGTTCACCAGAGCCGAAGCGGCCGACTCCCCGCGGCGCGGTCAGGGCCTCTGCGATGGAAGCAAGAGTCCGCGGTCGAGACGTCATCGCTCAGATCGTCGCGAACCTGCACAGCCAGGGCGAGGAGCTGCGCTACTCGACGATCGTGCCCGCCGCCTACGACGTCTACCTTCATCCCGCCGACCACGCCCGCCTCGAGAGCCTGGCGACCGTCATCGCCGAACAGGCCCGGCGCGCGCTCGACGAGGAGCTCGGGAAGCTCAACCGCCCGAGCCCCATCGAGGCTCGCGTGCGCGAGGCCCTGCATCGGCCGCGGCTTCCCTACGAACGGGCCGGGCCCGCGTGGGAGATCCGGCTCATCGCCGACCCCAACGACGAGCTCGCGCCCGGCGACATCCTCGTCGATTCCACGCTGCTCCTGCCCGAGACCGAGAGCCTGAGCGGAACTCGAACGCGGCGCATCCTCACGACCCGCCGCGGAGACCGCGTGGAGAGCCGGGAAGCGCCGCCGGTCGAACCGGCATCGCCCGCCGCCTTGGTCGCAAGTCCTGCGGCCCTCGGAGGCACGGCCCCTTCAGCAGTGGCCGCGTCCCCGGGAACCGGGGTCGCGGCGGCCGGGAGCGAGGCGGACGGGACGCCGCCCGCGGTCCCATCGGGGGTCCTCGCCACGCTCACCTACCGCGACGAGAACGGCGATCACGTCTTCCACATGGAGAAGCCCCAGCTCGTGGTGGGCAGAGGCGGCCCGGGCTACTGGGTCGACCTCAAGCTCAAGACCGTGCCGGACGTCTCGCGCGACCACCTGCGCGTCCGCTACGACGAGCCCGAGGCCCGCTTCTACATCAAGGACCTGAGCACGCTCGGCACCACCGTGAACGGGGCCTCGATCCCTTCCAGCATCGAGGTGCGCGGCGGCGAGAAGGTGGACCGGAACATCGAGGTGCCGCTTCCGCCCGAGGCCGAGATCGGGCTCGCGGGCGCGGTATTCGTCCGCTTCAAGGCGGAGATCTCGAAGCGATGACCGCGCTCTTCGCGCTGCGGTGGCTGTTCCTGGTCCTCCTCCTCGGCGCCGTGGCCTGGCTGAGCTGGCAGGCGCTCGAGCATGACGCTTCCTGATCGTCTCCAGGACGATGGGCGGGCGTTGATCGCCGCGCGCCCGGCGGCGCAGCGCGGCATCCTGCGCTGCGCCGGGGCCACGCATCCGGGCCTGATACGCGACCACAACGAGGACCGGCTCCACGCCGACCCCGAACGCGGGATCCTGATCGTGGTCGACGGCATCGGCGGGCAAGCGGCCGGCGAGACCGCGGCAGAGACCGCGATCGCCTTCGTGCGCTCGCGGCTCGAGCGCCAGACCGGGAGGGTCGAGGAGCGGGTGCGAGAGGCGATCGCGGTCGCCAACAACGAGATCCTCCGGCTCGCCCGCCAGAACCCCGCGTGGGCGGGCATGGGCTGCGTCCTGACGCTGGCGGTGATCGAGGACGGCATGGTGACGGTGGGGCACGTCGGCGACTCACGCCTCTACCGGCTCGGAGCCGGCGGCATCGTCAAGGTCACGCGCGACCACTCCCCGGTCGGGGCGCGCGAGGACGAGGGCGAGTTGAGCGAGCGGGAAGCGATGCGCCACCCGCGCCGCAACGAGGTCTACCGATCGGTGGGAGCCGAGGAGCACACCCCGCTCGACGAGGACTTCGTCGAGATCCACCGCTTCCCGTTCGACCCCGAGGGCGCGATTCTCGTGTGCAGCGACGGTCTCACCGACCTGGTCTCGAGCGACGAAATCGAGCGCATCGTGCGCGAGCACGCCGCGGACGAAGCGCGGGCGGTGGAGGGACTGATCGAGGCGGCGATCCGGGCGGGGGGCAAGGACAACGTGACGGTGGCGTTGGCCGCCGGCGAGCGCTTCGCGCGCGCATTCGGGGCGGCGGAGAAGCGCCGGCGGGGCGGGACCGCGGCCGAAGCCCCGCGGCGGTCCCGCGGGTTCATGCGCCCGATGCATCCGGGCCCGGTGTTCGCCCTCGGGGCGCTCGCGGGCGTCGCGCTGTTCGCCGCGTTCGCGCTGATCGATCGCGGCCCGGCATCGAACAGCTCTCCGCTCGTCCCATCGCTCCAGACCTCGCGCGCGGCGCGCGTGCTCGCGGTGGGAGCGGGGCTCGAGTACGCGACTATCGGCGATGCGATGGCGGCGGCGCGTCCGGGCGACACGGTCTCGGTCGCGCCCGGCACCTATCGCGAGCAGGTGCGGCTCGTGCAAGGAACGACCCTGATGAGCCGGGCGCCGCGCCAGGCGGTGCTCGCGCCGCGCGGCGAGAGCGCCGCGCCGGTGGCGGCGCTGGTAGCCGAGGGGCTCACGGCCGGCCGCATCGTGGGGTTCCGGATCGCGGGCGGTGAGGGCGCCCCGCTCGACATCGGGGTCCGGGTGCTCGATGGCAGCATCGCCATCGAGGATGTCGAGGTCTCGGGCGCGCGGGTCGCGGGCGTGTCGCTCGAGGGCAGTAGCCATTCGTCGCTGGCCGCGAGCTTCATCCACGACAACCCCGGCGCGGGGATCGTGGTGGCATCGCCCGCCTCACCTCGCATCGTGCACAACTTCGTCCTCGACAACGGCCGCGGCCCGCGGCAGCGGCGCGCCGGGATCGAGCTGGAAGGCGGGGCGGCCCCTTGGCTCTCGGGCAACGTGATCGCGGGCAACGCCGCCGAGGGCGTGCGCGGGGCCTCGCCCGAGCTCCGGAGGACGCTGGCCGAGACCAACCTGTTCGAGGCGTTCGGGCGCGCGAACGCCCTGGGCGCGACCGGGCGCCCGGGCCGCGGGAGCCGCCGGTGAGCGTCCGCTACCACAGTGTCGGTCCCTACGAGGTCCTCTCGCGCCTCGGCAGCGGCGGCATGGCCGACGTCCTCATGGCGGTGGACGGGCGCGACGGGCGCACCGTCGCGCTCAAGATCCCCAAGACCGAGCCCGGCGTGCGCGAGGCGGAGCGGGAGGGAGCGCGCCTCCAGATGCGGCTTTCGGAGATCGACCCGCGCGTACCGCGGGTCTTCGAGATCGAGGAGACCGCGGAGAGCGAGATGTACATCGCGATGGAATACGTGGAGGGCGAGGACCTGTCCGAGCGCATCCGGCGCGGGCCGCTCGACCCGCGCGAGGCGGCCCGGATCGCGACCGAGTTGTGCGAGTTGCTCACGGCGGCCCAGCACTGCAGCCCCACCGGCACGCGCCAGGGGATCGTGCACGGCGACCTCAAACCCAAGAACGTGCGACTCGAGCCGAGCGGTGGGGTCAGGGTGCTCGACTTCGGGATCGCCAAGGCGCTCTCGCTCACGCGCCCGCTCACGCGCAACGAGTTCGGGAGCCTGCCGTACTCCTCGCCGGAGCGGATCGACACTGGGAACGTGGACGCGCATTCGGACCTGTGGTCGGTGTCGGTCGTGCTCTACGAGATGCTCACCGGGCAGCAGCCGTTCCGGGGCGAGAGCACCCGCCGGCTCGAGGAGCACATTCGCTCGCGCACGCTCCCCCCCGAGATGGACGCGAGCTGCCCCCGTGCCCTGGTAGCGGTGCTGCACAAGGCGCTGGCTCCCGCGCTCGAGCGCCGCTACCCGGATGCGGCCGCGCTGCACGCCGACCTGACCGCGTTCCTCGAAGGGCGCGACACCGAGGCGGAGCGCGAGTGCTCCGTGGCGGCAAGATACGAGGAGACCCGGCGGACGGTCGGGCCGGAGGGCGAACGCGAAGGTGCGGGGACAAGGCGCACGCTTGAGGCTTCCGGGAACGGGTCGAGCCCGGCGGAGGCCGAGACCCGGCGCACGCTCCCGGAGGGCTCCGCGGCGGCGGGAGCCATCTCGCCCAGCCCGCCGGCGCCTCCGGAAGGCACGGCCGCGCAGACCGCGCCGCGGGCGTCCGGCAGGCGCTTTCGCGTCTCGTGGAAGCTCGTCGTGCTCCTGGCGGGCGTGCTGCTCGTCGCCAACGAGGCGCAGGTGATGAGCGCGGCGACCGAGCTCAAGGGGGCGCTGCCCGGTCTTCCGCGCGGCGAGGCGGACGCGGTGTGGAAGCGCTATCGCCAGCTCCGGGCCCGCAGCCTGCTGCGCGTCGGCTCCTTCGGGCTCGGCCGCGACGTCAGGGACTGGTTCGTCGCGAGCGCGGACGAGCTCATCGCCGATTACCGCTCGGACACGCCGGTGATCCGTGAGAACGGCTGGCGCAGCGCGATTTCGCTGCTCGGGCGCGCCGCCTCGATCGCGCCCCGCGACCGCGCGGTCAAGGCGCGGCTCCTCTACTGCCGCGGCCAACTCGCCCGCATCGACGCCCAGGCCGCGAAGGACCGAAGGCCGGCCGACGCCACACGCCGCTTCAACGAGGCGACCCACGACTTCGAGGAGGCCGCGCGCCTGGGGCCGCGCTGGATCGATCCCCAGCTCGGCCTGGCCCGCACCTACGTCTACGGCCTCGAGGATCCCGAGCGCGCCCGAGGAGCGCTGGACCGGGCCGAGGAGGACGGCTACGAGCTCGGGAGCCGCGACATGGCCCTGCTCGGCGACGGCTACCGCTTGAGGGCCGAAAAGACCTGGGCGCGGATCGCGAACCTCCGGGATCTCCCGGACGAGGAACGCTATCTCAAGGCGGTTCGCGAGGACTGCGAGCAAGCCCTCGACCAATACAAGAACATTCCCGCCTTCGGAGAGGTGAGTCGCAACATCCGGCGCGTCCGCGACCTGCTCGACCGCGTCGAGCGGCGCGAGGACGAGCGGCGCGAGGACAAGCTCAGAAAGCTGGGCCTCGGCATTCTCGCGCCGCTGCTCGGGCGCAGCCAGTGAGCCCCGCCGAGTCGATGAGCGCCGTTCTCGAGGCGCGCGGCCGGACCACGCTGAGCACCGCCGCGGAGCGCCGCCGCGGTCGCGCGTGGCTTGGCGCCTTCCAGCCGGACCGACTCGTGCCGATGGGGCTCGCTCTCGCGGTCGCGCTGGCCGGGATCGCGATGGTCTACCCCGCGAAGAGCACGAGCTTCGCGGCCGCTCGCCGCGCCCTCCGGAGCGGCGAATGGCGCAACCTGAACGCGGTGCGCGGGCCGGCAGAGCTGGACCAGGTCCTCCGCGCGCTCGTCACCGAGCCGGCCGAGCGCGCCTTCGTGGCGCGCCGGATCTTCCAGGAGCTTCCCGCGGGCGGGGCCCGGCGGCCGCTCGAGAACGTCGGCGCGCTCGCCGCGATCCGGCTGAGCGCGGTGCCGCTCGCGGCGCGCGGCGATCTCCCGGGGCTGAGCGCGCGGGCCGCCGCGGCGCGCGGCGCCACCATCAGCCTCCTCACCCCCGAGCAGTTCCAGGCCCTGAAGCCGCTGCTCGTGGTCCGGACCGGGGGCGCGTTCCGCGGCGCGTTCTTGCTCAACGTTCTCATCCTGCTCGGGGCCTTCGTGCTCATGCAGGTCGGGCTCCACCTCACCGGCAGGAGCGGGGACCGGTTCCTCCTGCCCGTCGCCCTGATCCTCTCCGCCATCGGCTTCGTGATGATCGTGAGCCTGAGGGACCCGCTCCGCGACCAGATGCTGTTCACCCGCTTCGCCCAGGGCGCCTTGCTCGGCGGGCTGGCACTCGTGGCGTGCAGCCTGCCGATCTACGAGCGCTCCGTCCTGAGAAGGCTCGCCTTCCTGCCGCTGCTCGGGGCGCTGGGGCTTTCCCTGGCGCTCGTCCTATTCGGGAGCGGGCCGGCGGGGAGCGACGCCAAGGTGAACCTGCTCGGCACCCAGCCCATGGAGTTGATTCGCCTGCTCCTGGTGCTCTTCCTCGCCGGCTACTTCTCGAGCCGCTGGGTCTTGCTCCGCGAGCTCGACGAGCGGCCCCTGGGAGATTCCTCTTGGCTCCGTGGGCTGCGTCTCCCGCGGCTCCACCACGTGCTGCCGGTCGCGATCGGGGTCGCGGTCAGCATCGCGTTCTTCTTCGTGCAGCGGGACCTCGGCCCCGCGCTGCTTCTCGGCGCGCTCTTCCTCTCGCTCTACGCCGTGACCCGGCGCGAGGTCGGGCTCGCGGCACTGGGCCTCGCCGCCGTGCTCGGGGCGTTCGCGCTCAGCCACGCGATCGGCTTCCCGCGCACCGTGAGCCTGCGCACCGCGATGTGGCTCGATCCCTGGGAGAACGGGCTCGCTCGCGGCGACCAGATCGCGCACGCGCTGTGGGCGTTCGCTTCCGGGGGCCTGAGCGGCACCGGGCTCGGCCTCGGCGCCCCCGCGATGGTGCCCGCCGCGCACACCGATCTCATCCTCGCCGCGACGGGCGAGGAGCTGGGCTTCGTGGGGCTGCTGGCGTGCCTCACGCTCTACGCGATGCTCGTCATCCGTGGCTTCCGGATCGCGCGGCGCGCGCCCGAGGCGTACACGATGTTCCTGGCCCTCGGCCTGACGCTCGGGCTCGGGCTCCAGACGCTGCTGATCGCGGCCGGCGTCACCGGGCTCCTGCCGCTGACGGGCGTGGTCACGCCGTTCCTCTGCTACGGGCGATCGGCGCAGATCATCCACTTCGCCACGCTGGGCATCCTGTGGTCGCTGTCGGCGAGCGGCGCCGCCGCCGCGGGCGGCGCCGCGGTCTCCGAGGCGCGGGGACGACTGTCCCTCGCCGGTCCGCGACCGCGCTCCGGCCCGCCTTCCCCCGCGGCGCCGCGGGCGCTCGATCTGGCGTTCGGCCGGCCGCGGGGCGCGCTGCTCGCCGTCCTCGGCGCCGCGGCCCTCGTCGTCCTCGGCAAGCTTTCGTGGGTCCAGGTGGCGCGGGCGGACCGCACCTTCGCGCGCGGCAGCCTGGCGCTCCAGGCCGACGGCGAGCATCGCTTCGAGTACAACCCGCGCCTGCGGTTGGTCGCCGCCCAGATTCCGCGCGGCAACGTGTTCGACCGGAACGGCGTGCTCCTCGCCACCAGCCGGTGGAAGGACCTCACCGATCGCCGCTCCGACCTGGAGCGTCTCGGCGTGGACCTCGACCGCGCCTGCCTGGCCACCGACGAGCGGCACTACCCCTTCGGCGGGCTCACCTACCACCTGCTCGGCGACCTCGTGAGCCGGCGCAACTGGGGCGCCACCAACACCTCGTTCGTGGAGCGCAGCCACGACGCCTTCCTTTCCGGCTTCGACGATCACGCCACGGTGGTGACCCTGCGCGATCCCGCCACGCGCGAGCCGCGCCGCCTGCTGCGCCGCGACCTGAGCGGTCTGGTGCCGCTGTGGCGCCATCGTCACGAGCCGGGCCATCCGAGCGTGCGCGCCGTGATGAGCCGCAGCCGCGACCTCACCCTCACGATCGACGTACGACTCCAGACGCGCGCGGCCGCACTGCTGCGGGAGCAGGTCGTCGCCGCCGGGCTCGAGCGGGGCTCGTTGGTGGTGCTCGATCCCGATAACGGCGAGTTGCTCGCGTGCGTGAGCTATCCCTGGCCCACGGGGCCGCTCCGCGGAGACGCGCGACTCGCGGTCGCGGCGGCGGGACTCGGGGCCGGCGGGACCGTCGAGGCGCGGCCGGCAGCCGCCGGGTCCGCGGCGGCCTCCGAGATTGCGGACTCCCGGGTCGATCCCGCCGCAAGCCCGCTCATGGATCGCGCCCGCTTCGGGCTCTATCCGCCCGGCTCCACCTTCAAGGTCGTCACTGCCGCCGCGGCCCTGACCGAGAACCCCGCGCTCGCTCGCGCCCGCTTCGTCTGCCGCCGGCTCGGTGGCGGACGGGTCGGAGCGGTCGTCGAGGGCCGGCTGGTGCGGGACGACGTGGCCGACGAGCCGCATGGCGCGATCGCCATGGAGCAGGCGACCGTCGCGTCGTGCAACGCCTACTACGCCCAGCTCGGGCGGCAGATCGGGTGGGCCGCGCTCAGCGGGATGGGCAACAAGTTCGAGATCGCGATGGGGCATCCGAACGGCGAGGCGGCCGAGCGCGCGCACGCGGTCGAGAGCGCCTACGGGCAGGCGCAGGTGGTCGCCACGCCGCTCGGAATGGCGCGTGTCGCGGCCGCCATCGCGGCGGGAGGGAGGCTGCCGGCGGCGACCGCCGTCCGCGAGCCGACGGCGCGCCGCAGCGTCGAGAACGCGGTCATCGATGCACGCACGGCCGAGGCGATCGGGGGGATGATGCGCGGCGTCGTCACCCGCGGCACGGCGCGGCGCATCGCCGGGGTGTTCCCGCCCATCGCCGGCAAGACCGGAACCGCGGAGATCGAGAACGCGCCCTCGCATGCCTGGTTCATCGGCTACGCTCCCTTCGGGCAGGCGAGGCGGCGAATCGCGTTTTCCATCCTGCTCGAGAACGGCGGCTACGGGGGTGCGCGCGCCACCGAGCTCGCCGGCCGGATCGTCGCCGAGGCGCGGCGGCTCGGCATCATCGGCTGAACCCCGCGAGGAAAGCATGAAGCTCGACAAGCTCGTCAAGCTGGAGAAGGCGCTGGAGGGAAAGCTCGAGCGCCTCACGCGCCGCAAGGGCGCCCCGCAGGATCCCTTCGAATGGATCCCCTCGATCCTGGACGAGATCGAGCAGCGGGTGGTTCCGTCCGGCGGCCGCGGTCGCGTGTTCCCCTACGAGCTGGTCCGCGTCCTGGTGCGCGTGGAGCCGGGAAGCGCCGAGACCGCGCGCGCGGTGTTCGGCGGTGGCGCGTTCGAGGATCGCGTGCGCGAGCGGCTCCGCGAGGCTCGCTGCGAGGCCCCTGACGCGCTCAAGGTGCAGGCCCGCGTCGTGGAATCCGGGCCGTTACACGGTCGTATTCCGGCGTCCCTCCGCGGGCAAGGAGCGCAGCGGGGATGCCGCGGCGCGGCCGGCCGAGACCGGAGTGCCGTCGGTGAGGATCCTGGTGGTGGAGGGCCACGCCCGGCGCCGCATCCACGAGCTCAAGCTCGAGCGCATCAACCTGGGGCGAATGGAGAGTGTCGAGGGACGCGGCTCCCAGGGAATGCGCCGCAACCACGTCGCGTTCGTGGATCGCGACGACCCGGTGAACGGCACCGTCTCGCGGGCGCACGCCCACATCGAGCACTTCGCGGCCCACGGGTTCCGGCTGTTCGACGACGGCAGCGCGCACGGCACCCGCAT
>VBOT01000037.1 GCA_005893225.1 Candidatus Eiseniibacteriota bacterium
GCTCGTAGGGCATGGAGTAGCGCGACTCGGTCCTGCCGACCACCTCGAGGCTGTCGAAGAACGCGGCGTTGTCGGCGCGATCGCCGCCGATGATGATGAGCACGCTCCCGTCGAAGTCGCCCGGCCCCCACAACCAGTAGCTGTTGTGCCCGCTCATGGCGCGCGGAAGCCCGAGGCGGCGCCCGAGCACGTCGATGGCCCCCGCCTCTCCGTAGTTCTGCCCGAACACCCGGCAGCGGGCCTGCTCCGCGGGGGTCAAGCGCCCGTAGGCCCGCGCGACCAGCGCCGCCATCTCGTCCCAGCCGAACATGTCCGCGTACTGCTGAGGAAGGGCTCCCATGCGGTGGCGCTCCTCGGTGCGGGGTTGCAGGCCCAGCGCCTTCTGGTAGCGAATGAAGGTGTCCACGGGAAGCACCGGGATGGCGAAGGGGATGAGCGGCAACCCCAGCAGGACCATCGCTGCCGCCACCGGCGCCTTGAGCCAGGCTCGAGCCGGACGCGACAGACCCCGCTCCCACGCGATCCCGCCGAGTGCGAGGAGCATGGGATACGCGACCGCCAGATAGGATGCGCGGCTCCGGCCCCCCGCGACGAGGAGCGCGAAAACCGCGAGATAGAGGAGCGACAGGATCCGCCACGGCCGCGCCGCCCGCGCGAAGAGCCCAAAGAGCAGCCCCGCGAGCCACAGGGGCGCCGTGACCGGGTTCATGGAGAGGATCTGATCCAGCAGGAACTTCCCGAGCGAGACCGCCGCCATCTTCTGCGACGTCGCGTTGCGCATGAACTCGAGCGTGGGCCAGCCGTTCCTCGCCTGCCACAGCACGTGCGGCAGGAAGAGGGCGGCGGCGATCGCCCCCGCGACCCACGGCCAGGGCGTGGCGAGCCGTCGACGGTGAGGCGTGAACAGCAGGCCGACCAGCAGGCCGCCGCCGAACCACAGCGTGCTGATCTTGTTCAAGAGCCCGAGGCCCAAGACCACGCCGAGGACGAGCCAGTGGCGCGGGGAGCCGGAGTCGAGTGCCTCGATCAGCACCAGGACCGCGAGGGTCCAGAAGAGGAGATCGGAACAGTTCATGGAGAAGTACCCGTCGGTGCCGAGGAAGACGAGCGAGAGCGTGGCGCCGAGCGCCGCGAGGACCTGGGCGTAGCGCCCGCCCCCGAGCCGGCGCGCGATCAGCCCGGTGAGGAACACGGTCGCAGCTCCCGCGAGCGCCGGCACGATGCGCAGGGCGACGAGCGAGTCGCCGAGGGCCGCCCGCACCATCGCCAGGACCGCGATCGAGAGCGGCGGATGCTCCACGTAGCCCCAGTCGAGGTGCTCGGTGCTGGCCAGGTAGTAGAGCTCGTCGCGGAAGTACCCGTAGCGCGTGATCGCGGTGAGCTGGAGGAGGAGCTTCCCGAGGGCGATGGCGCCGAGGACCAGCAGATCGCTTCGCCGGCGGGCAGGTGTTTCCGCACGGCCGCTCACGACGTCCCGCGCGGCGGGAGTCGACTCGGATCACCGCTGGCGAGCAGCGCCTCGGTGCGCACCGTGTAGGTCGAGCCGCGGGGCGAGAGATGGCTCTCGACCAGGAGAAGTCGATCGACGGTGAAGCGGGTGGCGGCCGGATCCGGCAGCTTAACCGCGGCGAGCCGGTCGGTCCAGTCGGGGCCGGGCACCCGCACCCGGCCGAGGGTCAGGTGCGCCGAGAAGCGCTGGTCCGCCCGGCCGAAACCCCGCCGCTTCAAAGCGTCCTCGAGGGCACGCGCGAGATTCGCCAGTTCCTCCGCGCCCTCGGACAGCGAGACCCAGAGCACCCGGGCGCGGCGTGAGCTCGGGAACGCGCCGAGCGCGCCGAGAGCCGCGGGAGACTCGAGCGCTCCCGCGGCCGCCTCCGCCGCGGCTTCGGCCGCTCGCCGGGCGCCGTCCTCCCCGAGCTCTCCCAGGAATCGCATCGTGTAGTGCAGGTTCTCGAGCTTGACCCACGACACCCCGTCCCCGGAACGGCGCAGCTCCTCCTCGATTGCGAACGCCGCGCGCTGGACCTCGGGCGGCGGGAAAACCGCGAGGAAGAGCCTCATGAGCCGAAGAACCTCATCCGTCGAGGCGTGGCTCGAGCGGCAGCGCCTGAAGCTGCCGGCGGACCATGTCGAGCGCGTACTGCACCGAGCGCTCCCGGATCGCGTACCGGGTGCCCGCGAAGTGGAACTTCCTCGCCGCGGTGCTCCCCGAAGCCGAGAGCCCGACGAACACCGTGCCCACCGGCTTGGCCTCGGTCCCGCCTCCGGGCCCCGCGATCCCCGTGATGCTGACGCCGACCTCGACCCCGGCGCGGCGTGCGGCGCCGGCGGCCATCTGCTCGGCGACCGGCGCGCTCACCGCCCCGTGCTTCTCGATGTCGGCGGCGGGAACGTCGAGCAGTTCCACCTTGGAGGCGTTCGAGTAGGTGACGTAGCCGCGCTCGAAGTAGCGCGAGGCGCCCGGCGTGTCGGTGATGCGCTTGGCCAGGAGTCCCCCGGTGCACGACTCGGCGGTCGCCAGCCGGAGCCCGCGCTCGAGCAGGATCTCCCCCACGACCTCGTCCATGGTGTGCGTCCCCTCGGCGTAGACGACCGGCCCCACACGCTCTCTGAGCTCGCGGTACGCGCGGCCGGTCACCCTCTCCACCGGCTCCGCGTCGTCGCCCGCGACCGTGACGCGCAGGTCCACACCGAAAAAGCTCGGCAGGTAGGCCAGCGACGCCCCGGACCAGCCCTGCGGCAGCGCGCCGATCTTCTCCTGAAGGGCGCTCTCGAAAACGCCCGAGGTCCTCAGGGTGAAGGTCTCGACCACCCGGCGGCTCCGCTTGCGCAGGTAGGGGACGAGGTGCTCCTCGGCCAGCGCCTCCATCTCCTGGGGAACTCCGGGAAGGAGCATCACCGGCTTCTGGTCCTCCAGGATCAGGATCCCGGGTGCCGTGCCGAGGCGGTTGGGCCAGAGTTGGGCCCCGATCGGGATCAAGGCCTGGGTCTCGACCGAGGCCGGGAGGGTCCGCCGCAGGGTGCGCGCGCGCGCGCGGATGCTCTCGACCACCTGCTCGTCGAGCCGAAGCGGGCGGCCGAGGGCGGTCGCCACCGCCTTGCGGGTCAGATCATCGGGAGTGGGGCCGAGCCCACCGGTCATCACCACCGCGTCGGCCCGCCCGAGCGCCGCATGAAGCGCTTCGGCGATGCGCTCGCTCTGGTCCCCGACCGCCGTGTGCCAGCCCACCTGGACGCTGGCCGCTTCCAGCGCCCGCGCCAGGAACGCGAAATTGGTGTCCACGGTGCGGCCCGAGAGGATCTCGTTGCCGACGGTGATGATCTCGATCTGCATCAGGGATTCGAGCAGCCCCGGAGCCCAGCGCAAGAAACGGCCGCGACGCAATGTGCCGCATCGTCACGAGGGGCGCAAACGCGCTCACGACAGCCAGCCCATGCGGCGCATCCCCCACCAGCCGGCGTGGAACGCGGCGCAGGCGATGAGCCCCGCCCCCACGTCGTCGGCGACCACGCCGTAGCCGCCGGGGAGGCGCTGGAGCCCCCGCACACCGAGGGGCTTCCAGACGTCGAACAGCCGGAAGAGAACGAACGCCGCGGCGAATCCGATCGGCGCGCGCGGAACCAGGAGCAGCGCGAGGCTCTGCCCGACCACCTCGTCGGCGACGATCGACTTGGCGTCGTGGCCGAGGGTCTTCTCGGCCTCGCCCGAGGCCCAGACGGCAACGGCCGCGCCGGCGGCGATCAGGGCCAGGGCGACCGGGAGAGAGGATGGCGGGATGAACCACCCGATCAGCACCACGACGGCGCTCGCGGCCGAGGCGGGGGCGACCGGGAAGTAGCCGACGGGACCGAGGGTGGCGAGTGCCTGGAGCAGGGCCCTCACCCCAGCGGCCCCGACCCCCGCGCGGCGCCGAGAGCTACGGGAGGCGCCGCGGGCGACAGAGGCGCGCCGCCGGCGCCGGATTCCGCCCGCGCCCCTACCCCGTCTTCCAGCGGCTCTTCGACCAGGCGCGCGATCACCGCCTTGCACGCGGCCCGCAGCGTCTCGGCGACGCCCCTGCCCCGGATCGCGACCGCTTCGAACTCGAAGGCGCCTCCAGGGTTCACGGCCTGGCGCATCCGTTCGAGGGGGAGCGCCTGGGGGAGATCCCGCTTGTTGTACTGGACGACCCTCGGGATCTGGGCCAGTTGCTGCGGGGTCATCCCCAGCACCGACAGGTGCTCGTTCAGGTCGAGCAGCGAATCGAGGTTCGCCTCCTCGCGCGCGGGGTGGGAGTCCGCCACGAACACGAGACCGTCCAGGCCCTGGAGCACGGCGCGCCGCGACAGCCGGTAGTAGACCTGGCCGGGCACGGTATAGAGGTGGAAGCGGGTGGTGAAACCCATCACCTGCCCGAGGTCGATGGGCAGGAAATCGAAGAACAGCGTGCGTTCCTGGTCGGTGGAGATCGACAGCAGCTTGCCGCGCCGCTCCGGAGGGAGGCGCTCGTGAAGCACCCTCAGGTTGGTGGTCTTCCCGCCCTGGCCGGGGCCGTAATAGATGATCTTGAAGTGGATCTCGCGCGCTCGATGGTTGATCAGCGCCATGGGGCCCCCGGAGGCCCGACCGGTGTCGGGATGCGGAGCTTTGGGGAGGTCAGTCGCCGAAGAGCGCGTCCACCTCGCGTCCGGCCTCGGCCGCGAACTCCGGCGCGCGCGACGACAGCACGTTCGGCGTCGACTCGCCGAGGCCGACCTTCTCGAACAGGCCGCGGAACACCACATCGAGCGCCTGAACCGCCCGCTGGGCCCGGAACCTCACCAGCCCCAGCGTGCTGCGGCGGTCGAAGACGGTGGACATGATGACCCGCCCGGCCAGCATGCACGAGTGAACCGAACGGTTCTTGCCCTCGCTCACCACGGCGTCCGCGCTCTTCTCGCCCAGGAGTTGGGCCAGCTCGGCGTTGGCGGTGAAGTCGGCGGCGATCAGGCTGGCAAAGGCAGTGGGATCGAAGTCTCCGGTGCGGCCAGCAGAGGTGATGAGCTGGCCGGAGCGATCCACCAGGTGCACCGACAGGGCGTTGGTTCGGTCGAGGAAGTCGTTGAGAACCGCGTCGATGGCGTGAAAATCGTTTTCAAACAGAGTCCATTGAGGCATGCACCCCCCGCACTC
This sequence comes from Candidatus Eiseniibacteriota bacterium, assembly GCA_005893225.1. GTDB lineage: Bacteria > Eisenbacteria > RBG-16-71-46 > RBG-16-71-46 > RBG-16-71-46 > WS-3. The sequence goes on from VBOT01000037.1 coordinate 5,153, forward strand.
CGGCGGTTCGAGGTGACCACGTGACTCCGTGGCACGTCCGTGTTCCGGCGGGATGCTTAGCATGGCTCGGGAGAAAGAAGCAAGCGATAAGACAGCCGCCGTCGGAGGCAAGTCACGCTGCGTGCCAGCGAGGCCAGGGCACGAGGCGTCGAACGGGGTTACAGGCCCAGCACCTAAAGCTCATGGCGGCAAGTGATTCGGTGCTAAGAGCGGCCGCGCAAGGATCAGGGGCCTTGGACGAGCCCCGGCTCTCGGGCACATTGCGCCGGGATGAAACGCTCGAGAAGGGGCGATCTCGACCAGGCCGAGCACCCGCCCGAGCTCATGCTCTCCCCCAGGCTCGAGGCGGCTGCCGCGGCGGCCCTCTTGCTTCTCGGCCTAGCCCACATGTTGACCCTCTGGTTCGTCTCCGACGATGCCTTCATCTCCTACCGGTACGCCCGAAACCTGGCCGGGGGCATTGGCCTGGTCTACAACCCGGGGGAGCGCGTCGAGGGCTATTCGAACTTTCTCTGGACGCTGGTCGCCTCCCTCGTCATTCGCGCGGGCGGGAGGCCGGAGCTGTGGATGCCGGGCCTCGGCGTGGTCTGCTCGCTGGGCACGCTCGGGCTCGTCATGGCGGCGATACGGCGGCGGGGTGCCAGCCCCCTGCTCGCCGGCGCCATCCTCGCCGCGAACCCCGCCTTCGCCGCCTACGCCACGAGCGGGCTCGAGACCGCGCTGTTCACGTTACTCGTCACGTCCGCGACGCTGGCGACGGCGGCGGCGCTGGCACCCGGCGACTCGTTCCGAACGCGTCCGCTCCTCGGCAGCGCCTTTCTCCTCGGCCTGGCCTCGCTCACCCGCCCGGAGGGCGCCCTCGTGACCGCCTGCGTGGGGGCTCTTCTCCTGACGCTGGCGCTCCTCCGCTGCGGTTCCGTCCGGTCGTGGATGGCATGGGCCGGCGCCTGGCTGGTCGTGGCGGGGCCTCACCTGGCCTGGCGGCTAGCCTACTACCACCGTTTTCTCCCCAACAGCTTCGCCATCAAGGCTCCGGGCCTCCTGCAGGCGCCGGAAGGAGGCCGCTATGTGATCCTCGCGCTCGGGGAGCTCCACCTCCTCTGGCTCGTCCCCGCGATCGTGGCCAGCCTGCTCTTCGGAGCCTGGCGCGGGCTCGCCGGCAGGGAGCTGGGGCTCATGGGCGCGATCGTTCTCCCCTTCCTCGCTTACGTCTGCGCCACCGGAGGGGACTGGATGCCGCTCTTCCGCTTCGTCGTCCCGATGCTGCCGCTGATCGCGCTGGTGGCAGCCGCCGCACTGGAAGGGTGGATGGGCTTCGGCGGATCCCGGGCGGCGAGGCGCCTGGGATGGGCGTTCGCGATGGTCTCGCTGATGGCGTACGTGAGCCTCGACCTTCGGGCCTCGTGGCGGCAGCAGGTGCCGAACGGCGCTCCCAACTCGGTGTGGATCGCGCGCCGGGACCTCGAGAACTGGCGCAGGCTCGGCGAGATGCTCGAGCGCGTGACCCAGCCCACCGACACCCTCGCCACCACCGCCGCCGGCGTGATCCCCTACGTCTCGGGGCTCTACACCATCGACCTCTTGGGCCTGTGCGCACCGGATCACTCGCGCTACCGCAGGCGCGCCACGGACCGCCCCGGCCACCAGTGGGTGCTCGCCGAGGCGGAGCTCTATCGTTTGCGGCCGCAGATCCTGCTCGGCCATCCGGTGGTGCGCGACACTCTCCACTACCTGGGGATGAGCCTCGACATCGACCCCGCCTGGCGCGACCGCATCGTTTCGAGCTACTCGCTGGTCGGCTTGACGCTGCCCGGCACGCCGGTCCGCTACGCGGGCTGCATGCTGCGCAACGACGTCGCGGAACGGGTGCTGGAAGCGGGGCGCCGGCTGGCGCCGCCGCCCTGATCGCGGCATCGGACGGCCTCGCTCGCTCGCCGGCGAACGCGCGGCGGGGCGGCCCACACCTGGCGCCCGCGAGCGTCCAGCGCGGGCCTACTCGCGCGAGGCGGCTCCCACCGTGGGCCGCGGGGCGTCGTGCTCGTCCTCGATCTCGCCCACGATCTCCTCGAGGATGTCCTCCAGGGTCACGATGCCGAGGAACCTGCCGCCGAGATCGCGCACCACCGCCATCGGCCGGCGCTCGCGCCGGAAGATGCGAAGCAGCCGCGCCACCGCGGTGTCGGGATCGATGAAGAGCGGCGGGTACATCGCGTCCATGAGGATCACGACGCCCTTGAGGCTGAAGAGGTGGAACAGGTTCTTGGTGTTGACGATGCCGACGATGTTGTCTGGGTTCCCCTCCCAGACCGGCATGCGGGTGTGCGCGGTGTCGCGCGCCACGGCGAGCACTTCGTCCTCGGAAGCATGGAGCGAGAGGGTCACCACCTTGTCGCGGGGCACCATGATGTGGCGGACCTTCTTGTCGGAGAGGCGGAACACGTTCTCCACGTAGCTCGCCTGGTCGGGGGCGATGACGCCGGCTTCCTGCGTCTCCTGCACCAGCATGCGGAGCTCGTCCACCGAGTGCACCTCCTTGGCGGGCGGCAGTGGCGGGATCCGGAACATCCTCACCACCAATCCGCTCGAGCGCCCGATCGCCGAGATGAAAGGCCGGAACACGCGAGAGAAGGCGACCAACGGGCCCGTCACCACGAGCGCCACGTCTTCGGAGCGCTGGATCGCGAGCGCCTTGGGCGCCTGCTCGCCGAGCACCACGTGCAGGTAGGTGAGCAAGAGGTATGCAACCCCGACCGCCACCCCGTGCGTGAGCGTCACCCCCCAGTGCCCCGGCAGGTCGCGGAACAGCGGCTCGATCCGGTGAGCCAGCGCCGGCTCCCCGAGCCAGCCGAGCCCGAGGCTGGCGAACGTGATCCCGAGCTGGCAGGCCGCGATCGCGTCGTCGAGGTTCTCGATCGCGTGGCGCACCGCCGCGGCGCCGAACCGCCCCTCCCGCACCAGCTCCTCGACCCGCGTCCAGCGCACCTTGACGAGCGCGAACTCGGCGGCCACGAAGTAGCCGTTGAGCCCGATCAGGAGCGGCAGCGAGAGGACGCGGATCGCGTCGAACCAGTTGGCGTTCATGGAAGGAAGGGCGGCCGGAGCCGCCTACTCGACCTCGCGGCGTCCCTCGAGCGCGCGCGCCAGCGTGACCTGATCGGAGTATTCGAGGTCGGAGCCCATCGGCACGCCGCGCGCGATCCGCGTCACCCTGAGGCCGAGCGGCTCGAGCAGGCGCGAGAGATAGAGCGCCGTGGCCTCGCCGGCCACGTTGGGATTGGTGGCCAGGATGACTTCCCGGATCTCGCCCGCGGCCTCGCCGCCGTCCTCTGGCGGCCGCAGGCGCTCGAGCAACTCGCGGATCCTCAGGTCCTCGGGACTCGTGCCGTCGAGCGGCGAGAGCGCCCCGCCGAGCACGTGGTAGCGCCCCTTGAACCGGCCGGTGCGCTCGAACGCCAGCACGTCGACCGGCTGCTCCACCACGCACACCACGGTGGAATCGCGCTCCGGATCGACGCACAGCGGGCAGGGATCCTGCTCGGTGAAGTTCCCGCACACGGTGCAGAAGGCGACCCGCTCGCGCACCGCCCGGATCGCTTCGGCGAGGCGCAGCGCGTCCTCGCGCGGGGCGCGCAGCAGGTGGAGAGCCAGCCGCTGGGCGCTCTTGTGCCCGATGCTGGGGAGCTTGACGAGCTCCTCGATCAGGAGCTCGAGATACTTCGAGCTGTACATGCCAGGGGCTGCTTGCTTGCTCTAGAAGGGAAGGTTGAAGCCGCCGGTCAGCTTGCCAAGGCTCTCGTTCATCCGCGCCTCGGAGCTTCGCTGGGCCTCACCGACCGCCGCAAGGACCAAGTCCTCGAGCAGGGTGGCGTCGCCATCCTTGAGCGCTTCCGGGCTGATCGTGATCTCCTTGAGCATCTGCCTCCCGTCCACGACGGCCCGCACCGCGCCGCCTCCGGCGCTGGCCTCGTAGCGGTCCTCGGCGAGCTTCTCCTGCAGCGCGGCCATCTGCTTCTGCACCTTCTGGGCCTGCTTCACCATGTCTCCGAAGCTCTTCATCCGCGGTTCCTCTCGGCTCCTCTCTGGGCGGGCGCTATCGATTCGCCCTCGAACCACGCCACCGCGCGCTGGACCATCTCGCGCGTGCTCTCGATGCTCGGCTTCTCCGCGAGCGGCGGCCCCGCGAGCGGCACGCACACCACCGGCAGGGCTTCGCCGAAGGCGCGGCGCACCTCGTCGGCCAGCAGCGCGCGGTTCTCCTTCTCCTCGATCACCGCTCGATGGAGATCGTCGGTCGCGAGCACGAGGCCGGCAGGCGTGCGGCCGAGGAAGCGACTCTCCTCCACGAACGCGCCGAGCAGCCGCTTCCTCGCGTTGGTCCCGGCGATCGCCTGCCGCCAGCACTGCTCCACGCGCTCGTCGAGCTCCAGGGGCTCGTCGGCCACCGCCGTGGCGGAGGGGACGGCACCCGCCGCTCGATGGACCTCGGCCGACTCAGGTTTGCGCATGGCCGGCTGGCTTCCCGCGCCCTCGCGCGGCGCCGGCTGTGGCGCCACCGTGGCTTCGCGCGGCGACGGCTGCGGCGGCACCGCCGTGGCGGAGGCAGACCCGGTCGAGACCGGCGCGGCCCAGCTCGACCGGGCTCCGGAGCCGGGCGTCGACCGCCGGGGCGGCGAGGCGCCCGGCTCGCCGCCGAGGCGCTGCTCGAGCTCTTGCAGGCGCTCCAGGATCTCGCTCAGCGTCTCCCCCGCCTCGAGCGTCGCCATCTGCATCACCGCGGCCTCGAGATGGATGAGGGGCTGAGGGCTGTCGCGCATCGGGGTGAGCACGTCGGTCACGATGCGCAGCAACCGCAGCAAGTCGCCCTCGGACCAGCCCTCCCCCTGGGCCCGCAGGCGCTTCAGGTCCTCGGCGCTCGCCGCCACCAGATCGGCGCCTTCCGGATCGACCCTGAGGATCAGGAGGTGCCGGAGGTGCTCGGCCAGCCCCTCCGCCAGGTCGCGCGCGTCGAGTCCCTTCGCGAAACCCTGGTGAAGGGCGTGGAGCGCTGCCTTGGCGTCGCGCCGCACGATCGCATCGGCGAGCGCGAAGAAGACCTCGCGGTCGGCGATCCCGAGGATGCGCCTCACCAGCTCCTCGTCGATCGTGGTCTCGCCCGAGGACACCACCTGGTCGAGCGCGCTGACGGCGTCGCGGATCGATCCCTCGGACTTGTGCGCGATGAGGAACGCGGCTCCCTCGGTGAGCGTGAAGCGGCTTCCCTCGGGGTCGGCCTGCTCGCGCCGCGCGACGTCCATCAGCCGGGCCGTCACCTGGCGGGGTGGCACGCGCGCGAAGTCGAAGCGCTGGCAGCGCGAGCGGATGGTCTCGGGCAGCTTCTGCGGGTCGGTGGTCGCGAAGATGAACACCAGGTGGGGCGGCGGCTCCTCGAGGGTCTTGAGGAGGGCCGCAAAAGCGTCGTTCGAGAGCTGGTGCACTTCGTCGATGATCACCACCCGCCGCCTTCCGCCGGTGGGCGTGAAGCGCACCTTCTCGCGCAGCGCCTGGACGTCGGCGATGCCGCGGTTCGAGGCGCCGTCGATCTCGGAGACGTCGAGCGACACCCCGGTCGTGATCTCGACACAGCTCGTGCAGGCGTTGCACGGATCGGCGCCGGGAGGGCTCGCGGCCCCCTTCCCGCCGGCTGCGGCTGCGCCGCGCCGCTCGCAGTTCAAGGCCTTGGCGAGGATCCGCGCCGTGGTGGTCTTGCCCACCCCCCGGGCCCCGGCAAACAGGTAGGCGTGGGCCACCCGCCCGCTCTCGATGGCCCGCGAGAGCACGCGAGTCACGTGCTCCTGGCCGACCATGTCGGCGAACACCTGCGGCCGGTACTTGAGCGTCAGCGGGCGATGTGCCATGAGCCTATGAAAAGGGCCAGGTTGAACAGCGGCACACCCGAGGCATTGCTTACCGCTGCTACCTTCCGGTCCTGACGGGGTTCACAAGTTCGGGTTGCGCTGGGCCTGGCCCAGTTCAATCTAGTGGAGATGAGCGGATTCGAACCGCCGACCCCCTCGTTGCGAACGAGGTGCTCTCCCAGCTGAGCTACATCCCCACAATCTCGAGGGTTTGGCCCGCGCGCCTGAAGCTCTCGGCCTCGCGAGCAACCGGGCCAGCGGATGATAACAGGGGTCGGGGCCCGGTCAAGTCTCGGGCCGCGCCACCGGTCGCCGCGCTCGATTTCGGGTTCGAAACCCTCTCCCTGTCGCTCGCTACTTCTGCGCTCCGGCCTCCGCGCTCTGCGCCATCGTCTCCTGGTGGAAGCTCGGGATCCACTTGCCGTTGTGGTTCACGTACACGGTGGCGACGTAGGAGGGATTCGGGGGCATGTCCTGGCCTTTGTAGCTGGCCGTCACGTGGGCGGTGTAAGTGAGCGCCGCGACGTTCTGGCTGAGCCGCACCAGCTTGTAGTTCTCCATCGAGAAGCTCTTGATGTCGTAGTCTGCCATCATGGCCACCGACTGGTCCACGTCGGACATACCGCTTGGGTCGATCATCCAGCAGTTCTTGGCGATCATGCTCTTGAAGCCTTGAGCATCCTTGTTCTTGAAGGCTTCGAACACCTTGTTCTCCATCGCGACCAGCTTCTCCTGGAGGGCCGAGTCGCTCATGGCGGCCGTCGCGGACGGCTTCATCATCTTTCCCGAGCCCGTGGCGGCCTTCGTGTCCGCACCGAACGCCACGGTCGACATCGCCACCCCCAGAGCCACGATCGCTACAGCTTGAAGCTTCCGCATCGGTCCTGCTCCTTTCCTTAGAGCCACCGCCCTCATCGAACCCAGACCGCGCCAGCCGGGCGAGGGCGGGCGCAGCCAACCCGAGACGAGCGGAGCGGCTGGCCCCGCGGGCGGAAGCGGCGCCGGCCGGCCCCGAGAGATGGCGGAGAGAGAGGGATTCGAACCCTCGAGGCGGTATTAGCGCCTACACGATTTCCAATCGTGCTCC
>VBOT01000038.1:0-35398 GCA_005893225.1 Candidatus Eiseniibacteriota bacterium
CTGTTGCGGTAGCCCGCCATGTTGGCCACGAACTGCCAGGGATCGGACGGTCCGGTGCGGTACTCGATCCGCACCAGCCCCATGTTCTGCGAATCCCAGGTGACGTGCTGGACCGAGCCCGCGGGCCAGACCTCCCCGCCTACGGGAGCCGAAAGGATGAGCTGCTGCGTGTTGTCGGTGGTGATGCAGTAGCTCACGCGCAGCTTGTAGATGCCCCCCGATTGCTCGGCCAGCATCATGCCGCGGTCGCGGGCGTAGAGGGCGTAGTTCGAGCCGGACAGGGGGAAGAAGATGAAGGTGGTGCCGCCATCGAGCGACAGGTAGGTGTTGCCGCCGCTGTAAAGACCAACGATCACGCAGTTCGGGTCGTCCCTCGCGATGTCCACCCCCCAGGAGGAATTGAGGTTCAGGTCGCTGGGCCAGGTGACCCCGTAGTCCGTGCTCAAGCAGGTCGAGTTCCTGAGCCGCGCGCACGCCATCCCCGGGATCTCCGAGGCGCCGACCGGGCGGGTCGCCTGCAACGTGAAGGTCTGGCCGTAATCGGTTGAGCGGAAATACTGTCCCTGACCCGACCCGGTCACGCCGTCGCCCACCAGCACGATGTTGGAGCTGTCGGGAACGACCACGATGTTGCACGGGCTCCGGAACGCGGTGTCGGCCATCCAGGCGTTCCAGGTCTTGCCGAAGTCGGTCGAGCGGTAGAGCACCGCGCTGTCGCCGCCGAATAAGAGCGTGTCCGGGTGGTCGGGGTCCATCGCCACCGGGACCCCGTACTCTCCGAAGGGCAGCGTGAGGTAAGTGGTCCAGGTCAGGCCGCCGTCCTCCGTCCGGACGATGTGGTCCGGGTCGATTCCCGAGGCGGCCGCCACCATGACGTTCGAGTCCTTGGGCGACACGATGAACGCGTTGACCTTGGTGGTTCCGGGGATCGGGTTGCCGAACGAGAGCCAGTCCTCCCCGTCGTTGCGGCTCCGGTTGAGAGTGTTCCCGAGCGCGGCGTAGATGGTGCTCGCGTAGCTGCCGTTGATGCTGATGGTGTTGCCGCGCACCGAGCCGGCGAACGGGAGCCTCGGGTCCCAGCTCCTCGAGATCGTGGCTGCCGAGGGAATTCTCCAGAACCCGCCATCGTCGGTGGTGAACATGACGACCCGGTTCTTGTTGCTACACACCCACCCGTTGCTGCCGAGGAAGAAGAGGTCCGAGATCTGGGCCTGCATCGAGTGCTGGAGGAAGCCCCAGGTGGTCCCGCCGTCGGTGCTGCGGCGGATGAACCCCCCGCCCCCGCCCAGGAAGACGGTCGATGGGGACTCCAGCCACACCGTCTTGACGTCGGCGTGCGTCTCGCCCAGCCGCAGGTTCACCGGGCTCCAGTTGGTCCCTCCGTCGAGGCTCCTCACCGCCGCCCCCCGGTCGCCGACGGCCCAGAGCGTGGAGCCGCTGATGTCGATCGCGTTCAGGTCATTGACGGCGCCGGTCGCGACCGGTGTCCACGACGCGCCACCGTTCGTGGTCTTGAGCACCGTGCCCGCGTTGCCCACCGCCCACCCGGTGTTGTCGCTCGTGAAGCGGACCGCGTTGAGCTGCGCCGCCGTTCCCGAGGTCTGCGGCGTCCAGGAGCCTCCTCCGTCGGTGGTCTTGAGGATCTGGCCGGCCGCACCCACGACGTAACCCACCAGGTCGCTCGGCATTTCGACCCCGCGCAGGCTCGGCGCGCCGCCGACCACGGTCAGGGCCCAGTTGGCCCCGCTGTCCAGGCTGTGCCAGATCTTGCGACGGCGTTGAAGTTCCGCACCGCCACGCCCCAGAGCGTCTTGTTGCCGAGGGTGCGGTCGGTGTAGCCCAGGCCCCCGTCGAAGCTGCGGTAGACGACGCCACCGTCACCCACCGCCCAGATATCGATTCCGTCGCGGGTGTACAGCGCCTTGAAGCCCTGCGCCTGGGCCAGGCCGGCGCCCTGGATCAAGAGGGCAAGGATGAGCGCGGGCAAGCGGACGGCAAGGCGGGCTCTCATGCGGTTCCTCCTCGATCACACCTGAGATGAAGAAGCTTCAGTCTTCCGGCAGCCGCGCGATCGTCTCGATCTCCGCGAGCCCGACGGCCACATGATGACGCACGGTACCGGTGGCGCGCGTCGGGCGGATCGAGACGGCGTCCACCTTCACGCCCTGGCAGTAAATGGGTGTGCCCGAGGGGGCAAGTTCGCGACGCAGCACGTCACGTCGCACTTCGCGGCCGTCCCGGAAGAAGGCCACCTCACATTCCTGCACCCGGAGTTCCGTGCCTTCGGCTGAATGGGGAGGAATAGCGTAAATCACGAGGGTGTCGACTTCAATGGGCGATCTCCATGCCAGCCGGACCTCCTCGTTCCGGGCGGATCGGGCCACCCACGCCACCCGCTCCAGGGGCCCCAGGGTGCGGCGGTCGACCACCGCCCTGGGTCCGGCGTCGCCCTCGGCCACGCTCGAGGCCACGACCTCGGCCGAGGGCGAGGCGTTGAATCGCGAACCCTCGAAGGCGCTGCGCGCGACCGGGATGACCGAGTGCCCGATGTGGCACCCGACGCACTTGGTGCCGGTCCCGAAGCGCCCCGAGTTGAAGCCGGGCACGTGGGCCGGGCCGCTCGCCGCTGCTCGAACATCGGGGCGTCGGCCGGAAGCTCGGTCTCGTGCACCGCCCCGTCCCGGTCGACCGGCGCCTCCCGCAGCAGCACGACCGTGTCTCCCGCCGTCGAGCCGGGGCGGGACAGCGTCGCGTAGAAGCGGATCCTGAGCCCCTGGCCGAGCGGCGGGGCGTCGGGAATCGGAGCGTTCAAGGGGGCGTTGGCGAACACGTTCAGGCAGTCGAAGCGGAAGGTGTTGATGCTGTCCCGGAGCTGCCGCTCGTCGGCGACCGGCAGGGCGTGCGGCAGGTCCGGCATCGTGGGCGGGATGACGGGAGGCCGCCGCCGCGGAACGAGCGGCGCGGGGTCCAGCTCGAGCGTGCCCGGCAGATCGACGAGGCGGGCCGGCCGGGAGGCACCCGGCTCGAGGAGGTAGAGGCCGTAGTCGCCCGAGCCCTTGGGATCGTGGGGGTCGTACGCGAACACCACGCGCCCATCGCCCAGCGCCGCCGGAGAGCAGGCGGAGCCGCCGCGCGCGCCGCCGGCCCAGTGGACCGGCTCGCCGAAGCCACCGCGGAACGCCACGATCGAGAGCGGTCCCACCGGCGGCAGCAGCGAGCCGCGCTCGGCGCCGACGCCGACCAGGGTCCCGTCCGCCATCACTAGCGGCTGGTACGCCATCGTCTCCGGCCGGACGCGCGGGTTTCCGCCAGCGAGCTGGGTGCGGTCGCCGTCGGGATGGATCGAGACCGCCTGCCAGAGGTCGACCCGCTCCGAGGGCACCGCGCGCGAGGAATCGGTGGTGATCCCTGAGGCCGCGAGCTCGCTCGGGAGGTAGCGGTTGAACCACCAGCGCGTGTAGACGATGCGCCCGCTCGCGGGATCCACCGTGGGCTCCTCGGCGCCGTTCCGCTCGGACGTGATGCGCTTGAGATTTCCTCCGTCCGGGTCGACCACGAACAGGTTCGTGACCGGGCCTCCCCCCCGCTCCGCCACCTGCGGATAGCGCGTGCTCGCGAAGCACACGCGGCCGTCGGGCAGCCAGCAGGGATCCAGATCGTCGTAACGGGAGAAGCGCGCGGCATCGTCGCCGAGGGACGCGAGGTCGAGAGCCCGATCCGAGCGGGTGACCGCGGCGAGCCCTCTCCCGTCGGCGCCCACGGCGAAGATCCTCCACCCGCTGTCGGGCGAGAACGTGGCGGCGAACACGATGCGCCTGCCGTCCCAGGAGACGCAGGGATCGCTGACATCGAAGAACGGAGCCCGGGCGAGCAGGGGCCGCACCTGTCCGCGGGCGGTGCGCACCATGAGCCGCCCGCCGGTCACGATCGCCCGATACGCGGGTCCGAGCCCCGGCACGCCCTGCGGCAGGCCCGGGGGAAGCGGGTGCCTCGAGACGAAGACGAGCGGCGGCAGGGCGCGGGGTTTCGGCGCCGGCGCCGCGGCTGCCGCCACGCCGAGGAGCAGGACGCCGCCGAACCGGCCCAGTTTGAGATGTGCCGCCATCCTCCGACCCTGGAAGCGCGCGGCGCGTGGATCGGGCGCCGCGCGCCCCCTGCCCTGCCCTAGCCCGGATTGTTCATGAGCCCGCTGCTGCAAAGACGACGCGGGGTCATGACAACGGGCTTGGTCCCGCTACTTGACCATCAGCACCGGTCTCGCCACGGTCATTCCGCCGGACTGGAGGCGACAGAAGTACATCCCACCCGGAAGCCCCGCACCATTCCAGGCCCTCTGGTGGAGGCCCGCCACCTGGCGAGAGGCCTCGAGCGTGGCCACCCGGCGCCCCGTGATGTCGAACACCCCGAGCAGCACCTCACCGTCCTCGGGCAGCGAGTACTCCAGCAGGGCGACCCCGTTCGCCATCGCGCCCGCGCGAAGCTCGAGCCCCGCCGACCCTGCCATCTCCGAGCCCGGCCGCGCTCCCCCGCACCGCCCGAGCGAGTTCACGACCAGCGCGTCCTTGACGCAGCGGTGGCGCGGCCGCCCATCGTGGGGCACGCACACCTCGACCGTGCCGTCCGAGGACCCTCCGTGCCCGTCGGTGGCGGTGAACGCGATGGTGTAGACGCGCCCGTTTCCTCCCCCCGAGCGCTCCGCGCGCACCCACACCTTGCCCCCCTCGATCGCGGCGTCCGGGCACGTGTCGCCGTCGCCCTGGCCGTTCACCGGCTCGTCCTGCGTCACGCCGGTGACGGTGATCGTGACCGGGTCGCCGTCCGGGTCCTGCACTCCCGAGATCCCGACCGGAACGAGCTTGTGGTTGGGAGGCCAGAGATCCGCGACCGAGGCCCTGGCGCCGCTCCCGTCCGGGCCATGATTCGACAATGCGAACGTCGCGACGATCTGCTTGTTCGAGTCCATCACGATGGTGGCGGGATTGGCGGAGCCGCTCGCGCTTCCGCTCCAGCCCGCGAAGTTGTTCCCGGGGTCCGGGACCGCGGTGAGCCGCACCGAGGAGCCGGCCTCGTAGGCGGGCAGATCGGGTTCCTTCGTCACCCTTCCGGCTCCCTCCACGCTCACCTCGAGAGTGTAGGTCGGGAACCACTCGCGGACGGCGGTGTTCAGCGAGGAGCGCCTCCGGCCGGTATCGTCCATGAACGACGCCCGCACCGAGTCGGTGCCGGCGGTGGCTCCCACGTAGCTGAACGTGGCCCGGCCGTCCGGGTCGGTCACGGCGCTTCCGGTGAGGCCGGCATCCGGGCCGCTCACCACCGCGAAGTCTACTGTCGTGCCGGCGAGGGGGGCCCCGGAAACGTCGAGGAGGGTCCCGGTGACGACCTGGCTCGCCCCGATGGCAGCGCGCGCGAACGAGGGAGAGAGGGTGAGATCTCCGATCCCCGCGAGCCCGCTGGCCACCAGCGCGCCGAAGAAGATGTTGTCGTCGCTCGGCACCATGTGCACCTGGACCAGGTGGTCGCCGTCCTGAACGAAGGGCCTGAGGTCGGGGCCTGAGGTCGTAGAGCTCGTCGTCGTACCTGAAGTCGGTCGGTGCGGCCGCGGGATCGGCGGGGTTGGCGTCGCTGTCGCCGACGCCGCCGGCGGTGACGAGCGCGCCGGTCGCTCCCTGGCCGTCGTCCTCACCGCCGGCGGAGGAGGTCATGCGCCGGCTATCCACGTCGATTTGGGTCACCTGCCCGGTGCCCCCGCCGGCCTGGAAGCTGTTGGAGATGCCGAGCGAGAGGTCGAGGAGATAATCGGGGTCGGCGGGCCGGGCGGGATCGACCAGGCTGAAGCCGAGGTCCTGGCCGCGCGGATCCTGCACCCCGAAGAGGATCAGGACGGTGCGGTCGCGCGCGAGGCTCGGGTCGTCGAACACCACCGCCAGGACCGAGCCGTCGATCGAGCCGCTCTTCGCCTCTCCCACCGTCAGGTTCACGAGCCCCGCCGGAGCGGCATCGACGATCGGAGCCACGATGCCCGTGACGTCCGCGAGGAAGCTGCGGAGGCCGAAGATGCATGTACAGGCCGCGTTCTGGCTCCACAGGACCTTGTTGGAGTTGAGGGTGACGCCGCCGTTCGGGATCACGAAGCCGCCGAAGCTCGCCGAGGCGAGAAATGCGGCTCGGACCCTCGCACCCGCCGGCTTGCTCACCTGGATCGTCCCGCTCGCGGCCGTGGTGCCGAGGGCGTCGACCGAGAGGCTCACCCGGCCCGATGCGCGATAGACCGGCGCCAGGTAAGGAGCGCCGGCGGTGAAGTCGCCGCCGGGCCACTGATCGGGTGCCGTGCCCGGGACCTTGACGGACGGAGGTGCCACTCCCGCCAGGGCCTGGAACGCGCAGACACTCAGGATGCAGACCAACGCGAAGATGCGTTTCATTGACGACCTCGAAGTTGGAGGGGGGTCCGCGGTCCGGATCCGAGGTTTCGACGGCCACGGCTCGGGCCATCCGGCTTCCGGCGGTCGGAAGGGACGGCGCACGCCTGCGGGCGCTTCATGGGTCTTGCGGAGTGTGGCAGGACACCCCTCCTTGGTCATACCTGCCGCGTGGCAGGCTAGCACCGGTATCGGTGTTCGCTCAAGGATTGACCTCAAAAATCTCGGAGAATCTCAAAGAATCTCGCGGTGTCGACCAGGCTTTAAGCAAGCCGGGTTTGCAGTCTCGTGGATGAAGGAGGGAATGCCCCAATCGCCCCGTGCCCGGCGCACGGACAGGGCACCGCGCTCGACGCGCCGCGTCGGCAGCGGCCGGCTCGATGGGGTGGCGTCGCACGCGGGGAAGCTTACCGCGTCGGGCCGACGTCGCCCGACCGCTGCGGAAAGACGGCGGGCGGCGGGCCGGAGCGACACTCTCGAGCCTCCGACGTCCTGCAGCAGCCTAGGAGCCGCCGTTGTAGCGGGCGAGAGCCAGCTCGACGATCTGCGCGATCAGATCGCTGAAGGAACGTCCGGACTGCTTCGCCGCCAGGGCCAACTCGGCGCTCGGGAGCAGGTAGGGATTGGGATTCACCTCCAGCACGTGGAGCGTGCCGTCGCTGGCGAGCCGGAAATCGATGCGGCCGTAGTCGCGGAGCTGCAGCGACTGGAAGGCCTGGACGGCCTTCTCACGAATCTTCGTGACCAGCTCCTCGTCGAGATCCTTGGGGAAGAACGGCCAGGTCTTCTGGTAGGCCTCGGTCTCCTCCTCCCACTTGACCTCGCTCCCGGCGATCTTGGGTGTGCCCTCGGGCAGCTTCGAGAGATCCAGCTCCACGACCGGCAGGGGCTCGGGCTTGTCGTTGCCGAGCACTCCCACGTACAGCTCGCGTCCCTCGATGTACTCCTCGATCAGCGCCGGGGAATCGAACTGGGCGTGGATGTAGTCGAGGCGCTCCATGAGCTCCTTGATCGATCCGCACACGGCGCCGAAGTGGATCCCGATCGAGCCGTCCTCGCGAGCCGGCTTGACGATCACCGGGAACTGGATGTCGTGCGCGTGCTCGGTTCGCCCGCGGTAGACGGTGGCGAAGTACGGCGTGTGGATGCCGTGAAAGGCGAAGATCTTCTTCGCCAGCGCCTTGTCCTGGGCCAGGTAGAGACCGTGGGAGCCGGCACCGGTGAACTTGCGCCCGAGCAGCTCCAGGTAGGCGGCCACGTTGCTGTCGAGGGTGTCGTTGCCCCCGAACGACTCCACCAGGTTGAAGATGAGATCGGTCTCGGTCTGGGCCAGCTCGATCAGGCTTTGCACCGTGCCGTCGAGCCTCAGGAAGATGGGGTTGTGGCCGGCCTTCTTGAGCGACTCGTAGACTTCCTGGACGTCCTCGTCCGGCGCCTTGCGCTTGGGCCGCGCTCCCTCCCCGGCCCGCTCCTCGTCCTCGTCCCACCAGAAGTCGTAGAGAACGCCAATCCGGAGCTTGGGCATGAACCTCCCGATGTGCCGCGTCGGGACCCCGTCCTCGAGGTCGCCGCTCTCAGTTCAAGATGAACCTGCCGCGCGTCAAGTAATTCATGGCCAGCGTGGTGCCATAGGCCGTGAGCTCGACCAGGTAGGCCGGCTCCCTGCCGGCCTGCGCGAAGAGGTTGAGCTCCCTGCACGTCCGGATCATGCGTTCGACCAGCGCGCGCACGGTGGCCCGCTTGACGCCCGTCCAGTAGGTGATCTTGTCGGTGAGCATCGCGCGGTGCTCCTCGAGAAACTCCCACGCCGGCCGGACCGCCTTGCGCTTCCCGCCCTGGGGGAAGAAGAAGTCGGCCAGGTCGCTCTCGAGCGCGACGTTGATGGCCGCACCGTTCTGGCGCATCACGCGCCGGTAGAACTGCTCGACGGTCACCTGCATGTCCTCGACCGTCACGTCGAAGTCTCCGGTCGAGACCACCGGCTCCTGGTCCCGCAACTGCCGCGCCATGCGGTCAACATAGCGCAGTTTGCGAGACGCCGGCCATCCTTTGTAGCGCTGCCGCCACCCCGAGCGCGGCGTCAACCACACCGCGAACGTTTCGGCGAAGTCTTCGTCGGGATGCTTCTGCGCGTACCACCCCGCGATGTGACGCACGAACTTGCGGCTGAACGGCACCGGGCGATAGAAGTCGCGGTAACGGCGGTTGTAGGGCCCGAACAGGCGCCGCCATTCCGGCGTGGTGAACAGGCGGTACGCGTAGTTGAAGGCGTGCCCCGCCTCGTGCCTCAGGTACATCATGATCTCGCGCTCGTCCTCGAGATCGTTCATGGCGCGCTCGAGCCGCGCGAGCTTGGGGTCGGCGAGGTAGAACGGGATGCCGATCACCGGCTGGCCGTCCGGGCAGCCCCACTCGTCGGTGAGGTAGCACACCGGACGGAAGCGCTTGAGGCCCTTGCGCTCGAGCTCGCGATGGAGCTGGTGGACGAAACGCTCGACCGGGGAGCCTTCGAGCCTGAGTCCGAGCTGACTGATGCGCTTGCCGAGGAGCTCCCGGACATCGGACGGGGTCTTCTCGAAGCCGGACATGGCGCGCGGATGCTAGCCGCCGGGCGCGCCGGGCTCAAGCCACCTCGCGTTTCAGGTCAAGCTCTGGCAAAAAGACCCTTGGGGCGCGTGCGTTTGCTCCGCCCGATCATCGAATGCGTGACCCACCCGCCGGAATACTGGTAATTTCTGGCTGAACCTCGCCATCGCGCCCGGCACCTTCCGGACTGGGTGCTTGGACGCACCTCCATATCCAACAGGAGCTAGTCATGAAGCGAATCACCGTCGTCCTTGGCATCGCCGCGCTCGCGGCCTTGCTCCCCCTCACCCGCGCGCTTGCCGAGACCACGCTCTACAAGATCGATCCCAATCATTCGGTGGTGGGCTTCAGCATCCGGCACCTGTTCTCCAAGGTGCCGGGCCGCTTCAACGACTTCGAGGGGACGATCCAGTTCGACGACAAGAACATGGCAGCGTCCTCGGTGGAGACCACCATCAAGACCGCGAGCATCTTCACGAACCAGGAGAAGCGGGACACCCATCTGAGAAGCGCTGACTTCTTCGCCGCGGATTCGTTCCCCACCATCACCTTCAAGAGCACCAAGGTGACCCCGGGCGAGAACAACAAGTTCCAGATCGAGGGCGACCTCACGATCCGAGGCAGGACCAAGCGAGTCGTGCTCGATGCCGAGCTCCTGGGTCTCGGGGCGACCCCGATGGGAACGCGCGCGGGCTTCGAGGCGAGCACCACCGTCAACCGGAAGGACTTCGGAGTGCTGTGGAACAAGACGCTCGATCAGGGAGGCACCTTGCTCGGCGACGACGTGGTGATCAATCTCGGGGTCGAGGCGGTGAAGCCCGAGCCCAAGGGCCAAGGGAGCGCGCCCCCGCCGCCGAGCGCCGGGAAGAAGTAGCGGGCGGCTTGGGAAGCCCCCGGGGGCAGGAGCTTGCCGCGACTCAGTGTGAGGTGGTGGTGTCCACCGCCGAGGAATCGGGCGCCGGATTCGGCATGGCCTGGTCGGGGTGCGCCGCCACCCACGAGTCGATCATCGACTTGAGGCCGTCCCTCTGCTCGGTGGCGTTGAGTCGCTCGAGCCAGGCGAGCTGCTCGCGGGCCTTGTCCACCTTGCCGAGCTCGACGAGCGCCTCGCCGAGGTACTCGCGCGCCGGGGCGTAATCGGGCTTCAGTCCCAGGCAGCGATCGTAGGCGGCCAGGGACTTGTCGTAGTCGCTCAGCTTGCGGGCGCAGAAGCCGACCAGGTTCCAGGCCTCGTAGTAGGTCGAGTCCAGCTCGACGGCCCGCTCGCCGCGCTCCCGCGACTTCTTGAAGCGCTTGTCGGCGTTCTTCTTCTTGCCCGCGGCCAGGTCCTTCTTGGCCTTGTCCACGTCGTTGTAGGCGTCGCCGTAGATCCGCTCGGCCTCCTGGCGCGTCGTCGGAGCCTCGGCCGAGGTCCCGGGTTCCGGGTTGCCGCTCGGCTGCGGCGGCTCCTTGGGGCCACCGCCCATGGAGCAGAGCGCCTGGCCGGCGGCGACGGAGCCGATCAGCAGAATCGCGACCACGAGGTGCTTTCGCATGGTTCTCCTTTGCGGGGGAGTTATGGAAGGCGCGGCCGGTGGGCTCGAAAGTCGGCTCAGCATGCCTGGCGGAGAAGTCAGCCGCAAGCCTACACGCCGAACAGCTCCGCCTCCCAGACCAGACCGAGCTCGCTCGGCGGGGCCATGTAGCCGAGCAGGGCCGAGCTCGCGACCACCGCCGGGCTCGCGAGGTAGCCTTCACCGCCCACACCCATCCGGTTCTGCCAGTTGCGGTTGAAGCTCGTGATCGCGCGCTCTCCGGCCGACAGGGCGTCGGGACCCTGGCCGAAGCACGGACCGCACCACGACTGGCGAATCTCGCCGCCGACCGAGCGGAACACCTCGGCGATCGACTCGCCGCCGAGCCGCGGGTCCGGGTTCTCGATCTGCAGCTTCACTCCCCCAGAGCCCGGGAAGATCACGAACGGCTTGGCGGCGCGCCGGAAGCCCAGCGCTCGCGCCGCGTGGAGGACGAGCGCCGCCTGCAGCAGGTCATCGTAGCCGCCGTTCGTGCACGAGCCGATCAGCGCCTTGTCGAACGTGAGGCGCTCGCGCGCCACCTCCTCGGCCGGGAACGCATTCCCGGGGCTGAAGGGCTTGGCGATCATCGGCGCCACCTCGTCCAGCGCCAGGGTCTCGTCGATCTCGTAGACCGCTTCGCTGCCGGGATGCACCCGGGGATACGGCAGCTCGCCGAACCCCCTCGCGCGATACCAATCGAGCGTGATCTCGTCGGGAGCGAAGATGCCGTTCATGGCCTCGCCCTCGGCCATCATGTTGGCGATGGTGTTGCGGAAGGCGATCGGGAGCTGGCGGTTCGCGTCCACCAGCTCGACCGACATGCCCTGCGACTGCCGCGGGCCCCAGCGCCTGAGCAGCGCGAGCACGATGTCCTTGCCGCTCACCCACGGCTGGAGCTCGCCGGAGAAGACCACGCGCCGCTGGCGAGCGACCGTGAGGTAGACGTACCCGGTCGCCCAGCCGAAGCCCAGGGTGGTGGAGCCGACTCCGATGCCGACCGCGCCGTAGGCGCCGTAGGCGCGGCTGTGGGAATCGGCGCCGGGGATCACTTGCCCGGGCAGCACCAGACCCTGCTCGGGGAAGTAGAAGTGGAAGATCCCGTCGCCGGGCGTGGCGTAGTAGGGCTTCCCGATGCCGTGGAGGCGCGCGAACTCGCGCCCGATCGAGGTCTGGCGTTCGTCGGCCTCCTTGCCGGTGAAGACGAAATGGTCGTTGGCGATCGCGGCCTGCCGCGGATAGAGAGCGTCGCCGCCGGTGATCTGGTTGAAGGTGTGGATCGCGAACGGAGCGGTACCGTCGGAGGCCGGCAGCAGGTCGGCGTAGACGCGCAGGGTCGCGCCCGGACGCACCTCGGCATCCTTGTCGACGCGATGCGCCCAGAGGATCTGCTCGGTGGTCGTGAGGCGCCGCGCGCTGTCGGGATCGGGCCACTGGATCCGCGGGGCGCGCTCGACCGACTCGCGGAGCTCCCTCCGGCCGGCGGCGAAGATCCCGCCGGAGCGGCGGATCTCCTCCTCCTTCGGCGCGAGGGGAACCGGATCGTAGGTGGCGCCGCGGGTCTCGTTGGCGAGCCGGCGCGAGGTCGGATCGAAGCTGAAGACGTCGCCGTCACGGGCCTCGGCCACCGCCTCCGGGCACTGCAGCACGTGGAGCCCGAGGTTGTAGGCGTTGCGGCGGAAGATGTCGCCCACGTGGTTTCCGGCCACCACCACCAGCTCTAGCCCCGCCTCCTCGGCCACGCCCTTCAACCCCGCGGGGCTCATTTCGCGCGAGGAGCCGATCGCGAAACGGTCGCCGGCGATCAGGAAGGTCTCGCCGCGGTGCACGCGCTCCCGGAAGTCGGGCATGAGGTAACGGAACGCGCCCGCCTTCCAGCGCTCGTCGAGGGTGTCGAGGCTCTCCGAGACGCAGTCGGACGCGGGCGTGATCTGGTCGGTGTCGATGGCGTCGAGCATCCGCCCCGGAGCCTTGGGGTCCCAGAGGATCAGGGCGCGGCCGCGCACCAGGCGCGGG
This sequence comes from Candidatus Eiseniibacteriota bacterium, assembly GCA_005893225.1. Classification (GTDB taxonomy): domain Bacteria; phylum Eisenbacteria; class RBG-16-71-46; order RBG-16-71-46; family RBG-16-71-46; genus WS-3. The sequence goes on from VBOT01000038.1 coordinate 12,575, forward strand.
ACGCCCTGGCCGAGGGTGGCGTCGGATGGACGCGGGCCCGGCAGGGAGTCCGCCGTCCTTCCGGGCTTGAGGCGGGCGGGCTGGATCGTGTGCATGCGCTGGGGAGCTCCGGGAAAAGGCGCCATCGCCGCCCTCGCGCGGCGCGACGTCGCTCGCGATCGTTCACGTGAGAGGCGTCACGAGGTCGGTGGGAACCGCTGGTATGCTACTTCGCATTTCGGAGCCGTGGCAATGCGGGCGCGGAGCGGCTCCCGAGCAAGGCTCACACGCGGGAGGGGCGATGATCTCGAAGTCCGGCGCCTCGGGCGGGCTCACCACGCACCGCATCGAGGCATTCAGTGACGGCGTGTTCGCGATCGTGATGACGCTGCTGGTGTTCGAGCTCAGGGTGCCGGCCCTCGGGGACCGCGCCTCCGACCTCGCGCTGCTCGACGCCTTGATGCACATGTGGCCCAAGCTCCTGAGCTTCGCGCTGGGCTTCGTGATCGTCGGGATCTTCTGGGTCGCGCACCACAACCTCTTCCACCTCATCAAGCGTTCGGACCGGGTGTTCCTGTGGCTCAACAACCTGTTCCTCATGTGCGTGGCGTTCGTCCCGTTCCCGACCGCCCTGATGGGGGAATACGTCAGGATCCCGATCGCGGTGGTCCCCTATGGACTCACCCTGATCGCGGCGGGGCTCACGCTGGAGATCCTGTGGCGTTACGCGACCCACCGCCGGCGCCTCGTGGACCCCGAGCTCGAAGCGGAGGTCGTGAGCCTCGTCGGGAGGCGGATCCTCGTGGCCCCGGTGGTCTACGCGCTCGCCGTCGCCGCCTCGATCGTGAGCGTCAAGATCACCCTGGCCGCCTACGCGCTGGTCCCGATCTACTACATCCTCCCGGGGCGCGTCGATCGTCACCTCGCTTCCCGCGCGCATCCGCGCTGACTGGCTGTCCGGCAAGTCGAAGGAGGTCCGGGAGCCGACTGCGGCCGGATCGCGGGCCTCCGGCTTTTCCCGCATCCGGCGGCCCTCCGCTTCATCTGATCCAAAACTCATGGACCCCAGCCTGCGCCTCACCTCGGCCGAAGCGCCGGAAAGCGCCTCCCCTGCTGCCCCACCCGAGCACGCCCCCGAGGGCGACCCGGAGCCGCTCGACGCCTACTCGCGCTCGGTGATCGCGGCCGTCGAGGCCGTGAGCCCCTCGGTCGTCAACATCGAGGTCCAGCCTCGAAACGGACGAGCCGCCGGCCAAGGCAGGCGCGGGGGATCGGGGGGAACCGGCTCGGGGTTCGTGTTCACGCCCGACGGGCTGATCCTCACCAACAGCCACGTGGTCCACGACGCCGGGCGGATCGACGTCGCTCTGGGAGACGGGACGCGTCTGGTCGCGGACCTGGTGGGCGACGATCCCGACACCGACCTGGCGGTGGTCCGCGTGAGTGCGTCGGGCCTTCAGCCGGTGCGTCTCGGTGACTCGAGCCGGCTGAGGCCCGGCCAGCTCGTGGTGGCGATCGGGAATCCGTTCGGATTCCAGACCACCGTGACCGCCGGCGTGGTGAGCGCGCTCGGCAGGTCGCTGCGCTCGCGCTCAGGCCACCTGATGGACAACATCATCCAGACCGACGCCGCGCTCAATCCCGGGAACTCGGGCGGCCCGCTCGCCACCTCGGCCGGCGAGGTGATCGGCGTCAACACCGCCGTGATCCTTCCCGCCCAGGGCCTCTCCGATCGACACGGCGCGATTCGTGGCCGCGCACCTGATCCGCGACGGGCGCATCCGCCGCGGCTACCTCGGGATCGGCGGGCAGAACGTCCCGCTGTCCCGGCGGACCGCGCGCGTCAGCGGGCTGCCGGTCCCGAGCGGCGTGCTGGTGCTCACGGTCGAGCCCGGGAGCCCGGCGGAGAAGGCCGGCGTCCGGGTGCGGGACGTGATCGTCGAGTTCGACCACCATCCGGTCGGGACCGTCGATGATCTCCACCGGCTGCTCACGGAGCGCCAGATCGGCGTTCCGGCCGCCCTCACCGTGCTGCGGCCCACCGGGCGAAACGAGCTCGAGGTGGTGCCGCGGGAGTCTCCGCCCCGCGGCTAGCTAGTGTTCCGGCGCGCAGCTCGCGCGGTCCGTGGTGGTGCGGCAGCGGCAGGGTTGCCGCTATTTCGCTCCCGCCATCTGCATCCCCTTCAGCAGGGTCATGACGTGGCTCTTCATGACCGAGTCCTGGACCGCGAGGCCGAGGATCCCGTCCACCATGGTGCTATTCCTGGCCATGTTCGCCATCATGGCCTGGGTTGCCTCGCCGTTGGACATGAGCTTGTCCAGGAGCAGGGAGCGCGTGCTGTCACTGGCCATCAGCTTGTCGATCATCGGACCCGCCAGGCTCATGTTCGAGGAGATGGTGTCCATCACCTTGGCCTGCGTGTCGGGATTGGTGGTGACCATCTTGCCGATGTCGCCTGCGCATCCGACCGTCAGTCCCACCACGAGCACCGCTGCCGCCATCATGCGCTTCATGGATTTCCTCCTCTACGAGTCCCGAATCGGATATTCGCTCGCCCGGCGTCCAAGCCCGGGTTATTCATGGCCCCGCGTCGCGAAAGGACCAGATGGACGCTGGATGCAAGGAGCACGGCACGCCCGCGACGCAGGCGTGGTTCAACACCACGTCGAGGAGCGGGCGTGCCGCGCGACGACGCAGACAGCGTTTCAGATGGTCCTTGCAGCAGCGGGCTCATGGAATGATCCGGGCTAGGTCCCCGGGGGCCGGCGCGCGTGCCAGTCGGAACGCTGCTGGTAGGCGTCACCGAGCGCGACCATCTCGCCCTCGGAGAACGCCTTGCCCATCAGCGACAGCGACGTCGGAAGGCCGTTCTCGCCGAAGCCGTTGGGCACGGCGAGGGCCGGGAGACCGCACAGGTTCCCGGCCGCGATGAGCGCCGGGCCACCGCCGATCCCCGGATAGGCGTCGTCGAAGTTCTTGTCGGCGGGATAGGCCACGCTCGCCCGCGTCGGCGCCACCACCAGGTCGTACTTCTCGAACAGGTCGGCGAGCGCCCGCTTCATCGGCGCCCTCAGGCGCATCGCCTGCAGGTAGTCCACCGCCGGGATCAAGGTGCCGGCGTAGCCGCCGTGCCGGTCCTTGGGGCACTTGAGCTCCTTCACGCGCCCCGACTCGATCAGGTCGAGGAAGGCCGAGGCGCCCTCGGCGCCCACGATCGCCGAGACCGCGGGTCCCCACGGGAAGTCCGGCCACTCGACGTCGCGCTTCACGTCGGCGAGCTCGCCCAGGATCCCGAGCGAGCGCTCGAAGTTCTCCCGCACCTCCGGCTGCACCTTCTCGGTCACGCCCTTCGGCACCGCGAGCCGCGGGCGCCTGGCGAGCGGCGCCGGCCCGTCGTAGGCGAAGCCGCGCTCGAGGCTGCTCGGGTCGTCGGGATCGAGGCCGGCCATCGATGCCAGCACCAGCCCGCAGTCGTCCGCCGTGCGTCCCATGGGTCCCAGCTTGTCGAGCGTCCAGCACAGCGCCATGGCACCATGTCGGCTCACCAGACCGTAGGTGGGACGCAGCCCGGTTACGCCGCAGAACGCCGCGGGGGTCAGGATCGAGCCCGAGGTCTCGGAGCCGATCGCGAACGGAACCAGGCCGGCGGCCACGGCGGCGCCCGGCCCGCTCGAGGAGCCGCCGCTCCAGAACCGCGTGTTCCACGGCGAGAGCCCGGGGCCGGTGAAGGACGCGTCCGCGTGGTTGTAGCCCATGCCCCCGGCGAGCTCGACCATGGCGAGCTTTGCCACCAGGATGGCGCCCGCCTCGCGCAGGCGCTCGACCACGGTCGCGTCGTAGTCGAACACCTGATGCCGATAGGGCGCCGCTCCCCAAGTCGTGGGAACACCGCGGGAGGCGAGCAGGTCCTTCGCGCCGTAGGGGATTCCGTGCAGCGGCCCGCGGTACTTGCCGGAGCGGATCTCCTGCTCCGCCGCCCGCGCCTCGCGCAGCGCTGGAGCGCGCATCAGGCTCACGACCGCGTGATAGCGGCCGCCGAGCCTCTCCAGGCGATCGAGGCAAGCGCCGGTGAGCTCCACCGGCGAGAGCCGCCGGTCGCGGATGCGAGCGCCGAGCTCGCGCACCGGAAGGAAGAACGTGTCGGGATCGAGCATTCAGGCCTGGAAGGTGAAGTCGGGCTCGTCGTGATTCGCGAGCTTGGCCTCGCGAAGCTTCTTCCCCCCGGTCACGCGGTTGTCGATCTCACGCGTCACGGCCTCGAGCTGCTCGGGCGTCAGATGCGCGCCGTAGCGCTTGGCCACGACCTGGGCGAGCGTGCGGGCCTCGTCGGAGATCTCGGGGGGCTTGGTTCCTTGGGCCCCGGCGCTGTCGCTCGCGGCCGGCTCCGGCGCACCCGGGCGGCCCGAACCCGGCGGCACCTGCGCGAACGCTAGCACCGGCGGGCTCAGCGCCGAGGACATCCCGACCAGGCCGAGCAGCTTGAGGAAGCGTCGTCGTTCGCTGAGGCGTGTCTCACGATCGTCCGGCATGTCTCCCCCTGGGACTGAACGACCGGGGAAGCTACTCCACCCCACACCGGTGGGCAACGCGATGTCCACGGATTCCGTCACGAGGTAGAGTGTGCGCTCGTCATGGGGATCGTCCAGGTTTCTTCGTCCGCCGGCGTGGCCCGCGTGGTGCTCGACCGGCCGCCGCTCAACGTCATCGACCTCGAGGGAGCGCGGGAGCTGGCCGGCGCGCTCGAGAGCCTGAGGAGCCGGCCGGATCTGTCGGCGGTGGTGCTCGCGGCGCGTGGAAGGGCTTTCTCGGCCGGGGTCGACGTTCGCGACCACCTGCCGGACCGGGGCGCGGCGATGCTCCGCGAGTTCCACCGCGCGTGCCGGCTGCTGCTCGACATCGAGGCGCCGGTCGTGGCCGCGGTCCAGGGCGCGGCGCTCGGCGGCGGCTGCGAGCTCACGCTGATCTGCGATCTGGTGTGGGCGTCGGATCGCGCCAGCTTCGGACAGCCGGAGATCAAGCTCGGCGTCTTCCCGCCGGTCGCGGTCGTGGCCTTGCCCCTCATCGTTTCTCCGCGCCTGGCGAGCGAGATGCTCCTCACCGGGCGAGTTCTCACCGCCGCCGAGGCGGAGAGCGCCGGGCTCGTCAACCGCGTGGTGGATTCCGAGTCGTTCGACTCCGCGCTGGACGAGTTGCTCGATTCGCTCCGGGCCCTGAGCCCCGCCTCACTCAGGCTGACGAAGCGCGCCATGCGCCTCGGCCGCCCGCTCCCGGCCGCCGGCGAGATCGAGGCCGCCGAGCGCTTCTACGTCCAGGAGTTGATGGAAACGCCGGACGCGATCGAGGGACTCAAGGCGTTCCTGGAGAAGCGCACGCCGGCGTGGCAGCGCACCTGAGCCCCGTTCCAGACCGCCGGAGCGCTTGCAGTTGCGGCCCCGGCCGGCGCGCAGGGCCGCGCGCAAGTTCTCGAAGGTCGCCCGATCGCCTATCTTCAGGGTCGAGGGGAGGACTCCCATGACTCAAAGGAAGCGGCTCGCGATTCTGGTCGGCGGCGGCCCCGCCCCCGGCATCAACAGCGTCATCGGAGCGGCGACGATCCGGGCGGCGCTCGAGGGCGTCGAGGTGCTGGGCATCGAGAACGGCTTCGAGTGGATCATGCAAGGCAACCTCGACCACGTGAGGCCGCTCACCATCGAGAATGTGAGCCGTATCCACTTCCGCGGCGGCTCCTTCATCGGGATCTCCCGCGCCAACCCTACCGACCTTCCCGAGCACCTCGAGAACGCGGTCACGTCGCTCGTGCGCCTCAACGTCTCGGACCTGATCACCATCGGCGGCGACGACACCGCCTACTCGGCGGTGAAGCTGGAGGAGAGGGGCGCCGGCCGCATTCGCGTCGTGCACGTGCCCAAGTCGATCGACAACGACCTGGACCTGCCGCCGCACGCGGACACCTTTGGCTTCCAGACGGCGCGGCACCTGGGCGTGGAGATCGTCAAGAACCTGATGGTCGATGCGAAGACCACCTCGCGCTGGTACTACGTGATCTCGATGGGTCGCAAGGCCGGGCACCTGGCGCTCGGCATCGGCAAGGCGGCGGGCGCCACCATCACGTTGATCCCCGAGGAGTTCCGCCAGCGGCCGATCCGGCTGCGCACCCTGGTCGACACCCTGGTGGCCTCGGTCATCAAGCGGCTCAACGACGGCCGGCGCGACGGCGTGGCCGTGATCGCCGAGGGCCTGGCGCTGGGGCTCGAACCGAAGGATCTGGCGCACGTCGAGGAGGCCGAGCGCGACGCCCACGGCAACGTGCGCATCGCCGAGATCAACATCGGCGAGATCCTGAAGCACGCGGTCCTGGAGCGACTCAGGGAGCTCGACCTCAGCACCACGATCGTGGCCAAGAACATCGGCTACGAGCTGAGGTGCGCCGATCCGATCCCCTACGACATGGAATACACCCGCGACCTCGGCTATTGCGCCGCCAAGTGCCTGCTCGGCGGCGGCAACGCGGTGATGATCTCGATGCTGGCCGGGCAGTTCGAGGCCATCCCGTTCGACCGGCTGCTCGACCCGCAGACCGGGCGCGCAAAAGTGCGCATGGTGGACATCCACTCAACCCGCTACAGCATCGCGCGCCGCTACATGATCCGGATCCGGCGCGACGACTTCGACGACCCCCGCGAGCTGGCCAAGTTCGCGGCCACGGCCGGGCTGTCGGTTCAGGAATTCCGCGCCCAGTTCGAGTACCTGATCGAGAACGAGCCGCCGCCGCTCGAGTTGCGCGAGCCGGAGCCTCACGAGTACGAGCTGGTGAGCGAACTCGGGGCCGATCCCGAGCGCGGGACCGATTTGCCGAGACATTGAGCGAGCCCCGCCGGGGCCGGGCTGTACGTGCGATTCAACTTGACCACCACCCGAAACCCGGTGGTCGGCGCCTCGCCGACGCTCATGCAACCGCTCGTCGGCGTGCCCAGGATGCCCGCGCGGCAAGCGGGACGGTCTCCGCCGCGAAATACCTCATGACGCTCCGCGCCGCGCGCTCTGAGGAGATTTGAGAGCGCCGAAAAGGCCCCCACTATAATAGGCGAGTCGTAGGCAACTGCCCCGCGGTGCGCCCCCGTGAAGGGACAGTTCGTGTCCAGATACTCGCTATCGCACGTCAGCGATCCCGATCTCGTGCGCGGCTTGGCTTCCGCTGTCGGCCAGGATCGAAGCGCCACCGCCGTGGTACTGGCACACCTTGCCGAATTCGATGCGCGGCGGCTCTACGTGCCGGCGGCGTTCCCCTCGACGTACCTGTACTGCCTGCACGAGCTGCACCTCTCGGAAGACGCGGCCTACAAGCGCATCCAGGCGGCGCGTGCGGCACGGCAATTCCCGGCCATCTTCGAGGCCATGGCCGAAGGCCGCCTGCACCTCAGGGGCGTGAACCTCTTGGCCCCCTACCTGACTCCCGAAAACGCAGACGCGCTCCTCCAAGCCGCAGCCAACAAGACAACGCGCGAGATCGAGCAGCTCTTGGCGGAGCGATTCCCGCGCTCGGAAACCCTGGCCCTAGTGCAGGCCATCCCTCGTCACCGCCCTTGCCCGAGGACCAGCGTCCGCCGGTGCCCCTTCAGACGTGCGCGTCGGACGGCGTCGGAGTAACGAGGGGAGTTGCGCCGGAGCAAGTACCCCTCGCTCCGCGATCGAACACGACGCCGGTCGCGCCCGAGCGCTTCCTGGTGCAGTTCACCTTCGGGAAGACCGAGCATGACGACCTTCAGTTGCCCGAGCGCTCAAGGCGCTGATCTCCCAGCAGGAGAAGCGCAAGCTCGGGGCCACGAGTGGGCCGCGCTGCGTTTCTTGGCTCCCCCGGCCCACCGCTGGAGCCCCGCCGCGAACGGCAATTTGCAATCGGCGCACCCTTCTCCGTGAAGGGACGCCGCCGACGCGCCGAAAACAGAGGGGACCAGGACCGCAGGGGAATAGCCTTCCGGAGCGGAGTTTTGACCCCCGGGCCGGAGGCTGCCGCTTGAGCAAGAGGAGGTTACGTGGAGCGAAAGTCACTATCCGGCCGCACGATCCGGGTGAGCGCGACCATTGCCCTGGCGCTGGCGCTGGGTCATGCCAGCGCGCGGGCCGAGGACGAACCCCCTCCGGTGGGCGTCCCCGTGCTTGGCCCCAGGACGGCGGCTCCGCCCTCCGCTCGCTTCACGGAGGTCCAGACGTCGCGCTTCACCTTCCATGGATTCTCCGACGTCACGATGACCGGATCGCGCATCCGGCCGGATGGCGAAGCGGCCCATGACCAGGGCGCGTTCTCGCTCGGGAAGCTCGACCTGTACGCCTCCTCCACCCTCTCGCCGAACCTGTTCTTCATGGGCGAAGGCATGCTCAAGCTCGACGCCGGCGGGGACACGCGCGTGGACCTGGAGCAGATCTACGTCAGGTACTCCTGGTCGGACCAGCTTCAGCTCGCGGCCGGCCGCACCTACACCGCGCTCGGCTACTGGAACGAGAACTATCAGCACGGGGCCTTCCTCCAGCCCACGGTGGAGCGGCCGGAGGCGCTCAAGTTCGAGGACGACGGCGGCATCCTGCCGGTTCATTCCGTCGGCCTGGAGCTGAGCGGCGAGACCCATCCGGACCAGTGGAGCCTGAGGCTCGTCGGCAACGTCGCCAACGGACGGGGCCCGCGCCGCGACCAGGTGCAAGGCACGACCGACGCCAACAATTTCAAGGCGTTCGGAGCCAAGCTGACCGCCAGCACCGGGGGCCCGCAGCGGGTGGACCTGGGCCCCATGTTCTACCGGGACCGCATCCCCGCTGACCCGGCCGTGCCGGAGCGCATGGGTGAGATCGACGAGCAGATCACGGGCGGACACTTCCACTACGGCGATCAGAGCGTCCAGGCCGTGGCGGAGCTCTACGTCATGCGCCACGAGGACCTGGCCAGCGGAGCGGCTTACAAGCACAAGATCACCCATGCGGTCCTCACCTGGAAGACGGCGCACAACGCCAGCCCCTACCTGGCATGGGAGCGCACCGACCTCCAGCCCGGAGATCCTTATTTCGGACCCGACGACCTCAGCCTGACCCGCAGCACCTCGGGCATGCGCTGGGACGTCAGCTCCAACAACGTGGTCAAGCTCGAGTATCGCCATGACCACCGGCCCACCGAGGATCGCGATGCCGTCCTGGTCCAGACCGCATTCACCTTCTGAGTCCGGTGCGCGGGGGGGCGAGATGCTCGCCCGCGTAGCCGTGCCGCTGCTGGCGGTCGTCGTGCTGGCGTCCGGCGTCGCGACCTGGCTCTCGATCTCGGCCGGCCGCCGCTCGCTCGAGAAGCAGGTGACGGAGGATCTCCGCGCGGCGGCCCGCTCTGCCCGCGCCGAGGTCGACCGCTACCTGGAAGCGCGGAGCGGCGAACTCCAGATGCTCGCGAGCCTCGAGACCCTGAACGACGTCCAGGTAGGCGATCCCCAGGGGCGCATCCAGGACGCTCTCCTGCGTCACGATCGCGCTTTCAGCGGAGCCTACCTCGAGCTGGCGGTGCTGAACGCGGACGACGTCATCGTCGCCTCGACCCGGCCGGCGCGCATCGGGCAGCCGCTCGATCCCGGCGTTCTCGACCTCGGTGAGGCCGCCGGGAGCGAGCGGCGCAGCCGCAGCGTGGTCACGCCACCGGGCGTGGAGGGCAGCGCGCTGGCCATGATCGAGCCGATCCGCTCGACCCTGGGCGACGAGACTCTCGGCTGGGTCGTGGGCCTCGTCGACTGGCGGCGCGTGGAGTCCCTCGTGCGGGCGACTCCGGTGGCAAGCGGCGCCCAGAACGGCACGAGGTTCATCTGCGTGGCCGACGGGGCCGGGCGCATCCTCGCCGGGCCCCGGGACGCGTCGGGTCTCATGCCCGCCGTGGCGGCGGTCCTGCGCCGCTCGAGCGGGACGCACGTGTGGCGGGAGCGCCTTGGGGAAGCAGGAAATCATCTGATCGCGGTCGACGTCGGAGGGCTGGCCTCGGCGGGATCGCCACCGGCCTGGCGGTTCGCCGTCTTCCGCGAGGCCCGCACCGCCTTCGGCGTCGCGCGCCCGTTCACCTACGGCGTGCTGGCGGTCGCGCTGCTCGGATTGCTGCTCGCAGCGGCGAGCGCCTGGGTCGTCGCCCGCGGCCTCTCCGGCCGGATCAATGCCATGGCGCAAGAGGTCGCCCAGGCCCGCACTCGGCTCGAGGAGGCGGTGGCGGAGCGCACGCGGGAGATCGAGAGCAAGAACGAGCTGCTGGCGGAGACCGCGCGGCGTGCCGAAGGAGCCACGCGGGCCAAGAGCGAGTTCCTCGCCAACGTGAGCCACGAGATCCGCACGCCGATGAACGGCATCATCGGAATGACCGAGCTGGCCCTCGGGACCGATCTCACTCGCGAGCAGCGCGAGTACCTGGAGACCGTGAGCTCGTCGGCCGAGACGCTGCTCGCCCTGATGAACGAGGTGCTCGACTTCTCGAAGATCGAGGCCGGCAAGCTCGAGCTCGAGTCGATTCCGTACAGCCTGCGCGACGTCCTTTCCGAAGGCCTCAAGCCGCTCGCCCACCGCGCGCACCAGAAGGGCCTCGAGCTCGCCTGCCAGATCCCGCTCGAGGTGCCTGACGCGGTGGTCGGCGACCCCATGCGGCTGCGCCAGATCGGCGTCCACCTGGTGGAGAACGCGATCAAGTTCACCGACCGCGGCGAGATCCTGGTGCGAGTCGACGTGGAGTCCCGGGGCGAAGCCGACGCGGTGCTCCATTTCCAGGTCAGCGACACCGGAGTGGGCATCCCCGCCGACCAGCAGGAGCACATCTTCGAGTCCTTCCGGCAGGCCGACGGCTCGACCACCCGGCGATTCGGAGGCGCCGGCCTGGGCCTGACCATCTGCTCGCGGCTGGTGGAGCTGATGGTCGGTCGCCTCTGGGTGGAGAGCGAGGCGGGCAAGGGCAGCACGTTCCACTTCACCGCCCGCGTGCAGCTCCAGGGTGAGGAGCCGGCCGGCGCGGAGTGGCAGAAGCCCGAAGCGCTGGAGGGGCTCCAGGCTCTGGTGGTGGACGACAACGCCACCAACCGACGCATCCTGTGCGATCTCCTGCGCGCGTGGCGCATGATGCCCGTCGCAGTCCCCGACGGCCCGGCGGCGCTCGCGGCCTTGCGCCACATCGCCGAGGAAGGCGGCCGCCTGGACCTGGCGCTGCTCGACGTGCAGATGCCCGGGATGGACGGCTTCGAGCTGGTGCAGGCGATCCGCGAGGACCCCCGCTACTCGTCGCTGCCGCTGGTCGTGATCAGCTCGTCGGCCCAGGCCGCCGACCGGGAGCGCAGCGAGGATCTGGGCGTGGCGCGCTACCTCACCAAGCCGGTGATGCCGCGCGCCCTCCTCGGCGCATTGCGCGAGATCCTGCTCGGGCCCGGGGGGCCGGCCTTCCGCGGCGCGCCCGCGGCCGGCGAGGTCCCGAGCGAGCGGCAAGGCCGATCGCTGAGAGTCCTGCTCGCCGAGGACAATCCCGTGAACCGCGCCGTGGCGCAGCGGCTGCTCGAGAGGCACGGCCACAAGGTGGTCGCGGTGGGCGACGGCCGCGCCGCGCTCGCGTCACTCGACGTGGAGCGCTTCGATCTCGTCCTGATGGACATCCAGATGCCCGAGATGGACGGTCTCGAGGCCACGCGGGCCCTGCGCGACCGCGAGCGCACGAGCGGCCGGCACCTCCCGGTGATCGCGCTCACCGCGCGCGCGATGGCCGGCGACCGCGAGAAGTGCCTGGAAGCCGGGATGGACACCTACCTCTCGAAACCGATCCGGGCCGAGGATCTCCTCGAAGCCCTCACGCAAGTCGTGCCCGACGCCGCCCATCTCGCCCCGCCGGCGGCTCCGTCGCGACCCGCGGAGGATGGCCCCCAGGAAGAGGCGCCGAGATCCGCTCCCAAGACCGCGACCGAGGCTCCGGCGATGGATCGCGAGCTCGCGCTCGAATTCACCGGGGGAAGCCCCGAGCTGCTGGCCGACGTGGCGCAGATCTTCTTCGAGGAGACCCCGGCGCGGCTCGAGGAGATCCGCGTGGGTTTGGCCGAGGACGACGAGATCCTGGTGGCGGCGGCCGCCCATCGGCTCAAGGGCTCGCTCGGGACGCTCGGGGCGAAGTTCGCCTCCCAGCTCGCGGGCGAGATGGAGAGACTCGGCCGCGACGCCGAGCTCCGCCAGGCCGGCTTGATCTTCCCCGCGCTCGAGCTCGAGACCGCGCGCCTCGCGCTCGAGCTGGCCGACATGGTGAGCTGCATCAGGGCGGCGTGACGCGCGGAGCCGCGAGGGCGCTCACGACCGCACCAGGTTCCTCAGCACCGTTTGCAAGATCCCGCCGTTCCGGTAGTACTCGACCTCGACCGGAGTGTCGAGGCGCGCCACGGCGCGGAACGTGAGCACCGAGCCGTCGTCGCGGCGGGCATGAACCGTGACCTGACGCCGGGGCTTCAAGTCCCCCTCCAGCCCGGCCACGTCGAACGCCTCCCGCCCGGTGAGCCCCAGGCTCTCCGCGTTCTGGCCGCTCTCGTACTGGAGCGGGAGCACCCCCATCCCCACCAGGTTGGAGCGGTGGATCCGCTCGTACGACTCGGCCAGCGCCGCCCGGACGCCAAGGAGCAGCGTCCCCTTGGCGGCCCAGTCGCGCGACGAGCCGGCCCCGTACTCGCGGCCCGCCAGCACCAGCAGCGGCACGCCCTCGGCGCGGTAGCGCTCGGCGGCTTCGAACACCGGCATGCGCTCGCCGTCCGGAAAGTGCACCGTGACGTTCCCCTCGGAGCCCGGCACCAGCAGGTTCTTGAGCCGGATGTTGGCGAAGGTGCCGCGCACCATCACCAGGTCGTTGCCGCGCCGCGAGCCGTAGGAGTTGAAGTCGCGCTTCCTCGCCCCGCGTGACTTGAGCCAGCGCCCGGCAGGGCTGTCCTCGGCGATGTCGCCGGCCGGCGAGATGTGGTCGGTGGTGACCGAATCGCCCACCATGACGAGCGCGCGGGCGCCGCGGATCTCGCGGAGCGGCTGGGTCTCGAGCCCGAAGCCCTGGAAGAACGGCGGGTCGTGGATGTAGGTGGAATTCGGATCCCAGGGATAGAGTTCCCCCTCCCCGACCGGGATCGCGTTCCAGCGCGGGTTGCCGTCGAACACGTTGGCGTACTGGGCCGCGAACTGCTCGGGCTTGAGCGCGCGCGCGACCGTGCTCGCGATCTCCTGCTGGCTCGGCCAGATCTCGCGCAGGGTGACCGGCCGTCCGTCCGACCCGGTGCCGAGCGGCTCGCGCTCGAGATCGATGTCCACGGTGCCGGCCAGCGCGTAGGCGACCACCAGCGGCGGCGAGGCGAGGTAGTTGGCGCGCGTCAGCGGGTTGATGCGGCCCTCGAAGTTGCGGTTGCCCGAAAGCACCGCCGCGGCAACCAGCTTCTGCGCGCTCACTGCCTCGGCGATGGTCTCCGGCAGCGGCCCCGAGTTCCCAATGCAAGTTGTGCAGCCGTAGCCGACCGTGTGAAAGCCCAGCGCCTCGAGCGCCGGCGTCAGGCCCGCCTCGCGCAGGTACTCGGTGACCACCTTGGAGCCCGGAGCCATGCTGGTCTTGACGTGCGGCGGGACGCGCAGACCGCGCTCCACCGCCTTCTTCGCCAGCAGCCCGGCACCCACCATCACGCTCGGGTTCGACGTGTTGGTGCACGAGGTGATCGCCGCGATCACCACCGCTCCGTGACCCAGCCTGCTCTTGTGACTGTTGAGGCTCACCTCGGCGACGCGGCCGAGGTCTCGGAGAGCCCGTAGCCGCGCTCCTTGACCGAGGCCAGAAGCGATCCCCGGAACGCCTTCTTCATCTCGGCGAGGGTGACCCGATCCTGGGGGCGCTTGGGCCCGGCGAGGCTCGGCTCGACGTCCGCGAGGCTCAGCTCCATCGTGTCGCTGAAGGCCGGGTCGGGTGCGCCGTCGGTGCGGAACAGGCCCTGCTCCTTGGCGTAGCGTTCCAGGAGCCGCGCCGCCTCGCCACGAGCGGTGCGCTCGAGGTAGCGCAGGGTCTCGTCGTCCACCGGGGAGAAACCCATGGTGGCACCGTACTCGGGCGCCATGTTGGCGATCGTGGCGCGGTCGGCGATCGACATGGCCGAGAGCCCCGGCCCGAAGAACTCGACGAACTTGTCCACCACTCCCCGCTTGCGCAGCATCTGGGTGATGGTGAGCGTGAGATCGGTCGCCGTCACCCCGTCGCGCAGCGAGCCGGTGAGCTTGAAGCCCATCACCTCGGGCATCACCATGTAGAAGGGCTGTCCGAGCATCACCGCCTCGGCCTCGATGCCGCCCACGCCCCAGCCCACCACGCCGAGACCGTTGATCATCGTGGTGTGCGAGTCGGTGCCGACCAGGGTGTCGGGGAACGCCAGGGTGAGACCCCCGGCCGCCGCGGTCACCACGCCGCGCGCCAGGTACTCGAGGTTCACCTGGTGCACGATCCCGGTGGCCGGAGGGACGACCCGGAAGTTCTTGAACGCCTTCTGGCCCCAGCGAAGGAATTCGTAGCGCTCGCGGTTGCGATCGAACTCGATCTCGGCGTTCCGCTGGAGGGCGAGGACGTTGCCGAACACGTCGACCTGGACCGAGTGGTCGATCACCAGGTCCACCGGGACGAGCGGGTTGATCTTGCCCGGGTCGCCGCCCAGGCGCTTGACGGCGTCGCGCATCGCGGCCAGGTCCACGACGCACGGCACCCCGGTGAAATCTTGCAGGATCACGCGCGCCGGCTTGAAGGGAATCTCGACTGGCTCGCCGCTCTTGGGGCTCCAGCCCGCCAGCCGCCGCACGTCCTCCTCGGTGACCTGGAAGCCGTCGCAGTTCCTGAGCGCCGACTCGAGCAGCACCTTGATCGAGAAGGGCAGACGGCCGAAGACGGCCCCGAGGCTCCGGGCCAGGCGGTCGAGGCGGTGGATGTGGAGGGTGCCAGCGGGAGTCTCGAGCGCGGAGAGCGTGCCGAAGGGATCGGACTTTCGCGTGGCGTTCATGGGGCGTCCTTTCCGGATGCGAGGGCGCACAGGGCCCTCGGGCTAGAACGCGGGGACTCACAGGGTCCCCGAGGAACGGGTGGAGTATACACCCCGCGGGTGATGAACGGGGCGCGTGAGCGAGCAATGCCTGGGTCGCCCTTTCCAGGAGCTTTCATGCCTCTTTCCTGAGCCCGGCCCACGATCTGCCAGCAAACGGCTCGATCCGGGCCCGTGGGTAAGCGCATCCAACGGACATGATCCGCGGCGGCAAGTCCGGCAGCCTTCTCCCTTTCTTCAAACCCTTGCGGCGCGGCGCAGCCGTGGGCGCGAGCGTGCGCTTCTGAGCCGCCGGCGGCTCGCCCGCCGATCGCATGCGTCACTCACCCGGCGGGCGCAGACCGCGCCCTACTTCCCGCCCGACTCCTCCGCCACCCACGCCTCCACTTGCTCCCGCAGCAGGGGCAGGGCCACCGCGCCGTTCTCGAGCACCGCGTCGTGGAACTTCTTGATGTCGAAGCGCCGGCCGAGCTTCTGCTTGGCCTCCTCGCGCAGGCGAAGGATCTCGAGCTGCCCGCACTTGTAGGCCAGCGCCTGCGCCGGCCACGTGATGTAGCGGTCGACTTCGTTCGCGATGTTGTTCTCGGCCAGCACGGTGTTGTCGACCATGTAATCGATCGCCTGCTTGCGGCTCCAGCCCATCGAGTGGATCCCGGTGTCGACCACAAGGCGGCACGCGCGCCACGCGTCGTAGGACAGCATCCCGATCTGGTCGAGGTCCCCCGAGTAAAGGCCCATCTCGTCGGCGAGCCGCTCTGAATAGAGCCCCCACCCCTCGACGAAGGCGGTGACGCCCTGGTGCTTCCGAAACTCGGGCACCCCGGTGAGCTCCTGCGCGATCGCGATCTGCAGGTGGTGCCCGGGGATCGACTCGTGGAACGCCAGCGCCTCGGCCTCGTAGCGCGGCCGCGTGGTGGGCTGATAGGTGTTGATCATGTAGTAGCCGGGTCGCGAGCCGTCGGCGGCGGGGTTGCGGTAGTACGCGATGGTCGAGTTGGGCGCCTCGTGCATTCCCATCACCTTGACCTCGCAGCCGGCCTTCGGGAGTAATCCAAAGTAGCGCGGGATCGCCGCGCGGGCCCGCGCCAGCGCCTGACGCGCCTTGGCCTCGACCTCGGCCGCGTTCTTGAAGTGCATCGCCGGGTCGCTCCTGAGCTTCTTCTGGATGCGCGCGACGTCGCCGGTGCCGAGCACCTTCTTGCCGAGGGCGCTCAGCTCCTTGCGGATGCGCGCCACCTCGGCCAGGCCGAGCCGGTGAAGGTCCTCCGGGCTCCGGTCGAGCGAGGTCTCGACGCGGATCAACTTGCGATAGGAGTCCGCGCCGCCTTGGAGCGCCACCAGGCCCGCCCGGTCCTGGGGCCGCGCGTGAGGCGCGATCTCGGTGCGCAGGAAGTCCTGGTAACGCTTCATCGCCGGCTTCACCACCACGCGCTCGGTGGAGATCAGCTCCTTCCGGAACCACTCGCGCTGCGAGGCAGTCCAGTCCTTGTGGAGCTTCTCGAGCGGCTGAGCGAGCGGCCACTCCTCGACCGGCTTCCCGTTCAGCGCCTGGAGCTCGTCCAGGGCCTTGCTGAGCGGCTGCACGCTCACGGTCCGCCCCTTCTTGAGCCCCGAGCGCAGGTTCGCGATCTCGACGTCCATGTAACGCCCCATGGCCTTGCATCGCGCCACGTAGTTCTGCGCGTCCTTGAACGTGGCGATGGTCGTGATATCCGGCAGGTTCATGAAGTCCACCTGCGGGCCGTCGAGCGGATCCACGCGCCAGTCCTCGAAGTGACACGACGCCACCGCGAGTTGATCCTGGACGTCCTCGATCAGCGCCGAGCGCGTGAGCCGGTCGGCCGGGTCGAGGCGCTTCTCGTCGATCGGGCGCGCGCGCCCCAGAACCCACTGGAGCCGTCGCTCTTCGGCCGCGATCCCGGCGGGGGTGTTGTCCTCGAGCCGGTCGTCATATCGTCGATCGCCGATGGACGTCGCCATGGTCGGGTGCGCCTTGAGCTGCCCTTCCCAGTAGACGTTCGCGAGCCGGGCCAGGTCCTGGGACGGCGAGCCCGGGGCGGGACGAGGAAGGGCGAGCGTCAGGACGGCGGCGAGCATCAGGACCA
This sequence comes from Candidatus Eiseniibacteriota bacterium, assembly GCA_005893225.1. Lineage (GTDB taxonomy): Bacteria > Eisenbacteria > RBG-16-71-46 > RBG-16-71-46 > RBG-16-71-46 > WS-3. The sequence continues at coordinate 29,728 of VBOT01000038.1, forward strand.
TCGGTTCGAGGCGGCGGGTCTGGGGCATGGCGGCGCTCCCTGGGTCAGGAGTGGATGCGGTGCCGGGGGGACGGCAACTTTCGAAGGAGTCGGGTCCCACGCGGCGGATGGGTCGGGTCGGTTTCAATCGATTCGGCCTGGAACGGCGGGGCCGGCGCCGCGCCGCCGGCTGCGAGCCACGGCGGCCGAGCCGCCGAGAAGGATCGCCGCAAAAGTGAACCACTGGATCGCGTAGCTCACGTGCATGAACTCGTCGAGGGGCCGGGGCGGCCTCCGGAGCGGCTTCTCCGGGACGCCGTGGCCGGGAAGCTCGCGCAGCACCACCGGCGCCAGCGCGTACGGAAAGCGAGGGGCCAGCGAATCGAGGTCGAGCCAGCGCGCCGAGAGAAGCTGGACCGAATCGCCCGACATCGCGCGCAGGGACGGGCCGCCGGCGCCTCGCCGCAGCGGATCGGCCAGGCCGGTGACCTCGCGCTCGCCCGGCTCGGGATAGTCTCGAGGGCGGGCGGTCGCGGCGTCTGGGGCATAGAGCCACCCCCTATCGACCAGCACGGCGTGCGTGCCGTTGCCGAGGAGCAACGGAGTCACCACGTCCACGCCCGGCGCGCCGTCGTGCGCCCGGCCCGCGAGCAGGATCTGCCTGCGCTCGTCGAACCGGCCGCGCATCTCGAGCTTCCGGCCGCGCAGCGAATCGACGGGTGCCGAGATCTCATCGAGGGGGATCGGCCGCCCGGCCAGCTCACTGCGCAATCCCGTGTTGAGAGCCTGCTTCTCGTGCAGGCGCGAGATCTGCCAGAAGCCGAGGCGAACGCACAGGGCGGCGACGGCCACGACCAGAACCGGCCAGAGGAGCGAGCTGGGTCTCACGGGCGGGGGAGCGGTCGCCTTGCCGCCGGCAGGGAGCACACGCTGCCCGCCGTCACGGAGACGCCGGCTTCGGCTGGGGCTCCGGAAGGTCGAAGGCGACGATCACCGACTCGAAGCCGCAGGTCTTGTGAGTACTGTCGCAGAACGGCTTGTTGCTGGAGTGCCCACATCTACAGAGCGACACCCGGGGACGGCCGCCGAGGCCGAAGGGCCGGCCTTCCTGATCGACGATCTCGAAGTCGCCCTCGACTCGGATGGAGCCGTTGCTCATTACGGTGATTCGGGTTGCCGCCATGGATCCTCCGGTTGCGGCCGGGCGCCGCCCGCGTCTCGGCCCAGCGCCGGGCGGGCGGGATCGGTTCCGGAATCTAGCAAGAGTCCGGGCGGGGTGCGACTTCGCCCGCGGTCCCGGGGCCGCCCGGAGATCGCTCCGGGGGTGGTGCTTCCCTCCGGCGTGGTCCGGGGACAGATTGCGGGCCGGCCTGAAACCTCCCCGGGGGAGGTCGCGTAGTGTACCCTGCACGAGCCTGCCGAATCGCCGCGCTCTTCCCGAATCGGGAGCGGCCGCGGCGCTCGTCTGGCCGGAAAGGAGCGTCTCTCGATGCTGGAGCTGGTCGTCCTGGGAGTGCTGGGCATGGCGGTGTTGCTCGTCTTCGGTGTGCTCGCAGCGGTGGCCGCGTTCGTGTGGTGGATCGTGGTCCTGCCGTTCAAGCTGCTGGGGCTCGTGTTCCGCGGCGCGGCGGTGCTCCTGGCGCTTCCCTTTCTCCTCATCGCCGGCTTCATCGGGTTGCTGGTCTTCGGCGCCGGCGTGCTGGCCTTCATGATGCCGGCCCTGCCCCTGGTGCTCTTGATCCTCGGAGTCGTCTGGCTGGTGAGGCGGCGGTCGCGGAGCACGGCGCACGCGATGTGAGGGATCCTTCCACGCCGATGGGCGGAAGAGCCTGAACAAGAACATCGCCCCCGCCCGGGCCTGATGCCGCCCCGGCCACGTCTCGCCGCCCGGAGTGAAAGAGCTACGCCACGGCGGGCTTGATGTTCTGATTCAACCGGAAGAGATTCTCAGGGTCGTACTTCGCCTTGATGCTCTGGAGCCTGGCGTACTTGGCAGCGCCGTACGTGGTGCGCAGCGCGGACTCGTCCAGTTCGTCGGACAGGTTGACGTAGGCTCCCTTCGCGTACGGCTCGAGCGCGCTCCATGAGTCCCGGACCCACTGCACGCGGCCGGGCTTCTCCGCGGCCTCGTCCCAGATACCGATGAAGAGGGTCTGGAAGGCCGCCGAGCGTCCGCCGAAGGCGGTCTCGTCCTCGGGCACGCGGCTCACCGCCCCGCCCATCTGCACCATGAAGAACTGCGAGCGCCCCGCCGGCATCTTGGCGGTGCTCGAATGAATCCTCTGCGTCACGGCGTCGTCGAGATCGTGGATGTAGTGGGCCTTGAAGTAGGTCTGGGTCCCGTGCGGCAGCGCGGGGTCGAACATGCTCTGGAGCATCAGGTAGGGCATCGGCCCGATGACGTCGAAGAGCGGCGGTCCGAACGCCCGGATGGGCTTCATCGTCTCTTCGGCCACCGCCACGCTCGTGCCGGCCACGACGACCGCATAGCCCGGCTTGAGTCGCACCTCGGCGGGCACGAAGTCGAACGGAGGCGCGTGGAGGTACACGAGCAGGGTCGTGACCTCGTCGGGGCACTTCGCGCACAGTTCCCGGTACCGCCTAATCAGCTCCGGGCCCTTCTCCGCCGCCCAGAACGCGAGGCCGCCGAGCACGATGGGACCGACCGGGGCGAGCTTGAGCTCGAACTCGGTGGCGATACCGAAGTTCCCTCCCCCGCCCCGGATCGCCCAGAACAGGTCCGGATTCTCGGTCGCGCTCGCCCGCAGCACCTGGCCGTCGGCCGTCACGACCTGGGCGGAGAGCAGGTTGTCGATGGTGAGCCCGAGCTTCCGCATCAGGTGGCCGATCCCGCCGCCGAGCGTCAGGCCGGCGACGCCGGTGTGGGTCACGTGGCCGCCGGTGACCGCGAGCCCGTGGGGCTGCGTCGCCGCGTCCACGTCGGACCAGATCGCCCCGCCCTGGACCACGGCGCGCCGCGCCGCCGCGTCCACCGTGACCTTGTTCATGTCCCGAAGGTCGAGCATCAGCGCCCCGTCGGCGACCGAGTGTCCGGGCAGGCTGTGGCCGCCCGCGCGAACCGCGATCGAGATCCCCCGCGCGCGGGCGCAGGCCACCGCCGCCTTCACGTCCTCCACGCCCGCGCACCGCACGATGATGGCGGGCCGGCGGTCGATGTCGCCGTTCCAGATCTTGCGGGCCTCGTCGTAGCCGGAGTCCCCGCGGAGGAGGACCTGGCCGCGCATACGCTGCTTCAGCTCACCTGCGACAGACTCCGATTCACGCGTAGCCATGAGCGTTCTCCTTGTGTCCGAGGTGAAGAGGCGCGGGATGATAGCACGGGTCTTCACGGACGCGATCGGAACCACTATCTTCTCGGCGCGCAAGTCCGCACCGAGACACCACCTCGGTCGTTCCGGAACCATGACCACGTTCCTCGAAGAGCCGATCGCAGCCGCGCCTTCATCGACGGCGCTCCGCGCGCGCGTGCCCGGGTACCTGGCCGCCACGGCGCTGGCGTCAACCAGCGTGATCGTGGGGCTTCTCTGGGACATCTCCTGGCATCGCACCATCGGGCGCGACCGGTTCCTCACCCCGGCGCACCTGGCGATCTACCTGGGGGGCCTCGTGGGAGGCCTGGCCTCCGGAGCGCGGGTGCTCAAGACCACCTTCGCCGGATGCCCCGAGGAGCGCGCCGCGAGCGTCGGCTTCTGGGGCTTGCGCGGGCCGCTCGGCGCCTGGCTCTGCATCTGGGGGAGCTTCGCGATGCTGACCTCGGCGCCGTTCGACAACTGGTGGCACAACGCCTACGGGCTCGACGTCGAGATCCTAAGCCCGCCGCACACGGTCCTGGGACTCGGGATGATCGCGATCGAGATGGGCGCGATGCTGCTCGTGCTCGCGCATCAGAACCGCGCCGGTGGGGCTTCCTCGGCTCTCGGATGGCTCTACGTCTACTGCGCCGGCATCGCGCTCCTCATGGCGGCCACGATCGCGTGGGAGTACACGGGGTTCCCGAACATGATGCACAGCGCACTGTTCTACAAGGTGAGCGCGGCAGCGTTCCCGCTCTTCATGATCGGACCGGCGCGGGCCGCCGCGATACGCTCGCCGGTCACGGCGATCGCGGCGGTCTACACCGGTCTCACGCTCGCGATGATGTGGATCCTCCAGCTCTTTCCCGCCACGCCTCTGCTCGGCCCGATCTACAACCCGGTGGGCCACATGCAGCCGCCCACCTTCCCGCTCCTCCTGGTCGTTCCGGCGGTGGCGCTCGACCTGCTCCTCGAGCGTCTCGGCGGCCGGAGCAAGTGGCGGCTCGCTGCTGCGCTTGGCGTCACGTTCGTGCTCTCGCTGCTCGTGGTGCAGTGGTTCTTCGCCGAGTTCCTGCTCTCCCCCGCGGCGCGAAATTTCGTCTTCGCCGCGGATCACTGGAACTACGGCTCGCGTCTCGGCCCGTGGCGCTACGAGTACTGGAATCTCGACCGGGACGGCGCGGGCCGCTGGAGCGGTGCGCGCTTCGCGCTCGGCATCGTCTGGGCCATGGCCGTCGCCACCGTGACCTCGAGGGTCGGCCTCGGCTGGGGCGCATGGATGGCCAGGGTCAGACGATGACCGCAGCGCCGGCCGGGATCGGGAGGCGCAAGGCCACCGCAACGGCCCTCGGCTTGGCGCTGGCGATCGGCTCCTGGTGGGGAACCTCCCGTGCGCACGTCGGCAGCCCCGACACGTGGTTCGAGGGCCCCGCCGGCCGCTACCCGGTGCGCGTTGTGGTGCGCGCGCCCGGGGTCGTGCCCGGCCTCGCCGAGATCGACGTCAGGGTGCTCGCGGGACGTCCCACCCGCGTCGCCGTCCAGCCGTTCATCTGGAACGGCGGCGCCGACGCGGCGCCGCCACCCGAGAACGCGCTCCCGGTGCGGGGCGACCCCCGGCTCTTCGACGCCCACCTGTGGTTCATGGTCGCGAGCTCCTACGCCGTGCACGTGACCGTGTCCGGCGACCGCGGCGCCGGCAAGGCGATCGTGCCGGTGCAGGTGGTCGCCACACGGCGGTTGCCCATGAGCCCCGCGCTGGGCGGGTTGCTCGCGGCCCTCGGACTCTTCCTGCTCGCGGGGTTGCTCACCTTCCTGGGCGCCGCGGCCGGCGAGGGGGTTCTTCCGCCGGGCGAGCCGATCGACGCGAGTCACCGCCGCCTCGCCCGCGTGGTCGTGACCGTCTCGGCCGCGATCCTCGCCCTGGCACTCGCCGGCGGGCGGCAGTGGTGGAACGCCGTCGACCGCGCCTACCGGCAGAACCTCAACCGGCCGCTCCACGCCGCCGCCACGCTGCTCGCGCGCGCGCCCGCACCCGTGCTCGGCATCGCCATCGACGACCCCGAATGGATGGGGCGCCGGTGGACGCCCCTGATTCCCGATCACGGAAAGCTCATGCACCTGTTCCTGATCCGCGAGCCGGGGCTCGACGCAATGGCCCACCTGCATCCCCTGATGCGCGACTCGAGCCACTTCGAGTCTCCGTTGCCGCTACTCCCGGCCGGGCACTATCGGGTCTACGCCGACGTCGTTCACGAGAGCGGCTTCGCCCGTACGCTCGTCGCCTCGCTGGATCTCAGGCCCGGCGGCGGAGCGGCCACCCCATCCGAGGCCAGCGGGGACACCCCGGGGGCCGACCCCGACGACTCGTGGTACGTGGG
>VBOT01000038.1:35502-49887 GCA_005893225.1 Candidatus Eiseniibacteriota bacterium
TTCGTGGTGCGCGATTCCGATGGCCGGCCGGCCCCGCTCGAGCCCTACCTCGGCATGCCCGCGCACGCCGTCGTCACGCGCGTCGACGGCTCCGTGTTCGCCCATCTCCATCCGATCGGGACCGTTTCGCCGGCCTCGCAGATGGCCCTGACCCTGCGAACTCCCGCCGACACGGTGCCCGGCTCGCTGGCGCGGCGCCTGGCCGGAATGGGATCGATGGGGGCCATGGGGGATCCGGCGGCGGGCCCGCCCGGCGAGTTCGCGATCCCCTATGGATTCCCGAGCCCGGGGCGCTATCGCCTCTGGGTGCAGGTCCGGCTCCGGGGGGAAGTGGAGACGGGTGTGTTCGACGCCTACGTGAGCCCGACGGCCGGGAACAGAATCAGCAGGCCGCTCATCTCGTCTCCAGCGCTCCGGCGATGAACGCCGCCACGTCCCGCTTGAGCTTCCCGAGCTCGGCCTCGTCGATGTACATCATGTGCCCGGCCTCGTACTGATGGGTCGTGACGCGGGACCGCTCGGCCGGCTCGAGCCGGAGATGGGCGAGCGTGTAATCGGTGGCGAAGTAGGGCGTGGCGAGATCGTAGTGCCCCGAGGCCACGAACAGCTTCATGTCGGGGTTCTTCGAGAACGCCTCGCGCAGCGACCCGCTCACGTCGGGGAATCCCGAGCGGCCCGAGGATCCCTCCGCCCAGGATGTAGTAGACGCGGTCCGACTTGTAGCCCAGCTCCCCCCGCACGTACTGGTTGAACATCGCGGTGTAGGGCGGCCGGATCGCCGCGAGGCTGGGATCGAACTCGGGGGTCTCTCCCGTCGCCTGCTGGTCGATGCCCTTGAAGCGGCTGTCGAGCCGCCCCACGGTGCGCCGCTCGCTCCTCAGCAGCTCCTTGCAGAAGTGCTGGATGTCCACGCGCAGGTTCGCGAGGTCGAGATAGCCGCGATCGAGCCCGGTGTAGCGGGCGAGCCGGTCCAGGACGGCGGCGCGCTGCTCCGGCGGCAGCTTGTCGCCGAGCGCCAGGGCGCGCGCGTAGTCGCCGGTGGCCCACGGCTCGACCTCGGCGAGTGTGCTGGACAGGTCGCGCTGCTGGAGCTCGGCGGGCAGCTTCTTGTGGTACCACGCGGTGGCGGTGTAGGTCGGCAGGTAGAGCGTGTACGGCAGCTCGTTGCCGCGCGTGAAATCGGCGGTCTCGAAGTTGAGGATCGACGAGACCAGGATGATCCCGTTGAAGGCGATGCCGCGCTCGACCAGGTAGCCGGAGAGGCCGGCCGCGCGCGTGGTGCCGTAGCTCTCGCCGGCCAGGAACTTCGGCGAGGCCCAGCGGCTGTAGCGCGTCGTCCAGAGGCGGATGAATTCGCCGACGGCCACCGACTCGAGGTCACCCTGCACGCCCCAGAACTTCCTCCCCAGCTCCGGCTTGCTCGCGCGGCTGTAGCCGGTGCCGACCGGGTCGATGAACACCAGGTCGGTCTGATCGAGCCAGGTGTAGGGGTTGTCGACGAGCTGGTAGGGGGCCGGCGGCATGGCGCCGTCGGGGCGCATCTTCACGCGCTTGGGACCGAGCGCCCCGAGGTGAAGCCACACCGACGACGAGCCCGGCCCGCCGTTGAACGAGAACATGAGCGGGCGTTGGGCGGGGCTCTTCACGCCGTCGAGGGTGTAGGCCATGAAGAAGATCTCGGCCTCGGTCTCGCCTTGATCGTTCTTGAGCGGCAGCGTTCCGGCGGCCACCGTGTAAGCTAGGGGCTTCCCGTTCACGACGATCAGATGATGGGTGACGACCGGAGCGGTGGTGTCGGGCTTTGCTCCCGGCTTGGCGGCGCTCGCGGGCTTTTCGGCCGGCGCCGCGGACCCGAACCCGGCAACGAGCATCACCCAGAATGCGGCCAGGGTGGCGGGGAAACAGGGTCGAGGCTTGGTCAAGGGCGATGATCCTCTAGAAACGAGTCAAGAGCGGGAAGGGTGCGTCACCCCCGCGCGCGGCCGGGGCGCGCGTCTCGTGAGGCGGGAACCCAGTGCCGGCCGGGGACATCCGGCGCAATCTAGCGGAGCCGGCGCAACGTTGGAAGGTCAGGGCCCACCGGCAGTCTCAGCCGCGCCACGCCTCCGCGCCCGCCCAGCCGGTTCTCCAGGATCAGCGTCCCGCCGTGCGCCTCCGCGATCTGGCGGCTGAGCGCGAGCCCCACACCCGTGCCGTTCGGCTTGGTGGTGAAGAAGGGCACGAAGAGATTCTCGGTGTCCGAGAGTCCGGGTCCGTCGTCCTCGACCCAGACCTCGATGTGACCGGGCTGCCTCTGCCAGCCGACGCGCACTCCGCCGCCGGTCTCGAGCGCCGCGTCGGCCGCGTTCCGCACCAGATTGATGAGGAGCTGGTCGAGCTGATCGCCGTCGGCAGCGATCGTGAGCGATCCGCCCGAGGACACTTCCACGGCAATCGGGTCTCCGATGCCACGACTCGTCGCACCCAGGGCTCGACTTCGGTCGCCGCGAGCCTCGGCCGCGGGAGACGCGCCAGGCGCGCATGAGCGGCCATGAACCGGCTTAACGATTCGGCCCGCGCCGCGACGACGCCGAGGCCGGTCTTGACGTCGCCTTCCAGCTGCTCGGGGCTCGTGCCCCGCGACACCATGCTCTGCAGGCTTTCCGCGATCGACTTGATGGGGGCGAGCGAGTTGTTGATCTCGTGGCTCAGCACGCGGACCAGCCTCTGCCACGCCATTCGCTCCTCTTCACGCAGCGTCCGGGAGAGGTCCGCGAGCACCAGCAGCCGATGGGGTGTGCCGCCCTGCCTGAACTCGCTCCGGCGCGCTTCCCAGCGGCCGGCCCCCCCGGGAAACGATTCGTCGAACACCCGCGGCGCTTCGCCCGTCAGCGCCTCCCGGAGAGCGAGCTCGTCGGCCGAACGGCCGACCAGATTCTCCGCTGGCCGTCCGAGCAGCCGCTCGCCGGCCCGGTTCACCAGCTTCAATCGCTGCTCGGAATCGAACGCGCCTCGGCGGAGTGCTCGAGCAGGGCGAGCCGCTTGCATTCGCTGTCGTAGCGAGTGGTCATCTCCTCGACCTTGTCCTTCGCGCGGTCGCGCTCGTGACCCGAGATCAGGCCCTCGCTGGAGAGCTTGACCGCGGTCTCCTCGGCGCGCTTCGCGTCCATGTAGTCGGTGTGGGTCGCCATCACACTCCTTCCTGCGACAGCACGCCGTTCTGGAGCGCCGACTCGAGGCTCGCCTGCTCGGCCTGCGCGAGCGTCAACTGGCGATCCGCGTCGAGCGCCTCGAGCTGGACATCCGGATTGCTGAGCTCGAGCAGCTCGGCGTTCTCGTCGACCGGAGTCCCTGCCCTGACGAGGATGCGCTCGATCCGACCCGCCGTGACCGCCGAGATCCAGCGCATCTGCTCGGGAACCAGGGTTCCGGTGCCCCGCACCTCGCGAAGCATCGGGCCGCGCTTCACCGTGTCGGTCCAGAGCGTGGCGCGCTCGACCGTGGGCGCGGCGGGCCTCAGGTGGCCGAAGCCAACCGTCGCTGCCACGAGGCTCGCCACCATCCCGGCATAGACATAGGGACGTCGGTTGGGCCTGGGTGGGCGCTGAATGTCCACGTCATCCCTCGATGGAGTCTCCGGGCGCGCCGATGGAGGTGCAGATGGGAAGACTCGACGCGCCCTGGAGACAGAGAACCCGCAGCCTCTTAAACCAAGAAACGGGCCACCGGGTGCCCAGGTTGCGGCTCGTTGGATTTCAGCGAGTTGGACGCTCGAGGGCGATGGCGTGCAGCCGTGCGAGTGTCCGGTTCTGGGACTCTCTCGTCCCGGGAGCGGACAGGGCGACAGGCTCCTGCTAGAGCCTCAGGCCGTGACTCGCGCCACCAGTCGATCGAGCCGGTAACCGGATTCCGCCGCGGCTTCGATCATTCGCGCGGCCAGATCCCGGCAGGCGCCGAGATGCAGGTCTCGCAGGCGAGGCTCGAGCGAGGGGTCGGCGGCGCACTCGATCTCCGCCACCGCCACCAGCCACTCGAGCCAGGACTCCCAGGATTCCCTGTGGAACCACCAGCTGCCTTCGTACTCGTTCGCCCTGACGACGCGCTGGACCTGATCGTCCGCGAGCCACGACTCGAGCGCGCGCCCCGCACCCCCCTCCTCGAGCGCCGCGCACCGGAAGGCCCGGCCGTGAGCGACCAGCGCCTCGATCATCTCCACCCTGCGGGCCGCCTCGCCGGCCTCGAGGCCGAGCTCCCGGAGCGTCTCGACCAGGACCCGGTTCCACCTCCAGGCGCGGAGCCACTCGCGGCCGAGGCCCTCGGGCTGACCTTCCCCGCTTACCTTCCCCAGCGCGTGGGTGAAGAGCCAGCCGAGGAGCGTGCCAAGGCCCGTCGCGTCGTCGCCCCCGGGCGCTCCGTCCGGCTGGCGCAGGATCACCGCGAGCTCCCGTTCCACCTCCGCCGCCACCGCCGTCCCGTCGCGCGACGCCCCGGCCTGGAGCTTCACCGCCTCGAGGAGCCGCTGGAGCTTGTGGCCGATGTCGCCGAGGAGCGCCCCCACGCCGTCGGGAAGCTCCACACGCTCGCCCGCCCGCGAACCGCCGTCGCCGCGACCCGCGGACGCCACCGGCTCCGAGAGCGGGTCCGCCGGCTCCGCGCGCCGGAGCGGCGGAAGAGCCGCGCGGGTCCGCCCGCGGGCCTCGAAGAGGCTCTGGAACAGGGAGGCGTTGACCAGCTCGCGGAAGGGCCCGACCACCGGCCTGAGCTGGATCTCGAGCAACGCCTCGTCGAGGCTCGGCGTGCCTCGCCCGGCCAGCTCCGCCGCGACCTCGGCCCAGGGCCGATCCCGCTCGCTCGAAACTTCCCGGAAGTCCAGGAAGACCTGGCACTGGAATCCCCCGAGCTCCACGTAGAGCCCGCGTTCGAACAGCTCCAGCGAGCTCCGGATGTACTCCAGCCCCGAGAAGTGATCGCGGAAGATGCAGAAGTGCGCCGGGCTCCGGGTGAGCCCGAGCCCCTCGCCGAGACTTCGCTGGCGGAGCGTCTTCTCGCTGCCGGCCTTGACCGCGTACGCCGCCGACGTGCGGATCCAGCCCGCGGTGCGCGCATAGCGGTTGTGATAGAGCACCAGCGCCCGCTCGGAGCCGTCCCGGTTGGAGTAGGCGAAGACGTCCTCGTTGACGTGTCCCTCGGGGGTGAAGAAGTCGTAGAGCAGGAAGTCGCGGACCTCCGCGAACAGGCGCCGCCGGTGGAGGAGCGGAAAGATCTCGCGCTCGTGGCGCTCGATGAGCCAGCGGTCCGGCGTCTCGTCCCACGACGCGCGGCGGAACTCCATCCCGTAGCGCTCGGCGAACCCCTCGATCTGCCCGTGACCGAACATCGGCAGGCCGGGCAGGGTGACCATCAGGGTGCACACGCCGAAGTACTTGTCGCCCTTCCCGAACTGGTCGACCGCGGTGCGCTCGTCCGGGTTGTTCATGAAGTTCACGTAGCGCTTCAGGATCTGGGGGTCGAACTCGAGGGTGTTCTTGATCACCGAGCGGTAGTTGGCGTTCTCCTCGTCGCGCAGCATGTTCATGAAGGCGCTGTTGTAGACCCGATGCATGCCGAGGGTGCGCACGAAGTAGCCCTCCATGAGCCAGAACGCCTCGGCGAGGAGCAGGGTGTCGGGCATCTCGGCCCCGACCCGGTCCACCACCTCGCGCCAGAACTCGTTCGGCATGGCGGCGTCGAACTCGGCCTTGGTCATCCCGTGTTCGGCCCGGGACGGGATGGCCCCACCGGTCCCCGGCTCGGGGAACCACAGCCGCTGGTAGTGGCGCTTGGTGAGGGTCATGGCGGCATCGAAGCGGATGATGGGGAACTGGCGCGCGACGTGGAGGATGGTCTGGATGACGGCCTCGCGCACCTCGGGGTTCAGATAGTTGAGCTGCGCCGTGTCGTTCCACGGCGTGAGCGTCCCGTCGTTGCCGTGGTAGAGGTAGCGGGACTGGCCGCTCGCGCGGTCCACGCGCTTGAACACCACCGCGGCGTCGCTCTTGTCGAAGTAGTGGTCCTCGATGAAGACCCCGGCCCGGGAGTCGGACGAGAGGTCGGGGCCGTTGAAGTTGTAGTTGAAGAACGGGCTGGAATCGAGTGACACGAACCAGTCTGGATGCTCCATCACCCAGCGGGAATCGATCCCCATGTGGTTCGGCACCATGTCGCTCGCCAGGCGGATGCCGCGCCTCCAGGCGCGGGCGCGCAGGTCCTCGCAGGCGCCGTCGCCACCCAGGGCCTGGGCGACGGAGTAATCGACCAGGGAGTAGGCGGAGGCCGCGGCGTCGGGATTCCCGCACAGCTGCTTGATGCGCTGGGAGGCCGGGCTCCGCTCCCAGAGGCCGATGATCCAGAGCGCCGTGATGCCCCAGCGCCGGAGCCGATCCAGCTCCTCGTCCGGGACCTGGTCCAGCCGGGTGATGGGGCGCCCGTGCCGGCGGGAGAGCTGATCGAGCCACACGTGGGCGCTCTTCGCGATCATCACCACGTGGGGCATCCAGTCGCGGTCCGGGGTGAAGCGCTCGTACTCGGTCTCGATTCCCCGGTAATCGGGGACCGGCGACCGGTGGCTCTGGCTCCAGGCGCGGAAGCGCATCATCCGCGCGTGTTCCTCCTCGCGGATCACGTCGAGCGTGACCAGCAGGCGCCGGAGGAAATCGCCGAGCAGATAGCCCCAGCGCCGCCGGATGTACTCGAGCTGGCCGGAGAGCGAGTGGGGCGAGGCGATCGCCGGAGCGCGCAGCATGTCGGTCAGGCTCTGGTGGTCCGGACCGAAGACCGGCTGCGTCGCGAAGAACTCGCCGAGCGCCCCCACCGCCTCGGCGAAGCGCGTGCCCTGGAGCGCCCCCTCGTCGAACAGCTCGAGGAACGGAGCGAACGCCGGGTTGACGTTGGCGAGCCAGAGCAGCAGCAGCTCCTCCAGCACCACCTCGCGGTGGGAGACGCCGGCGGTCGCGCCCTCGAGATAGCCTTCGGGACCGAGCTCGCCCCGGTACACGGCGAGCGGCGGGAACTCCGCCGTGAACCGTCCGAGCACTGCGTCGAGCTGCTTCCGGCCGAGGCGCCGCTCCAGCACCTCCAGCGCTCGCGCCACGGCGTCGGGCTTCATCTGCTGGCGGTAGAGCATCGCGACGCAGTGGAGGATCTCGTCGATCAGTCCCATGGCGTGGAGCTCGCCCGGCTGGACGGGGCGCTCGCTCCGCCCCGCGGCGTCCCGGACCTGGTTCATGCGGTGGGCGAACCGGCGGGTGGCGGCGAAGTCGGCGATCACCACGTTCCCGGTGAGCGAGAACCACGGCTCCTCGATGCCGTAGCGCTCTCGTGCGGCGCGCGAGACGTGGAACTCCATCGTGACGTCCGGGTGGGGCGTCACGCTTCGCGGGCGGCGGGCTCTTGCCGGGGGTCTCGTCATCGGCCTGGCAGCGTAGCAGAAGCCCGGCGAGGGGACGCGGAGCACCCGGCGCCGAGCAGACCCTCGATGGCGTCGGCCGCGATCTTTGCACCGTCCTCGGCCCGCACCCGGGAGGCCACCTGCTCGGCCCGCGACCGCAGTCCGGAGTCGTCCAGCAGGGCCCGGAACTCGCGCGCGAGGCGCCCGGCGCGCGCCAAGCGGCGCGGCACCACCCGCGCCACGCCGAGCCTCGCGCAGCGCGCCGCGTTGTCGGGCTGATCGTGGCTGAAGGGAACGATCAGCGTCGGGCGCCCGGCCCGCAGCGCCTGCCCGGTGGTGCCGATGCCGCCCTGGTGAACGATCGCGGCCGCGCGGGGGAAGAGCTCGGAGTGCGGCGCGTAGCCGACCGCGACCACGTCCCGCGGGAGAGCGGGCGGCCGATTCGCACCGGTGAGCAGCACCGCACGCATCCCCAATCGCCGGGCGGCGTCCGCGGCCTCGTCGTAGAAGCTCCCCGCGCTCCAGACGCCGGACGAGCCGAGGGTGAACACGATCGGCGCCGGCCCCTGGTCGAGAAAGGTCCGAAGCTCCGCGGGCATTCCCTCGCCCCGCTCGTCCCGGTCGTGAAGCGGAAACCCCGTCACGATCGTGCGCGGCGGCCAGTCCGGCTGAGGCGCGGCGAGCACCGACGAGAACAGCGCGAGGTTGAGCGCTGCCGAGGCGCCGTCGAAGAGCGGGTGCGCGGTCGAGGGGAGGCGAAGCTCCGCGCGCAGCGCCGAAACCTCGCGGAACCAGGATCGGCTCGCCGCGCGGGCCAGCCACCAGAGACGCTTGCAGACTCCCGGTCCCAGCCGGCGCAACCACGCGGAGCCCGGCATCGAGGCATCCAGCGGAGGGTCGAACGCGGAGAACAGGGCGTACGGCTGAAGCAAAGTATGGATCCGGGGCATCCCGGTCTTCTCCGCCACCAAGGGAGCGGCGAACGTCAGCATGTGGTTGACCAGGGCGTCGGCGCCTCGGCACGCTGCCTCGAGATCCGCATGGCTCGCACGAACGAACGGCAGCGCCAGGCGTAGCACCACGTACCGGCTGCCGCTCCGGGCATCCATGGAGCGCCGATACACCTCCGCGAGCTCCCCGAAGTCGGTAAAGTCGGGGCGCACCGGATGGAACTCCGATCCAGCCCGTTCCACCCGCTCACGGTAGGAGGCGTGGGTGGCGATCACCGGGCGGTGACCGCGGGCGCCGAGCTCGCGGGCCACGGCGATGTACGGGTTGAGATCCCCCAGGGTGCCGAAGGTGGTGAGAACGATGCGGGCCATGAGGGCCGAGCATAACCGACGCGCGGTCGCGGTCTGGAGGGACTATGCCTGGGAGCTTGGCCCGGACCCCCTGGCCACCCCCCGCCTACTCGTACCGGAGCGCCTCCGTCGGCTCGATGCGCGAGGCTCGCAGCGCCGGCACGTAAGCCGCCAGCATCGTCACCAGGAACATCGATGGCACGACGACGAGGTAGACCCAGACGTCGACCCCACCCGCATTGAAGAGCATGGAGTTCATGAGCTGCTCCAGGGTGAACCCCAGGACGAGGCCAATCACCGTTCCCACCGCCACGAGCACGAGCCCCTTGCCCAGCACCAGCCTGATGACGTCAGGCCGGCTCGCGCCGATGGCCATGCGAATGCCGATCTCCCTGGTCCTGCGGCTCACGTTGTAGGCCACGAGCCCATAGAGCCCCGCGATCGCCAGCAGCAGGGCCGTCGCGCCCATGATGGTCACCAGATTGATCGCCACGCCCGGGCCGTCCACCGCGGCATAGCGGTAGATCGTCATGTAGGTCCGCGTGTCCACGATCGGGAGATTGGGATCGAGCGTGCGCACGATGTCCTGGAGCGGCTCCAGCACGGTGAGCGGGCCTGCGGTCGCGCGCAGGAGCAGCGTCATTCGCGAGACGGGTCGCTGCGCGAGCGGCAGGTACACGAAGTCCAGGGACTTCTCGCCGGTGTCCCGGTACCGGACGGTCCTCGCGACCCCCAAGATCTCGACCGGCGTGCCGTCCCGACGGTCGAGGTGGATCCGCCTGCCCACGGGGTCCGCCCCGGGCCAGAAATGGTTCGCGAAGTGCTCGTTGACGATGGCCGCGCGCGGCGCGTCCGGGCCGTCGGAGCGCCGGAAAGCTCGGCCCCGCACGATCGGGATCCCCATGGCGTCGAAGAAGCCCTCGTCCACCGTGTCCATCGCCGAGTTGAACGTCTCGCGATCGTCGGGCATCTGGACGCCCTCGGGAACGAAGCGCATGGCCTCGAAATCCTCGAGCCCGAGCGGCGGGTTCTGCGTCAGCCCGGCGCTCTGAACCCCGGGCGCTTCCCGCGCCCGCTCGGCCAGCTGCTGGTAGAACCGCTGGGTCCGGGCCGCGTCGTACTGGAGCAGGCGCGGATCGAAGCTCGCCATGAGCACGTGGTCCTTCGCGACCTTCGCGAACTCCATGCCCTCGACCAGGCCGTTGTGGAAGCCGCGCACCATGAGGAACGACGCCGTGAGGAGCATGAGCGACGCGGACACCTGCGCCACGACGAGCACGTTCCGTCCCCACAGCCGCTTGCGCCCCAGGGGTTCGACGTCGGCCGCCTTCAAGCCTTCCACCAGGTTCCCGCGCGTGCTCTGCAGCGCCGGCGCCAGGCCGAACGCGATCGCGCTCGCGAGTGAAAGCACGAGGCTCGCGAGCAGGAGCCGCGCGTCCATGCGGAACGGGATCTGGACGGGAAGCGTGGTCGGGATGCTGAACCGGTGCAGGATCCGGAGCGCGACGAAGCCCACGCCCACGCCGGCGAGACCGCCCAGGCAGGCGAGGAGCAGGCTCTCGGTCAAGAGCATGCGGATCAGCCGCGAGCGCCCAGCCCCTAGCGCCAGCCGCACGGCGACCTCGCGCGTCCGCGTGCTGGCCCGGGCGAGGAGCAGTCCCGCGGCGTTGGTGCACGCCACCAGGAGCACAGCCAGCGAGAGGACCGCGAAGATCACGCCGAACTTCCAGTTGGCTTCGTCCGCGCGCGTGCGCATCTGGAACTGGGTCCGCACCCACGCGCCGCGGTTGCGGTTCGACTGCGGGTGCTCGCGCTCGAGGTCGCGGGCGAGCGCGGCGAGCTCGTTCCGGCCCTGCTGCAGCGTGACGCCGCGCTTGAGGCGGCCGCGCACGATCAGCCCGCGATCGTCGCGGTCCTCGAAGAAATCCTTGTTCGCGCTGGTGGAAAAGCGGCGAGCCATGGCCAACGGCACGTAGAAGTCGGGGCGTACGAAGATCTGCATACCGGGGAAGGACTCGGGAGCGACCCCGATCACGGCGAAGTCCACGCCGTTGAGCCGGATCGTCTTGCCGACGATGGACGGGTCGCTCGCCAGCTCGTGCTTCCAGAAGTCGGGCCCCAGCACCACGACCGGGTTGCGACCGGGGACCTGGTCCTCGTCGGCGCGGAATCCCCGCCCGAGCTGCGGCCTCACGCCGAGCACGGAGAAGTAGTTCCCGGAGACGAGCATCCCGCCCCGGACCCGCGCGACCTCGCCGGCCCTCACGCTGTAGCCGAACGGAACGAAATCCCCACTCGCGATCACGCCGTCGTAGCTCTTCGTGTGGTCGCGGATGTCGAGGTACTCGCGATACGAGAACAGCTCGAAGCTGCTGAAGCGGGAAGTGCTCGTGAGCGTGACCACGTTGCCCGGATGCGGGACCGGGTAGGGACGGAAGATCAGCGCATCGGTCATGCTGAGCGGCGCCGAGGTCATCCCGATCCCTAGCGCGAGCGTCGCCACCACGAAGAGGGAGAGCCCGGGGGTCTGCCGCAGGCTCCGGCTCGCGTAGCGGACGTCGTCGAGAAAGTCGGTCAACCACCCCGTGCGCCGCGTGTCCCGAGCATCCTCCTTCCTCTGCTCCAGCCCGTCCATCGCGCGCATCGCCGCGCTCCGAGCCTCTTGCGGGGAGAGCCCCTCGGCGATGGCTTCCTCGATCAGCCGGTCCAGGTGGAACTGCATCTCCTCGTCGAGCTCGCGGTCCACTCGACTTCGAAGGAAGATCGACCTGAGCCGCAAGGGCACCGTGTACCACCAGTGTTCGGACCGCATCGGGGATCAGGCCTCCGAGAGCCGGACGACGCGCGTGATGGCCGACGACAGCAGGTGCCAGCTCGCCGACTCCCGCTCGAGATGCCTCCGTCCAAGACGGGTGAGCGAGTAGAACTTCGCGCGCCGGTTGTTTTCCGTCTGCTTCCACTCGGCGGTGATCCAGCCTTCCTGCTCGAGCTTGTGCAGCGCGGGGTAGAGCGAGCCTTCGCTGACCTGGAGCACGTCGTCGGAGATGGTCTTCAGGCGACGGCTGATCGCCCAGCCGTGGAGTGGCTGGAACGCGAGGATCTTGAGGATCAGCAGATCCAGGGTGCCTTGGACGAGGTCGTTGGGCTTGCTCATATCGGTGACCGAGGGGAGAGTCCTCTCGGTAATCAAGGGGAAAGTCCAGGCCCCGGCCCTCGCCTTGCGCCCGCCGGCGCCCATCCCGCATCTTGACGCCAGCGCCCGCGCCGGCAACCCGTCGATCCCCTCCCATTCTTCGAGCGAGGTTTCATGTCCCCCGAATTCATCTTCGTGATGAAGGACCTCCGGAAGGTGGTCCCTCCCAATCGCGAGATCCTCAAGGGCATCTGGCTGTCGTTCTTCTTCGGCGCCAAGATCGGCGTGATCGGGGCGAACGGCGCCGGCAAGAGCTCGCTGCTCCGCATCATGGCCGGCGAGGACCCCTCGTTCCTGGGCGAGGCGTTTCCCGCCAAGAGCATCAAGGTCGGCCTGCTGCCCCAGGAGCCGAAGCTCGATTCGAAGAAGAACGTGCTCGGCAACATCGAGGAGGGCGTGGCCGAGACGCGCGCCCTGCTCGACCGCTTCAACGCGATCAGCGCGCGCTTCGCCGAGCCGCTGGAGCCCGACGAGATGGAGAAGCTCCTCGCGGAGCAGGCCAGGGTCCAGGACCAGATCGACGCGGCCAACGCCTGGGAGCTCGATCGCACGCTCGAGATCGCCATGGACGCGCTGCGCTGCCCGCCGCCCGACCAGGAGGTCGCAACCCTGTCGGGCGGAGAGCGGCGGCGGGTCGCGCTGTGCCGGCTGTTGCTCCAGCGTCCCGACCTGCTGCTCCTCGACGAGCCCACCAATCACCTCGACGCCGAGTCGGTGGCGTGGCTCGAGCGCTTCCTCAAGGAGTATCCGGGCACGGTCGTGGCGGTGACTCACGACCGCTACTTCCTGGACAACGTCGCGGGCTGGATCCTCGAGCTCGACCGCGGTGCCGGGATCCCGTGGGAAGGCAACTACTCGTCGTGGCTCGACCAGAAGCGCCAGCGCCTGGCGGTCGAGGAGAAGCAGGCGAGCGCGCGCCAGCGCACCCTCGAGCGCGAGCTCGAGTGGGTGCGCATGGCCCCGCGCGCCCGCCAGGCCAAGGGCAAGGCGCGGCTTGCCGCCTACGAGCGGATGATCGCTGAGGAGACCGAGCGGCTCCCGGAGACGGTGGAGATCTACGTCCCGCCGGGCCCGAGGCTCGGCAAGCTCGCGATCGAGGCCGAAGGCCTGCGCAAGGCCTACGGCGAGAACGTGCTGTTCGACGACCTCTCGTTCAAGCTCCCGCCCGGCGGGATCGTCGGCGTGATCGGCCCGAACGGCGCCGGGAAGACCACCTTGTTCCGGATCATCGTTGGGCAGGAGAAGGCGGACGCGGGCGCCCTGCGCGTCGGCGAGACCGTGAAGTTCGGTTACGTGGACCAGAGCCGTGACGCGCTGCCCGGCGAGGCGAACGTATGGGAGGCGATCTCGGACGGCCGCGACACGCTCGAGCTCGGCAAGCGCAGCGTCAACTCCCGCGCCTACGTGGCCTCGTTCAACTTCAAGGGCGCCGACCAGCAGAAGCGCGTGAAGGATCTGTCGGGCGGCGAGCGGAACCGCGTCCACCTCGCCCGCATGCTCAGGAGCGGCGCCAACGTGCTGCTGCTCGACGAGCCGACCAACGACCTCGACGTGGACACGCTGCGGGCGCTCGAGGAGGCGCTGCTCCAGTTCGCCGGCTGCGTGGTGGTGATCAGTCACGACCGCTGGTTCCTCGACCGCATCGCCACGCACATGCTCGCCTTCGAGGGCGACAGCCGCGCGGTGTGGTTCGAGGGCAACTACCAGGACTACGAGGCCGGCCGCCGCCAGAGGCTGGGAGCCGAGGCGGACAGCCCGCACCGGATCCGGTACAAGAAGCTCGTGCGGGGCTGAGGCGGTGCGCCGGACCCCCGGGCAAGGGGCGCGGGCGGGTCGGCTCGCCGCGGCGATCGAGCCGCTGAGCGCCGAGACGCGCCGGCGCGAACGCAAGTTCTGGAGCCGTCTCGCCTCCGCATGGGAGCGCTGGGAGCCGGTGCTCCAGCACTCGCTCGGCGGCGTCGACCCGGTGCTCTTCCGGGCGCTCGACCTCGAGCCGGGCCGGCGCGTCGCCGACCTGGCCTGCGGGATCGGCGACCCCGCGCTCGCGATCGCCCGCTGGGTGGGGCCGCGGGGCCGGGTCCTCGGCATCGACATCTCCGCTCCGATGCTCGCGGTCGCGCGCCGGCGAGCGCGGCTTCTCGGGCTCGGCAACGTGCGGTTCCAGCGCGGCGACCTCACGCGTTTCGACGCCGCGAGGCAGCGCTTCGACCGGGTGGCGTCGCGGTTCGGCCTCATGTTCGCCGACGACGTCCCGATGGCGCTCGACCGCATGCGCCGCCTGCTCAGGCCGGGCGGGAGGATCGCGCTGGCGGTGTGGGGACCGCTGGAGAGGAACCCCGCTCACCGGCTGCGATACGACGCCGTGCGCCCGTTTCTGGACGCGCCTCTGCCGGATCCGGAGAAGTCAGCCCATCCGCTGCGGCTCGGCCGCCCCGGGCTCCTTCCGCGTCTCATGAGGCAGGCGGGTTTCGTGCGGGTGCTGAGCG
>VBOT01000039.1 GCA_005893225.1 Candidatus Eiseniibacteriota bacterium
ATCCACTCCACGGACAGGTCCCCGAGCGGCAGCAAGGCTGCAAGGACGGTCGCGAAGAACGGCGGGTAGAGATACCGAGCGTGGAGCGTCGTATGCTGGGCCAGATCGTGCGCGGCAAGGACGTAGTCCCTGACATCGGCGTACGCGAGACGCTCGCGAAGGATGTTCGCGTACAGCATCAGCACGAAGAACGCGCACAGCACAGTGAGCCAGTGCCGTTCCCGCAGCGCTCTATTGCCCAACGCGAAGAGCGCCGCACCCACAACGAGCCAGGCAATCGCCACCGAAACGAGGGTCAACGGAAGCCGGGATAACGGTCCCTCCTGAACGAGATCGTGCAGGCGGGCGCTGCCCAGGAGCAGAACGATCGCTCCGTTGCCCACGAGAAAGCACGTCGTCAGAAGCATCCACGCGCGACACGCCAACTCCAATGCCCGAGCGACTTCGGTCGCCGTGCGAGGACGGCTTGCTTGAATCACGTTTCTTGAATCGTTGGATGTGAGTGGGGTCGCCATCGTCATTCCATATCGGTTCAAGACAGGTTCCGCTCAAGGTCCATCTTCTTGCTGCAGCGCCGGTCCCGCGTGCGGCGCGCTAAGACCTGGCCACGAGGGACGTCCAGTGCTCGACCGTTCGAGCAATCTCGAGGTACCGGCAGAACGCGTTCGCCATCCGCATCTGCTCCGGCGTGCGGCACTCCGGCTCGAAAAGCTCGGGACTGCCCACCAGGATGCACGCGCAGCGCGCCCGCGACGTCGCCACGTTCAGCCGGTGCCGGCTGAAGAGGAACTCCATGCCGTGCGGGGCGTCCTCGGGGGTAGAGGTTGCCATGGAGTAGATGACGATGGGCGCCTCCTGGCCCTGGAACTTGTCGACGGTTCCGACCCTCGCCCCGTGGATGCGCTCGGCGATCTCCAGCACCTGGGCGTTGTATGGCGCGACGATGAGGATTTCGTCGAGCGTCACGGGTTTGGTCCGGCCGTGGCGATCCGTCCAGTCAACACCCCCCGTGACGAGACCCTTCACGATCTCTGCGACGCATTCGGCCTCTTCCCTCGACGAGTTCTGGTTTCCCTCGTGCACGACGGGAATGTAGAAGAGTCCCGACCCCGCGAAGGGGGCGGGACCGGTTACCACCTGCGCGGCGAGGCTGGGGTGTGAGTTGAGCTTCCCTTCGTAGAACAGCTCCGAGGTGAATTCGCAGATCGACGGATGGAGGCGCCACGTCTCTCCGAGGAATAGCCCCCGTTCCTCGGGCATCGTTTCGTGGCCCTCGAGGAAGTATTCGAGGGCCGAAAGCTCCGAACCCTCGGGGTGGCTGGCCTTCTGGGGCTGCTCGAGCTGCTGCGGGTCCCCCAGGAGCACCAGGTTCGTCGCCGCCTGGGCGCAAGCGAGAACGTTGGCCAGCGACATCTGCCCCGCTTCGTCCACGAACAGCACATCGATGGCTCCCGCCAGGGCTTCCCTCGACCAGACCCACGCGGTCCCGCCGACCACGTCGTAATCCCCATCCAGGATCATCCTGACGGCACACCCCGAGTCCGTCTCCTCGTGGATCCCGGCGACCGGTTTCTCGGACTTCTCCTTGACCCGATGCATGCAGCGGATGGAAACCTTCTCGTCGGCGGCAGCCCTGACCACCTCTTCCAGCAGATTCCGGATCACCTTGTGGCTGACCGCGGTGACTCCAACCCGTCTCCCCTCGCGAACCAGATCCACGATCATCCGCGCGCCGGTGAAGGTCTTGCCCGCGCCCGGTGGTCCCTGGATGGCGAACACACCCCCGTCGAGCGCAAGGCCGACCCGGCGTGCGCAGGCGACGGTCGGTTCTCCGGGTTTGCGCAGCGCCGCGCCGGCAACGAGCCGCGGGTTGAGCCGCAGCAAGAGGTCGCGAGCGGCCCGGTGCGACCCCGGAGCATCGATCCCGTGGTCGCGCACGAACTCGCCAAGCCGCAGCAAGGCGTCCACGGCCTCAGGATTGGAAACCTTGTCGTGCTTGAATACGGCGGTGGGATGGCAGCCCGCGCGCGCCGGCCCCTTGCGCAGATCGATCGTTCGATGCTCGAGGTCGATCGCCTCGACCTCGCCAAATCTCGAGGGCGTCTCGCATCCCGGCTCGTGTACCTTGTCCCTTTCATCGAGACTCGTGTCCTGCGGCGGGAACTGGTAGCGATCGACAGCACCTCCTCCTTTCGTCGTCCCCAGGCGTTCCACGAACTGGAGCCCCGCGAGGCCATCGGGCTCGTCGAGGAGCTCGTCGTCGGCCATCCCGTTGAGTCGGAAGTATTCCCACCAGTCGACCTTGTCCTCGCGTCGATGCCACTCGAGGAGCTGAGCGAGGACCCACTGAGCCTCCTGTTCGCGGGTTCGCTCTGCTGGAAGACTCGCGGTAAGTGCCTCCGAGACCGCACGGATGCGCGCGAGCCGCTCGGTGAGCTCCTCGCTGGGCTGGGCGACCGGCTCGGCCGGGCGCGGCACTGGATGGCCGTCTCGTCGCTCTACCTCCAGGCGCAACCTCTCGAGCCACTCGCGCAGCTCGAGAGCCGAGACGCAGTCGTCCTGGTTCGCGTGGACGGCCAGAGCCGCTTCGGTCCATGGCGATACGAGCCGGTCGAGACCAAGCTCGCCAAGGAGAGCTGCCGCGAGGCCTTCCGGAGATCCACCTCGCGCGCCAACCCATAGAACGGCTCGAGCTTCTTGATCGAGTAGCTGTCGACGCCCGCTCGCAAACCCTTACGAACCACGCGATAGAGGTCGACGAAGACCTCGGCGCGCAACAGTTGATCGAGCTCGTCGGCGCGGGTGGCATACCTTCCCATGAGCCGCTTCATCGCGGTCGGTTCGTAGGGCGCGTAGTGATAGACGTGCATCGCCGGGTCGTGGCCGCGACGCTCGAGGATCGCATCGATGAGTCGCTCGAACGCCTGCTTTTCTTCGTCCGGCGTCAGCGCCCAGAGCTTCTCGTAACAAATGCGACCGCCGCCGTCACGGAAGGCGTACCCGAAGAGGTAGTCGAAGCCGCCGTTCTCCGCCTGCCGATCGCCTTCGAGATCCAGAAAGATGTCGAGCGGCGATGGCTCCGGAAGCGCCGCCAGCCCGTGACCCTCCTCGACTTCGAGCAACTCGTAGGTGGGCCTGCCGGTGACGCGGGCCTCGAGCTGGACGCGGGCCTGCTCTCGCACCCGGACGAGCGCCTCGATGCTCCCCCGGTCCGGTTTGCGCGGTAGCGGCAGTGGAACCTGGGCAAGCCCGGCAAGGGTCGTCACGCCCCAGGTCGCCAGCTCCTTGCGCTGGGATTTCTGGATCCCCGCCACCCGCGAGACATGATCGTCCTTGATCCAGCGCTTCTCGCACACCGGGTACCATCTGCAGACCTCGCAGTGGGCGACCGGTTCGGGGTAAGGCTCGGCGGCCTCGATCGACGCGGCCAGAGGCTTCTCGATCTCGGCTTCGAAGTTATGCCGCACGAGACGGAAGTAAGCGCTGAACTCGGCGAAGCGGTAACACTCGGGCTCGAAATCGCGCCCGGGGACGACGACTCGCAGCACCTCCGGTTCAGCCCCCTGGAGCTCGGCCAGGAGATCCGCGTAGAGACAGAGCTGGATCAGCGTCGCGCCACGGGTCTCCTTGGCGAGCTTGGTCTCGACCGGCTCGTATCGCCATGGACCGAAGCGGCTCTGGCCGTCCACGCGAACCAGGACGTCGGCCCATCCCGCCCACACGCCGTGCTCGAGCCGAGCCTGAACGATGACGTCCCAGCCATCGCGCATCGCGCCGACGGTATCGTCGAACGCGGTAGAACAATGCCTGTCGATCTCGACGACGCGGCTCGCCGAACGCGCGACGTGCTGGACGTACGCCCGCTCGTGGTCCAGGCCGCGCTCCTGGAGAATTTCGAGCATCGGGTCGGCGGCGACCGGTCGCCTTGCCAGGCCGTGGGCAGCCAGCCGCTCGAGCGCGGTGAGATGGCGGCACGCGAGGAAGTTGGTGAGATCGGTGGCGAAGAAGAGCGGTTTGTTGCCTCGAAGATCCATTTCGTTCCTAATGCCCCCACAACCGCCGCAGGCGATGTCCTACAAGCTAACGAGCCCAGCGCCGTCGTCGCAAGAAGCGCCGGGACCCGCCAGCGCGCACGACAACCGGGCTGAGGGCAAGCGGGCCATCACAGTCAGGTGAATTCGCATTTGACCGCCCGCCCGCCGCGTTGTAACGTCACATCTCGTCATGAGGCACACGACTCGCCACCATCATGCGCATCACGGCCACGGCCCGACGGGTCGGGAGGCTCTGCGCGTGCTCGGGGCGATGTCCTAGCGCACCAACTCGAACGCAGCAGCTCTCGCGGCCCGTCCCAGCGGACGGGCTTTTTCGTTTGGCATCGGTGCAAGGGAATAACCAAAGGCCAGTGAGATAATCGACATGCTCAAGATCGCTCTACCCAACAAGGGCCGACTCGCCGACGAGACGCGCGAGTTGTTCGGCGACGCCGGGCTCGACATCCGGGCCCGCGGCGAACGCGCCCTCACGGCCTCGCTTGGCGGCGAGTTCGAGGCTCTGTTCGTGCGCGCGCAGGACATCCCCGAATTCGTGGCCGACGGCGCCGCCGACGCGGGTGTGACCGGCTGGGACCTGGTGTGCGAGTCGGGCCGCTCGCTCGAAGCCCTGCTCGACCTCGAGTTCGGGCGCTGCCGCATGGTGGTGGCGGCTCGCGAGGGAATCGGCGTCTCCTCGCTCGACGACCTGCGCGGCACCTCGCGCGTGGCCACCGTCTTCCCGCGGCTCACGAAGAAGTTCTTCGAATGCCGTGGGCTCCCGATCGAGGTGGTACCGATGTCGGGAGCCGCGGAGATCGCCCCTCACCTCGGCATCGCCGACGTGATCGTCGACCTCACCTCGACGGGCTCGACGCTGCTCGTCAACGGGCTCTGCGAGCTCGCGACCATCCTCGAGTCGAGCGCGCGGCTGATCGCGGCGCCGGAACGCGCTCCGAGCAAGGCGCGGGCGTTCGAAGAGCTGGTCGCGGCGCTGGGATCGGTGCTGCGCGCGCGCGGCAAGCGCTACGTGATGGCGAACGTGCCGCGCGCGAGCCTGGAGCGAGTGCGCGCCGTGCTCCCGGGGCTCAACGGCCCGACGGTCGTCGACATCCTCGACGGCGACACCATGGTGGCGGTGCACGCGGTGGTCCAGGCCGACGCGATCTACCGCAAGATCGCCGACCTCAAGGCGCTCGGGGCCCAGGGCATCCTGGTGACGCGCATCGAGAGGCTGATGCCGTGAGCGCCCCCTCCCGGCACCCGGGCGCCCGCGGCGCGGCGCCGCGAGAAGGTGCCGCGCCCGCGTGCCCATCCCTGCGCTTCACCGGCCCGATCGCGGGGCTTTCTCCCGCCGACCGCTCGCTGCTCTTCGACCGTTCGGGCGCCGAGGCCGGGAGCGTCAGGGCCCGAGCCGAGGAGATCGTGGAGCGAGTGCGCGCCCAGGGAGACTCCGCGCTGCGCGCCCTGGCGCGGGAGCTGGACGGCGTCGAGCTCGGGTCTCTGGAGGTGCCGGCCGCCGCGCGACGGAGCGCGCTCGAGACCCTCGACCCCTCGCTCCGCCGGGCAATGGAGCACGCGGCAGCCAACATCGAGCGCTGGCACCGCGCGGGATTGCCCCGGACCACCGAAATCGAGACCGAGCCCGGCGTCGTCATCGGACGCCGTCCCGATCCCATGGGGCGGGTCGGCGTCTACGCGCCCGGAGGCCGCGCCGCCTACCCGAGCAGCGTCCTGATGGGCGCGATCCCGGCGCGCGTGGCGGGCGTGAGCGAGGTCATCGTGTGCTCGCCTCCCGCGCCCGGCGAGGCCACGACCGGGACGGAGCGGACCGGGCTGCCTTCGCGCCTCGTGCTCGCGGCCGCCGAGCTGGCGCGCGCCGACCGGGTGTTCGCGATCGGAGGCGCGGGCGCCGTCGCCGCGATGGCGTTCGGCACCGAGACCGTGCCACGAGTCGATCGCATCGTCGGGCCCGGGAACGCCTACGTGGCGGCGGCCAAGCTCCTGGTCAGCGGCCGGGTCTCGATCGATTCACCCGCGGGCCCGAGCGAGCTGCTAGCGATCGCCGACGACTTAGCCGACCCCGAGGCAGTGGCGCGCGAGCTCCTGGCCCAGGCCGAGCACGACCCCCAGGCGTGCGCGATCGCGGTGGGCATCGGTGACGCCACGGCGAGCGCCATCGTCGCCGCGATCCAGCGCCTGCTTCCCTCGCAGGTGCGGCGCGAGATCGTGGCCGAATCACTCGCAAGCCGCGGCGGCGTGCTCGCGGCCCCTTCGCTGGACGAGGCGCTCGACTTCGCCAGGGACTACGCGCCCGAACATCTCCTCCTCGCCGTGAGCGACCCGGATGCCGCGCTGCCCCAAGTGCGTAACGCCGGCACCGTCTTCCTCGGCGGCCAAAGCTCCGTGGTCTTCGGCGACTACATGAGCGGCGCCAACCACACGCTCCCGACCGGCGGCTCGAGCCGCGCTTACTCGGGTCTTTCGACCCTGGACTTCGTCCGCTGGACGACCTACCAGCGCATCGGCCCGGAAGCCGCCGCGCGCATGGCGCCCGACGTCGCGGCCCTGGCCGAGGCCGAGGGCCTGCCGGCGCACGCGGCCGCCGCCCGGGCGTGGATCGGGAGCGGGGATGGCGCGGGCACCCGCCGAAGGCGGGTCGCGGACGGCGCCGTGGACCCCCCGGGCCGAGCGGGCACCCCGCCCGACCTCTCCCGGGCCGCGTACCGGGCCATCACGCTGTATGCTCCGGACCGGACACCGTGCGAGATCGATCTCAGCGACAACACGAACCTGTTCGGCCTGCCGCCGGCGGCCCGCCGCGCCCTGCGCGAGGCGGAGCCTCAGAGCACCACGCGCTACCCCTCGCTATACGCCGGCGCCCTCAAGTCGGCGCTCGCGCGGTACGTGGGAGTCGACCCGGCGGAGATCACGACCGGGTGCGGCTCGGACGACGTGCTCGACTCGGCCATCCGGGCGTTCACCGAGCCGGGCGACCGGATCGCCTATCCCGAGCCGACCTTCCCGATGGTCCCGATCTTCGCGCGCATGAACGGGCTCGAGGCGGTGGCGGTCCCGCCGGCGGACGGGCTGGAGATAGATGTCGATGCGCTCATGGCGGCCGGCGCCCGGATCCTCTACCTCTGCTCGCCCAACAACCCGACCGGGATCGCGGCCCGGCCCCCCGCGATCGAGCGCGTGCTCCGGGAAGCGCGAGGGCTGATCGTGCTCGACGAGGCCTACGTCGAGTTCGCCGAGAGGAGCTTCGCCCGGGAAGCCCCGGGTCACGGGCGGCTCCTGGTCACGCGGACGCTCTCCAAGGCGTTCGGCCTCGCGGGGCTCAGGATTGGCTACGGGATCGGGGCCCGCGACTTGGTCGCCGACGTCGAGAAGTCGCGCGGGCCCTACAAGGTGAACGCCCTGGCGGAGCGCGCCGCGGCGGCGGCATTGAACGAGGAGATGGACTGGGTGCGCGAGCGGATCGCCGAGGTGGTGGCGAACCGAGCGCGCTTCACCGAGGCGCTGCGGAAGCTCGGCCTCGCACCGCTCCCGAGCGCCGCCAACTTCGTGCTGGTCCCGGTGAGCGACTCGGCCGCCCTGGCGTCGGCGATGCGCCGGCAAGGCGTGGCGGTACGGCCCTTCGCGGCGCTCCCGCGGATCGGCGATGCGCTCCGGATCACGATCGGGCCCTGGCCGATGATGGAAGCGGCGCTCTCGGCGCTGGAAAGGGGTCTGCGGTGAAGGCGACGATCTTCGACTACGGCGCGGGCAACCTGCACTCGCTCGCCAAGGCGCTCTCCGGGGCCGAGGTCGGGATCGAGCCCGATCCCCTGCGCGCGATCGACACCGACCTCCTGGTGCTGCCCGGGGTGGGCGCCTTCGCCGCCGCCGCCGCGAGCCTCGCCCCGGGGCGCAAGCAGATGCGCGCGGCACTCGACTCCGGCCTGCCGTGCGTCGGCATCTGCCTCGGGATGCAGCTCCTCTTCGATGCCAGCGAGGAGGGTCCGGGCGAGGGTCTCGGCATCCTCCCGGGGCAAGTCACGAAGCTCCGTGCCCGCCGCATCCCCCAGATCGGCTGGAACACCCTGGAGGAAGCAAGCGATCCTCTGTTCGAGCGCGCGCCGCTCCCCATCGCCTACTTCGCGAACGGCTACGCTTGCCGGCCCGAGGAGCCGGGATGCGTGACGGCCTGGAGCACCCACGAGGGCGACCGCTTCCCGGCGGCGGTGCGGCGGGGTAGCGTCCTCGGCGTCCAGTTCCACCCGGAGAAGAGCTCGAGCGCGGGCGTGCGGTTCCTGGGCGCGTTCCTCGAGGAGGTCGCCCGGTGTTCGTGATCCCGGCGATCGACCTGCGCGAGGGCGCGTGCGTGCAGCTCGTGGGCGGAAGCTACGAGGAGGAGCGCGTGCGGCTCGACGATCCTCTCGAGGTGGCGGCGGGCTGGGCGCGCGCGGGATTCACCAGGGTCCACGTGGTGGACCTGGACGCGGCGACCGGGCGAGGCTCGAACGCCGCGACGGTGCGCGCCATCGTGGGCGAGGGATCGCTCGAGGTCCAGGTGGGAGGCGGCGTGAGGAGCACCGAGGCGATACGGGAGCTGCTGGAGGCCGGCGCGGCCCGGGTCGTGGTCGGGACTCGGGCGCTCGAGGAGCCGAAGTGGCTGGCCTCGGCGGCGCGGCTCTTCCGCGGCCGCCTGATCGTGGCGGCGGACGTGCGGGGCCGCCAGGTGGTCACCCGCGGCTGGGAGCGCGGCATCGCGCGCGACGTGCTCGAGGTGGTGGAGACCTTGAACGCTTATCCGCTCGCGGGAGTGATGGTGACGGCGGTCCATCGCGAGGGCCGCATGGAAGGCACGGACCTCGAGCTCATGGGAGAGGCGGCGGCCCGCTCGAAGGCGCCGCTCTACGCGTCGGGCGGAATCACCACGATGGAGGAGCTCCGGACGCTCGCCACGCTCGGGGTTCATGCCGCGATCCTCGGCATGGCGCTCTACACCGACGCGCTCGATGCGCGCCTCGTGGCGGAGGTGTTCACCCAGTGACCGTGATCGTGCGCGAGACCAAGGAGACGCAGGTCCGGGTCGAGCTGACGCGCGGCGGGGGCCCGGCCGCGGCCGACACCGGCCGGCCGCTCCTCGACCACATGATGGTGACCCTGTGCCGCTACGCCGGATTCGGCCTCACCCTGGGCGCGCGCGGCGACCTCAAGCACCACCTGATCGAGGACGTCGCGATCGCCTTCGGGGAAGCCATCCAGGAGCTCGCCCAGGACCCGATCGCGCGCTACGGGGATCGCCTGGTCGCGATGGACGACGCCCTGGTGCAGGTGGCGGTCGACCTCGGCGGCAGGCCCTATTACCTCGGCCCTCTTCCGAGCGCGCTCTACGACCACTGGATGCGATCGTTCAGCGACCACGCCGGGGCGACGCTGCACCTGAGCGTGCTGCGCGGGCACGACCGACACCACGTGGTGGAGGCGGCCTTCAAGGCGCTCGGGCTGTCGCTGCGCGAGGCGCTCGCCCCCTCGGACGCGGTGTTCAGCACCAAGGGCGCGGTGAAGCAGGAGAAGCGATGAGGGGGCCATGCTGACCCGGCGTCTGATCGCCTGCCTCGACGTCAAGGGAGGCCGTGTCGTCAAGGGCGTGCGCTTCGAGTCGCTGCGCGACGTCGGCGACCCGGTGGAGCTCGCGGTGCGTTACGAGCATCAGGGAGCCGACGAGATCGTGTTCCTCGACATCTCCGCCACGCTGGAGGAGCGCGAGACGCTGCTCGAGGTGGCCCGCCGCACCGCCGAGCGGCTCTTCATCCCCCTCACGATCGGCGGCGGCATCCGCGGCGCCGACGAGGTGGCGCGGGCGCTCCGGGCGGGGGCCGACAAGGTGAGCATCAACACCGCCGCGGTGGAGCGGCCCGAGGTGCTCTCGGAGTCGGCGGCGCGGTTCGGGAGCCAGTGCGTGGTGGCGAGCATCGACGCCCGGCGCGAGAACGGCGGCTGGCGCGTCCACACCCACGGAGGCAAGGAGCCGACCGACCTCGAGGCGGTCGCCTGGGCGCGCGAGTGCGTGCGGCGCGGCGCGGGCGAGATCCTGCTCACCAGCATCGACCGGGACGGCGGGCGCTCGGGATACGATCTCGACCTCACCCGCGCGGTCGCCGAGGCGGTCGACGTGCCGGTGATCGCTTCGGGAGGGGCCGGCACGGCCGAGCACATGAGCGAGGCGCTGAGGCGCGGCGGAGCCGACGCCGTGCTGGTCGCCGGCATCCTCCACGACGGCATGACCACGGTCACGGCGCTCAAGCGCCGTCTGGCCGAGGCCGGCATCCCGATGAGGCTCGCATGAGCGAAGCGCCGCACACCTGGCTGCAAGCCGTGGCCGAGGTCGCGAAGCTCGCGGGCGACGCGGCGCTCCGCCACTACCCCTCGCCTCCCGCCGTCGAGCTCAAGTCC
Organism: Candidatus Eiseniibacteriota bacterium; assembly: GCA_005893225.1. Taxonomy (GTDB): domain Bacteria; phylum Eisenbacteria; class RBG-16-71-46; order RBG-16-71-46; family RBG-16-71-46; genus WS-3. The sequence goes on from VBOT01000039.1 coordinate 10,476, forward strand.
GACGGCTCCCCGGTCACCGTGGCCGATCGCGACGCCGAGGGCAAGGCGCGCGCCTTCATCGAGGAGTTCTTTCCCGGGGACGGCATCCTCGGCGAGGAATTCGGCGTCTCGCGGCCCGACGCGCCGCGGCGCTGGCTCATCGACCCGATCGACGGCACCGCCTCGTTCATCCGCGGCGTGCCGCTGTGGGGCTCGCTCGTGGCGGTGGTCGAAGGCGAGCGCGTGGTCGCGGGGGCAGCCTACTTCCCGGTCATCGGGGACATCCTGACCGCGTCGCCGGGCCACGGCTGCTTCCGGAACGGCTACGCCTGCTCGGCCTCGAGCATCTCCGACCTCGCCCGGGCCACGGCCGTCACCACCGACGAGCGCTTCGCGAGGCACCCGGAGCGGCGCGCCGGCTGGGCCCGGCTCGCCGGCCGCGTCCAGGTGGCGCGGACATGGGGAGACTGCTTCGGGTACCTGATGGTGGCGACCGGGCGCGCCGAGGTGATGGTCGACCCGGTGCTTTCGCCGTGGGACGCCGCCGCCGTGATGCCCATCGTCGAGGAGGCCGGCGGGGTCTTCACCGACTGGAGCGGAAGGAGGACCGCGTTCGGGGGCAGCGCGATCGCCACCAACGCCGGGGTGGCGAAGGAAGCGCGACTCCTCCTCGCGGAGCCGGCCGGCGCGCCGGAGAAAGGATCGGAGCATGCTTGACGTCGCCGGGCTCGATTTCGAAAAGGGCGGCGGCCTGGTGACGGTGGTCACGCAGGACGCCCGCTCGGGCGCGGTGCTGATGGTGGCGCACGCCGACCGCGAGGCCCTGGAGAAGACCCTGGCGACCGGCGAGATGCACTATCGCTCGCGCTCGCGCGGCCCCTGGCACAAGGGCGAGACCAGCGGCAACACGCAGGCGGTGGTCTCGCTCGTGGCCGACTGCGACGGCGATGCCGTGCTGGCGCGCGTGATCCCGCGCGGGCCGGCGTGTCACACCGAGGCGCCCTCGTGCTTCGGCGAGGAAGCGCTGGCGGCCGACGCGCTCGGCGAGCTGGATCGGACCCTTGCCGCCCGCGCCGCCGGTCCGGAAGAGACGATGACCAGTGCCAGTCGCCCGAGCTACACGCGACGCCTGCTGGCTGACCGGAACCTGAGGCTCAAGAAGATCGGCGAGGAGTCGGCCGAGTTCCTGACCGCGTGCGCCGACGGCGACGCCGGCCGTGCCGCGGACAGCCTCGGCGTCACGCTCGAGGACCTGAGAGCCATCGTCGCCCGCCGCGCCGCGGCCGGATGACGAAGGCGGGACACCGGGCGCCTCATGGCGCCGCCGCCGCATGAGGATCGATGTCGCGCACCGCTAGATTCATCTGGGCGCCTCATCCTTACCAAGCCGGCTTCTGCATCACCGACGACACCGATGCCGCCACGCTCGAGAGCGTGAAGATCGTCTACGACTTCCTCTCGGCGGTGGGATTGCGAACCTCGAAGACCGTCTGGGCGTTCGGGCCCTCCGAGCCCTGCGGCATTCCGGCCCTCCCGGAGTCGATCCAGCGCGGCATCACCTGCGAGGATCGGCGCTACCTCTATTCCTGCCAGACCCTCCGCGAACGCGGGTTCGAGATCTGCCTCCACGGCGCCTCGGCCGGGAACAATCGTCGCGCGCGCACCATCGCCGCCCTGGAGTTTCTCGAGCGACATTTCGGCCCGGCGGGGACCTACGTCTGCCACGCCAAGAATGCCGAGAACCTCTACTGGCACGAGAAGGTCGCCCCGCGCGGACCGGCGCAATGGCTGCTGGGGCTCGGATCGCGCTACCGGTGCAGCGGTGAAGATCCGGCCAGCCCGTACTTCTGGGGAGACGTCTGCCTGGAGAAGGTGCAACACATCCGCCTGTTCCGGACCCGCAACGTCAACACCTTGGCCGAGAATCCGTCCATGCCCTATCACGACCCCGAGAAGCCCTGGGTCCGGAGCTGGTTTAGCGCCACCAAGCGCAGCTTCAAGGACTGCACGACCCCCGAAGCCCTGGAGCAGTTGCGAGGAGAGCACGGGTTGTGCGTCCTCTATCAATACATGCACCGCCATGCATATCTCGAACGGGGAACGGTGACGGCCGGCCTGAGGGAGGGGGCCGAGCGGCTCATGGCAGCCGGCGACATCTGGGTGGACACGACCTCCGCCGTCATGGCGCGTCTGCGGGCAATGCAAGGGATCTTCATGGCGCGAAGGAAGAACTTGCTGTGGGTGGGCAACGCGAACGAATTCGAGGTCGGTGGCGTTCAACTGAGCCTGCCCGGGGGCGTGGGCATCACGAGCACGGACCCCGGGGTGGTGCAGGAGGGAAATCGCCTCAGGATCGCGGCCGTCCGCGCGGGCGAGCTGGTGCCCCTCAGGTCGACCGAGCCGATTCGGATCGAGGGCGGCCGCGTGCTGGATCTCGACGAGCGCGAGCGCGGCGCGCTGCGCTTTCCCTCGGGTCGGATTCTCGTCAATGCGGCGCCCCGACGCTGGGAGGACGAGAACGGCGGCGGACTGGAAGGCGGGCGGTGCCGCGCGGAATTCGAAGGGGAGTCAAATGTGAAGGGGTTCTCCCGCGCCGGCATCCGCGAGCTGTACCGGCTGCTCTCGGGGCAGCTGGCGATCCTCGGACGGGAGGTGCTCTTCAAGGGGCGCAGTCTCGACACCGGCAAGTTCCTCGGGGAGAAGGAGATCCTCCTGGAGGACCACGATGCGTGGTAGCGGCGAAGGCCACGAGCCGCGCGAAGGAAAGAGTGGGGACGGCGGCGCCGCGGGGGAGACCACGGGGTGGATGATTCGACACGAGTGAAAGAGGCCATGCGGGCCTTCTACGCATCCGAGGCAAGCGAGCGGGCCGCGGAGGCATGGATCGCCGAGGGCGGCTCGGCCCGGGTGCCGGAATCGAGGTCGGCGCACTACTTCATCGACCGCAAGGTCGAGGAGGCCTTGCGCCTCGCCCGGCTCGATCGAGAGAACCGGGTGCTCGAGATCGGCTGCAGCTTCGGTCACATGACGTTCCTCCTGGCGGAACGATTCAGGGAGGTGGTGGCCGTGGACCTCTCCCGCGAAAGCATCGAGCTGGGACGGAGGAGAGCGCAGCACTACGGCATCCGTCAAGAGGCCGACGTCGAGGATCTCGCGCTCTTCGGCCCGGAGGAGTTCGGCGGCGTGTTCGCGTTCTCGACGCTGCGATTCTGCCCCAGCCCCGAGCGCGCTCTCCGCGAGATGCAACGGGTCCTCGCGACCGGCGGGCGCGTGGTGGTCGACGTGCCGAACAAGAACTGTCCGTGGTACGGACCCTTGAAGCATTTCATGGGAATCCAGCCGCACATCCACGACCGGCTGTTCGCCGCGGCCGAGATCCGCCGGCTTCTCGAGGAAGCGGGCTTCTCCCGGGTCGTCTCGAAGCACATCCTCTTCACCACGAAGCGCCTTCCGGCGGCGGCATTGCCGGTTTTCCGGACCCTCGACCGCGCCCTCGAGGCCACCCCTGCCATTCGGACCCTGAGCGGGATCGTCGTGGCAGCCGGGTGCAAGGGCGGTTGATCCCGATCCCCGGCGACAGCGAAAACGGTGGACCCGGGCGGCCTTCACGACTAGAATCCCCGGCCTTCGACGCCCAACCCACGCGAGGCCCTTCACGGAGGAAGGATGGTTCTGGTCGGGTTGTGGAAGCTGCTCCACCTCTTCTTCGCCTTCAGCTTCGTCGGCAGCCTGGTGGTCGCGGAGTGGAACGGCCGGGCGGCGCGCGCCACCCACGACTGGAACCAGCGCGCGATCCTGTTTCAAATCGTCCATCTGTCGAGCCGGCTCGCCGGGATGGGCGGGCTGTTCATGCTCGGGGTGTTCGGTAACCTGACCTCGATCGGCCTGGGTTACACGATGCGGCACGACGCCTGGCTCCGGTGGGTGAACGCGGTCTGGCTCGCGGCCCTCGCCTGCATGGGCTTCCTGAGCGTCCCCAGCGCCCGGCGGCTCGCCGACGCCTCGCGCCTCGCGGCCCAGGGCGACGAGCCCGAGGGCTACGATCGCTGGCTCCGTCGCTGGCGCTTCGCCAACGTGGTGCAGAGCGCGCTCTACCTCACGGCGCTCGTCCTCATGGTGTTTCATTGGCGCTCGTGACCGCGGGCCCTCCGGCGCCTCACGCGGAACCGATGCTGGGCTCGCTGGTCGCGGGCTTCGTGCTGCTCGCGGCCGGGCTCGCGGCACTCGCGGTGCGCCGCCGCGGCTCTCCCCTCCGAACGCCCCAGAGCACCCGGCGGGCATTGCTTTACGCACTGGTCTACGGCCTGTGCTGGGCCTCGTTCGGCCGGGTGCTGGGCGGCGCGCTGCTCGGGATAGAGCGCAGTCCGTGGCTCCTGGCGCTCGGCGACGTGATCTTCGTGACCCTGGGGCTCTACGTGTGGGTGATGGCGCTCGCCGAGGGTCACGACGTACGGGACCATGGCTTCAGGACCGCCAAGCCGGCCCAGGTGGTGCTCACGCTGCTCATGGGCCTCGGTCCGGTGGCGCTCTATTCGTGGGGCGCCTATGCGACGCTCTGGCACCAGCGCGTCAACGTGACGTCCGACACCCTGGTGTTCGCCCTCCTCTTCGCGTCCATCGGCTCGGCCCTTCCCGACGAGATGCTGTTCCGCGGCTACATGATGAGCACGCTGGAGGGGCGGACGAAGCGGTGGGCGAGAGTGGCCCTCCCGGCGCTCGCGTTCACCGTCGTTAGGTCGCTCCGGATGGCCTCCGCCCTGGGCCTGGGCTCTCCGGCGTGGCTGTTCTACATTTTCGGGGTCGCGCTCCCCGTGGGCCTCTGGTGGGGGCTGATGCGCGAGCTGGCCGGCGGAACGATCGTCCCTTGTCTCCTCTCCCACTTTCTGCTTGAGTTCGGTCCTTCACTGGCCGGCGCCTCCCCCGCCTTCCCGTGACCTGGCTCTCCATGTCATCAAACCACGACCATCCATGACCCACCCGCGCCACCTTCGTTTTCAGCGCCTGCTCCTGGCATCGCTCGCCGCATGGTTCCTCGGGACGGGACGGATGCCGTCGGCCGCCCGGGCCGCCGAGCTCTCCGACGCCGACCTCCAGGCCATGCGCGAGGCGAAGTTGGTCCAGCGGCGCATGCTCCAGGACTTCGGCGAACGTCACGAGCGCCCTGCCGTGCGTCCCGGCCGCGCCAGGCATGGTCGCGGCGACAGCCAGCGACCGGCGCGGCGCGACGAGAACGGCGCCGTAAAAGGGGGGCGCTTCGCTCCCGAATCGGGGCGACCCGGGCCCAGCCTCCAGGCGCTCGCGCCCAACATCCGGGTCAACGATCCGAGCGGAGACGACGCCTTCTGCTCGACCTGCTCCGATGCCGCCCAGAGCGAGCCCTCGATCGCGGCGCTCAGGAACAACGTGCTGGTGGCCTGGAACGACGGGCTGGGCTTCTACATGTGCTCGGACTGCGCGACCCGCCAGGGCTACGGCTACTCGACCGACGGCGGGGCGACGTTCGTGGACGGCGGCATGATCCCGTCTCCGTCGCTGGCGATTTGGACCAGCGATCCGGTCCTCGCCGTCAACGAGGCGACGGGAGACTTCTACTACTGCGGCCTGGTCGACTACGGCGCCAACGAGAGCGGCGTCGGCGTGGTGCGCGGCCAGTTCTCGGGCAACACGTTCAGCTGGGGCCCGCCGGTCGTCGTCCGACACGTGGTCAATCAGACCGGCGGGATCGACATCGACAAGCCGTGGATCGCGGTCGATCCCGGGACCGGCAACGTCTACGTCTCGTACACGCACTTCACGGTGAACACCCAGACCTTCTCGGTCGTCGACTCGATCGTCTTCCAGCGCTCGCTCGATCGCGGCGCCACCTGGGAGCGCGACCTCATCACGTTGAGCTCCGACGCCGCCGCGGGCCTGGTCCAGGGATCGCGCCCGGCGGTCGGGCCAGACGGCGAGGTCTACGTGGCCTGGAAGGAGATCGGCAAGACGGACGCCGACTACATGCGGATCCGCAAGTCCACGAACCACGGCGCCTCGTTCGGGCCCGAGGCGACGGTAGCCTCGTTCTACGACAACTTCGGGACCGGCGCCCCGGGCTACAACCGTCTCCGCGGGATCACGTTCCCCTCGATCGCCATCGGCAAAGGTGGATCCAATCGCGGCCGCGTGTACGTGGCCTGGAACGAGTCCGTCAACTGGTTCGACGCCCTTCGCAATCTCGGCAACGCGGGGACCACGAGCGAGACCGAGCCCAACGACACGCCCGATCGCGCCAATCCCTTCGTCCCGGGGGAGACCTTGACCGGGGCCTTCACGGCCGGCAACCGCAACGCCGACTTCGACTTCTTCTCGTTCTCCGCCGTGCGGGGCCAGACCTATGTGTTCCGCAGTTACTCCGCATCGCTTCACAGCCTGCGCGTCTACTGCTCGGACGGGATCACCGAGCTGGCCCTGGCGGGCGTCGACAACCCCGCGGTGCCGGCGTCCGAGTCCGAGCGTCAGGGATTCATCACCTGGACCGCCCCCACGACCGGCACCTACTACCTGCGCATGAGGTACGTCAACGTCAGCAGCAACAACGCGCAGGCTCCCTACCACGTGCAGACCGGAATCGATCCGCCAAGCAGCCAGCGCGGGCGAGACGAGCGCGACGTGTTCGTGGCGTCGTCCGCCGACGGCTCGAACTGGAGCACCCCGGTGCGGGTCAACGACGACCCGCCTTACTTCGACGACTGGCTCCCCGAGGTGGTGGCGGTCGGCGACCGGGTCTACGTGATGTGGTACGACTGGCGCGACACGCCGCCCGGGCAGTGCGGGGGGGCCTCCCAGATCTACGTCGCCCGCTCGGACGACGCCGGCCGCACCTGGGCATCGCTCGGCCCCGCCACCGACCGCGTGAGCTTCTGGAGCGGCGTCCACTCCAACGTCGAGCCCAACCAGGGGGACTACAACGCGATCTTCGCCTCGGCGGTGAGCACCCTGGTACCCGACAACTCCGATCGCCTGTTCGTCGTGTGGGGCGACGGGCGGGACGCCAATCCCAACGTGTTCACCTGCTCCTTCTCGCTGAGCCAGCTCACGATCGCGGTGGTGGGCTCCAGCGCAGACACCAACCGCGTGACGGTGAACTGGCGGGTGCTGGACGGTGGCTCCGGGGTGAGCGCCACGGTCTACCGCCGGATCGTCGACAGCAACGGCCTTGGAACGTGGGTGGCCGTCGGCAGCATCACGTCGGACGCGAACGACCGCCTCCAGTACCAGGACACCAGTGTGACCCAGGGGGTCCAGTACGGCTACGTGCTGGGCGTCATCCAAGGCGGCACTGAGCGCCAGCTCGGCGAGACCACGGTCACCGTGCCGCGCAGGGGCGAGATCCCACCGAGCGTGCTGGCGCTGCGCGGGGCGGTTCCCAACCCCGCCGGGCTCGACATCCTGATCTTCTTCACGCTCCCCAACGCCGGGCCCGCGCGCCTCGAGCTCTGGGACATCGCGGGCAGGATCATCACGCGTCATGACGTGGGCTGGCAGGGGGCTGGCGAGCACTTCGACGCTCTCAACGACCGCACCTTCAGGGTGCGCCCCGGGGTCTATCTGGTGCGCCTGCTGCAGGGCGGCCAGTCGATCACGAAGCGCGTGAGCGTGATGCCGTAGTCCAGTCGCGGCACGCGACGGTGCCGCCGCGTCAGTGAAGCCCGGCAGCCGGCCGGAGCGCCGGGAGGCCTCCGCGAGACCCGCGTCCTCCGACGTCCTGTCTCCGGCTCGCTGACTCGCGACGCGCGCTCCGGCTCCTGCCTCCGCGCGCAGCGAGGGTCTCGTTACGGCCTCCCGGCTGTCCGGCCACCACGCTTCGGACGGCCCCCCCCGCACCCCGGAAATTTCCGTTTGACAGCCGGCCCCGGCTGTAGTTTTATGCACGGACATTAATAACTATTCATCCGGAGACCTGCATGGTTCGTTCCCGTCGTCTCACCCTCGTGGCGCAGCTCTTGAGCGGCAGCCGCTTCTCCAGCCAGGAGGAGCTGGCCAGGGCCCTCGAGCGCGCCGGGGTCTCGGTGACCCAGGCCACGCTGTCCCGCGACCTCCGCAGCCTGGGCGTCGCCAAGCGCCCGGGCGCCAACGGCAAGACCGCTTACGAGCTCCCGAGCCCCGCCGTCGAGACCCTCGACCGCGAGCGGCGGCTGCTCGACCTGCGCGCGTTCGTCAACCAGGTGAAGACGGCTCAGAACCTGGTGGTGGTGCGCACGCCCCCGGGGCATGCGAACGGCGTGGCGAGGGCCATCGACCTGGCGGAGTTCGAGGGAGTCGTGGGCTCGGTGGCCGGCGACGACACGGTCCTCGTGGTCATGGAGGACGGCGGCGCGGCCCGCCGTCTCAAGCGGAACCTGGATTCTCTGGGGACAAGGGAGGGAATAGCCAAATGAGCGCGATCTCCGCGGCGCCGCCCCTGCGCGCCACGCTTCCGATTCCCCAGGACCGCGACACGGCTCCGGAGCGCCGGCGCGCCGCCATCGCGCTGGTCGGCGCGAGCGGCTACACCGGCCAGGAGTTCGCGCGTCTCGCCATCGCCCACCCGGGCCTCGATCTCGCGGTGCTCTGCTCGCGCGAGCATGCGGGCCGGCCGGCCAACGAGGTGCTCTCCGGGCTCGACCCGAGGCTGAGCCCACTTCCCGAGGTGGTCGACCCGGCCGGGCTCGAGCGGCTCCTCGCCGAGGGCGCCTTCGACACGCTGGTCGTGTGCCTGCCCCACGACGCGTGGCGGACGATGGTGCACGAGTGCCCGGCCATGGGCCGCGTCTCCGGCAGCCCGGCGGCGCAGAACGGCGGAGCCGCCCCTGCGGCTGCGCCCGGAGCTCTGTCCCGGCCCGATCCGGCTCCGGGCGGCCTCGCGCGCCTCATCGATCTCTCGTCGGACTTCCGGGACGGCTCGGAAGGCTACGTCTACGGCCTGCCCGAGGCGTTCCGCGCCGAGATCCCCGCAGCCCGGCGAATCGCCAACCCGGGCTGCTACCCCACGGCGGCCACGATCGCCCTCCTTCCCGCGCTCGAGGGCGGCTGGCTCGCGGGCCCGGTGATGGTGGGCGCGCTCTCGGGCGTCTCGGGAGCCGGCCGCTCGCCCTCGCTGCGCACCTCCTTCGTCGAGCTGGATGGCGGCGCCGCCCTCTACCGCGCGGGCACCGAGCACGGTCACGTGGCCGAGATGGAGCGCAACTTCGAGCGCATCGCGGGCAAGGCCGGGCTCGACGTCGGCTTCGCGCCGCAGCTCGCTCCGATGGCCCGCGGCATCCTGCTCACCGCGACCGCCCCGCTCGCGGAGCCGCTCACGCCCGCCGACGCCCACGAGGCCTATCTCGAGCGTTTCGCCGACGAGCCGTTCGTGCGCGTGCTGGAGCCGGGCCAGTGGCCCGAGACCCGTTCGGTCAAGACCTCGAATCGCTGCGACGTGGCCGTGACCACGATCCATCACGGGCGCACGCTGCTGGCCGCGGCGGCGCTCGACAACCTGGTGAAGGGCGCGGCGGGCCAGGCGGTCCAGAACCTCAACCTGATGCTGGGCTGGCCGGAGAACTGGGGTCTGCCGGTCCACGGGACTCCGTGGTGAAGGGAAGGGAGCCGGAAAACGGCTCCGCCCGGGCGGTCGTTCGGGGGGATCGGCACGTGAGGCCGAGCCCGAACGCATTGCAGGCGCCCGGCGCGCCGGCCGGACCTGTCGTGGTCAAGATCGGCGGCCGCTCGCTGGACGGGTCCTGGGCGCCGAGCGAGCTCGCCGCCGAGGTGGCCTCGATCGCGGGCCCGGCGCTCCTCGTCCACGGCGGCGGCGGCGAGGTCAGCGAGTGGTGCGCCCGCCTCTCGATCGAGCCGAGCTTCATCGAGGGGCTCCGCGTCACAGATCCGGAGACGCTGGAGGTGGCCGTGGCCGTGCTGGCCGGCCTCGCCAACAAGCGGCTCGTGGCCGTGCTCCGTGAAGCGGGGGTGGACGCCGTCGGGCTCTCCGCGCTTGACGGCGGCATCGCCGAGGTCGCGCTCCATCCCGACGCCGGGCGGCTCGGCGCGGTGGGCCGTGTCGATCGAGTCCGGCCCGGGTTACTCGAAGTGCTGATCGGGCAGGGGCGCGTGCCGGTGCTGGCGAGCATCGGTGCCTGCCGCGGCCGGCTGCTCAACATCAACGCCGACGAGCTTGCGGCACCCCTGTCTGCCGGAGTGAAGGCGCGAGCGCTGGTGCTGCTGAGCGACACGCATGGGCTTCGTCTGGGCGGCGACCTCGTGCGGCGCCTCACCTCGGCCGAGGTGGGGGCGGCCCTGGCGAGCCCCGACGTCCAGGGCGGCATGCTGCCCAAGCTCCGGGCGGCGGCGCAGGCGATCGCGAACGGCGTGGCCTCGGTTCACATCGGGGCCTGGTCCGGGCCCGGAACCTTGCATCGCCTGCTCGCCGGCGAGGCCGGAACCACGATCGTCCCCGAAGAGGCAACGGTGACCCGTGGGTGAGGACACAGGAGGGACCGCTCTCGCCGTGACCGCAGGGGCGGCGAACGCCACGGCGCCCGCTTCCGAGACCGATCGCGCCCTGGCCCTCGAGGAGCTCGAGCGGTTCGCTCCGCTCTACCCGCTGCCCCGGCTCGAGCTGGTCTCGGGGCGCAACGCCCGGGTCGTGGACACGGCGGGGCGCGAGTACATCGATTTCGTGAGCGGCATCGGCGTCAACGCGCTGGGTCACGCCCCGGCGGGGATCGCGCGCGCGGTGGCGCGGCAGATGAAGCTGCTGGCGCACTGCTCGAACCTGTTCGCGAACCGCCCCGCGATCGAGCTCGCGCGGGCGCTCACCGACGCCACCGGCTACTCCAAGGTGTTCTTCTGCAACTCGGGCACCGAGGGGATGGAGGCGGCGCTCAAGTTCGCCCGGGCCAGGGCGCGCGCGCTGGGGCTGCCCGGCCGCGACGTGCTGGCGTTCCGTGGCGGCTTTCACGGGCGCACCGCCTTCGCGCTCTCCGCCACCTGGACGCCGTCCTACCGCGAGCCGTTCGAGCCGCTGGTGCCGGGGGTGCGCTTCGCCGACTTCAACCAGGTCGAGGGGCTGGACCAGGTCCTCGACGAGGGCCTCGCGGCGGTGGTGGTGGAGCCGGTGCAGGGCGAGGGAGGCGCCGTCCCGGCGCGACGCGAGTTCCTAGAGGCCCTCAGAGCGCGCTGCTCGGCGCTCGGCGTCCAGCTCATCTTCGACGAGGTCCAGTGCGGCATGGGACGCTGCGGGTGGCTGCTCGCGGCCCAGCACTACCGGGTGAGAGCCGACGTCACGGTGCTCAGCAAAGCCCTGGGCGGCGGCCTTCCGCTGGCCGCGGTGCTGATGAGCGACGAGGCGGCCCGGGGGCTCGCCCCGGGGCAGCACGGCTGCACCTTCGGCGGCGGGCCGGCGGTGACGAGCGCCGGGCTCCAGGTGCTCGAGCGCGTGCGGCGGCCGGGCTTCCTCGCCCGCGTGCGCGCCCGCGGCCGCAACCTGGAGAAGGGCCTCGAGGCGCTGGCGCAGCGCCACTCCACGATTTCCGAGGCGCGCGGCCTCGGCCTCCTGCGCGCGGTCGTGGTCGCCGACTCGGCGCCCTTCGACGCGCCGGCGCTGGTCAAGGCCGCTCGCGACCACGGCCTGCTGCTGGTGCGCGGCGGCGAGCGCGCGGTCCGGCTGATCCCGCCGCTCACCGTGAGCCCCGGCGAGATCGAAGAGGCGCTCGCCCGGCTCGATCGCGCACTCCACCACCTCGAAGATCAGGCAGCCACGAAAGGCGAGAAGAAGCCATGAAGAAGGGACCCGGCGTGAAGCGAGCCGTCCTGGCGTACTCGGGCGGTCTCGATACCAGCATCATCGTGCACTGGCTCAAGGAGCACTACGGCTGCGAGGTGGTGTGCTACTGCTCCGACGTGGGGCAGGGCGAGGAGCTCTCGGGGCTCGAGCCGCGCGCCCGGCGGCTCGGCGCGAGCGAGGTGGTGATCGAGGACCTGCGGCTGCCGTTCGTGAGGGATTTCGTGTTTCCGGCGCTGCGCGCCGGCGCGGTCTACGAGGGCAGCTACCTGCTCGGCACCGCGCTGGCTCGCCCGCTCATCGCCTCGCGCCAGGTGTGGTGCGCCGAGAGGGTGGGCGCCGACGCGCTCGCGCACGGGTGCACCGGCAAGGGCAACGACCAGGTGCGCTTCGAGCTCACCTACCTGGCGCTCGCCCCGCACCTCAAGGTGATCGCGCCCTGGCGCGAGTGGGACATCGTCTCGCGCGAGGACGCGCTGGCGTACGCCGCGCGTCACGGGATCCCGGTGCAGCAGACCGCGGGCGATCTCTTCTCCCGCGACGCCAACCTGTGGCACCTGAGCCACGAGGGAGGCGTGCTCGAGGATCCCGCCGTGGCGGCGCCGGAGAGCCTCTACCGGCTCACCGCGGGACCCGAGCGCCAGCCTGCCCGGCCGGAGACCGTCACCATCGCCTTCGAGTCCGGGCGCCCGGTGCGCTTGAACGGCCGCGCGCTCGATCCGGTTAGCCTCGTGGCCGAGCTCAACGCGCTCGCCGGCCGCCACGGCGTGGGACGCGCCGATCTCGTGGAGAGCCGGCTCGTGGGGATGAAGTCACGCGGTGTCTACGAGACGCCCGCCGGCACCGTGCTGCACGAGGCGCTCGAGGACCTGTGCCGTCTCACCCTTCCGCACGACCTGCTCCGGACGCGCGTCGAGCTCAGCCTGCGCATGGCGGACCTGATCTATTCGGGCATGTGGTTCTCGCCGCTGAGGCGCGCGCTCCAGGCGTTCGTGGACACCGCGCTCCAGGTGGCGACGGGCGAGGTCTCGGTCGAGCTCTTGCACGGCCAGGCGCGCGCCGTCGCCCGCAGCAGCCCGCAGTCGCTCTATCGCCCGGACCTCGCCTCGTTCGACATGACCGGCTACGACGCCCACCACGCCGAGGGCTTCATCAAGCTGTTCGGCCTCCCGCTCGCGACCACCGCGCGCCGGGGAATGGCGACCGAGGGCTCCGAGGCTGCCGGAGCGGGTGGGGGCCGCAGCGAGACTCTCGAGACGCGCGAGAAGCCACGCGAGGTCGATCGTGTCGGATAGCGATCTTCCCAAGGCCGCGCGCACGGGGCCGGCCGCGCCCACTCCGGTGTGGAGCGGCCGGCTCGCCGGTCTCGACCCGCGCGCCCGGACGCTCAACGACTCGCTGCCGGTCGACCGGCGGCTCTGGCCCGAGGAGCTGGCGCTGTCGCGGGCCTACGCCTCGAGCCTGGTCGAGGCCGGAGTGCTGGCGGCCGCGGAGGCTGCGGCGCTCTCGGCGGCGTGCGACGCGATCGAGCAGGAGCTCGCCTCCGGGTCGCTCCAGCTCGAAGGGGAGGATATCCATTCCGCCATCGAGGCCGAGCTGACGCGGCGCGCGGGCGACCCGGGTCGCAAGCTCCACACCGGCCGCAGCCGCAACGACCAGGTGAGCACCCTGCTGCGATTGCGGGTGATGAGGCTCTGCGACGATGCCATCGAGCACGTCCGCGAGCTGGAGCGCTCGCTGGTGCGCCAGGCGCGAGCCGCCGGCGATCGGGCCGTCGCGGCCCACACGCATCTCCAGCCGGCCCAGCCGGTGCTGCTCTCGCACTGGTGGCTGGCCCACGTCGCGGCGCTGGAGCGCGACGAGGACCGCCTCCAGGAAGCTCGCGAAGCGGCCGACCTCATGCCGCTCGGCGCGGGCGCGATTGCGGGCACGCCGCTCCGCTACGATCGCAACGCGCTCGCCACCCGGCTCGGCCTGAGCCGGCTCGCGACGAACAGCCTCGACGCGGTCGGCGATCGTGACTTCGCGCTCGACTACTTGAACGCCGGCGCCGTGCTCGCGGTTCACCTCTCGCGTCTCGCCGAGGACTTGGTGCTGTGGTGCTCGCCCGCGTTCGGATGGTTCCGCGCCCCGGAGGGCTTCTCGACCGGATCGAGCCTGCTCCCCCAGAAGCGCAACCCCGACGTCTTCGAGCTCGCCCGCGGCAAGGCCGGCCGCCTGATCGCCAATGCTCAGCGACTCGCGATCGTCATGAAGGGGCTGCCGTCGGGCTATCAGAAGGATCTCCAGGAAGACAAGGAAGCGGTGTTCGACACCGCCGACACGCTGAGCGGCCTGCTCGGGGCGCTGGCGCCCGCGGTCGCGGCGCTCGAGCCCATTCCCGAGCGCATGGAGCAGAGCCTCTCGCCCGATCTGCTCGCGGTCGAGCTGGCCGACGCCCTGGTCGAGCAGGGCGTCACGTTCCGCGAGGCCCACGAGGCGGTGGCGCGGCTCTGGGCGGCGGCCGAGCGCGCCCGGGTCAGTCCCGCCGACCTCGCGGAGAAGGACCGCCTCGCCATCTCGCCCCATTTCATTTCCGCCCGACTCGCGGCGCTCACGCCAGGAGCCGCGATCGCGCGCCGCGATCACGGCGCGGGCACTGGGCCTGGGGCGGTGGCGCATCAGCTCGCCCAGGCCGAGGCAAGGCTCGGTATCGGCGGCGGCAAGGGGAGCGGGGAGGTGGGGCAAGGCGACCCGGACACCGGAAGCCACTTGGAGAGTCTGGGCGCGCAAGCCGGCGCGGCGGTCGAGGCCTTCGATCTAGCGGACGGGGCGCCGGGAGACCCTGCCCTTCGCCAGGCTGGGGCGCCGGGGGGCTCTGCCCGTGACCAGGCCGGAGTGCCGGGAGGCCGAAGCGAGACTCTCGAGGCGCGCGCAGGCAGGAGCCGGAGCGCGCCTCGAGTAGCGTCCCGGAGACAGGACGTCGGAGGCTCGCGAGTCTCGCGGAGGACTCCCGGCGCTCCGGCCGCAAGCACGGACGGCCCTGCGAGCACAAACGGCACCTCCATCCGCCGCGCGCGCCTCGAAGACGTCACCACCATCGCCGGCGTCATGGCCGACTACGTCATCCAGGGCACCCTGCTGCCGCGCCCGGTGAGCGAGCTCTACCAGTGCGTGCGCGAATTCCACGTCGCCGAGATCGAAGGCGAGGTCGTCGCCTGCGCCGCCCTGCGGCTCCTGTGGGACGATCTCGGCGAGGTGCGATCCCTGGCCGTCCGGCCCGGACATCAGGGCCGGGGCCTCGGTGCCCTGCTGGTCGAGGCCGTGCTGGACGACGCGCGCGCGCTCGGAGTGCCGCGCGTGATGGCGCTGACCCGCGAAGTGGGCTTCTTCGAGCGCTGCGGCTTCGCCGTGGCGTCGCGGGAGAACCTGCCGCGCAAGGTGTGGACCGACTGCCTGCGACGAAGTCGCGGTGGTGCTCGACCTCGTGCCCGGAGCCTCGGCCGCCGCGGCCGCGGCCGGCCGCTCGTGGACGCTGCCGATTCCGCAGCTCCGCCGCGCCGAGGCCGACGAGCTTCCCATCATCCCCTAGGAGGATCGATCCGAAATGCCTGGCCCTGCTCACCTCATCGACCTGTTCGGCCTCGAGCCCGAATGGGCGCTCCGGCTGTTCGAGCAGGCGGACGACCTGCGGGCCGCTCGCGGGACCCGCCGCGCGCCGCGCCCGCTCCAGGGGAAGACGGCGGCACTGGTGTTCCACAAGCCCTCGCTGCGCACGCGCGTGTCGTTCACCGTCGGCATGCACGAGCTCGGCGGGGACGCGGTCGACCTCGGCGCCCTCGAGGTCTCGGAGAACGGGCGCGAGAGCCTGAAGGACGTGGCGCACGTCCTCTCCGGGATGTGCAGCCTCATCGTGGTGCGCACCTTCGCCCACCGAATCGTCACCGAGCTGGCCGCCCACGCGAGCGTCCCCGTGATCAATGCGCTCACCGACTTCTCCCATCCCTGCCAGATCCTCTCCGATCTCTACACCCTGCACCGCGCGGGGCGCGACCTCGATCGGATCACCGTCGCCTGGGTCGGCGATGGGAACAACGTGCTCCATTCGTGGCTCGAGGCCGCCACGATCTTCGGCTTCGCGCTCAACATCGCCGTCCCGGACGGCTTCGAGCCCGACGGTGGACTGTTCCTCGAGGCCGAGCGACTGCGCGCGAGCCGGCATGCGTCGAACGGCCGCAGGAACGGCATGCCGCGCGGCATCAAACGCTTCCGCGATCCCATGGAAGCGGTCCGCGGGGCCGACGTGGTCTACACCGACACGTGGACCAGCATGGGCCGCGAGAAGGAAGCCGAGTGGCGCCGTGTGGCTTTCGCCGGCTTCCAGGTGAACGAGGTGCTCCTCTCGCTCGCGAAGCCCGACGCGGTCTTCATGCACTGCCTCCCGGCGCACCGCGGCGAGGAGGTCACCGACGAGGTGATCGACGGCCGGCGGAGCATCGTGGTCGAGCAGGCCGAGAACCGCTTGCACCTCCAGAA
>VBOT01000040.1 GCA_005893225.1 Candidatus Eiseniibacteriota bacterium
GTACGACAGCCTCCACCAGAAGCTCCTGCGCCTGCCGGACGAGACCCGGGTCTACCCGGCGCACGGCGCCGGGTCGCTGTGCGGGCGCAGCATCGGCAAGGAGACCTGGAGCACGATCGGGCGCGAGCGCGCCATGAATCCCGCCCTGAGGCCGGTGCCCCGCGACGAGTTCATCGCCGACATCACCCGCGACGTTCCCGAGACGCCGGTCTACTTCCTCCACTCCCGCGATCTCAACAAGGCGGGGCCCGGCCTCAGGGCCGAGCGCCCGCTGCCTCCCACCCTGCCGCCCGCCGCGGTGTCGAAGCGAGCCGGCGCGGTCGTGCTCGACACGCGCCCGAGCGACGCCTACGCCGCCGCTCATCCCGCCGGGGCCCTGCACGTGAGCCTCGACGGCCAGTACGCGTCCTGGGTCGGCACGCTGCTGCCGCCCGACCGTGAGATCGTGATCCTCGCGGAGCCCGACCGGGTGGAGGAGGCGGTGATGCGCCTCGCCCGCGTCGGCTACGAGAACGTGGCCGGGATTCTCGAGGGCGGGATCGAGCGCTGGCGCGCCGAGGGCCAGGCGGTGAGCTCGATCGCGGAGGAGCCCGCCGCGGCCTGCGTGCGCCGCGGATGCCGGATGCTCGACGTGCGCCGCCCGCGCGAGTGGCAGGCGTTTCACATCGAGCAGGCGGTGAACATCCCCCTCTCGCAGCTCACGGATCGCGCCGGCGAGCTCGACCCCTCCGCCGACTGGGCGGTGGTGTGCGCCAGCGGCTACCGCAGCAGCATCGCGGCGAGCGTCCTCGAGCGCGCCGGCTTCGGCCACGTCACGAACGCGGTGGGCGGGATGGACGCCTACCGCCAGGCCGGGCTCCCGGGAGTCGCGACAGCCGCGGCGGGGAGCGCCGGAGCAGCGTGAGCCGGCTGCCTCCCATGATGGAGAAGCTCACGCTGGGCGCCCAGGGGCTCGAGGTCTCGGCGATGGGCCTCGGCTGCATGGGCATGAGCGAGTTCTACGGGCCGCGCGACGACCGGGAGTCCATCGCCACCATCCACCGCGCCCTGGAGCTGGGCGTCAGCTTCCTCGACACCGCCGACATGTACGGGATCGGCCACAACGAGCGGCTGGTGGGCGAAGCCATCCGCGGCCGGCGCGAGCGCGTGGTGCTTGCCACCAAGTTCGGCATCGTGCGCCGCCCCGACGGCAGCCGGTCCATCGACGGCACGCCGGCCTACGTGCGGTGGGCTTGCGACGCTTCGCTCGAGCGGCTGGGCGTGGACCACATCGACCTCTACTACCAGCATCGAGTGGACCCGAAGGTGCCGATCGAGGACACGGTGGGGGCCATGGCCGAGCTGGTGAAGCAGGGCAAGGTGCGCTATCTCGGGCTCTCGGAGGCCGCGGCGGCGACCCTGCGCCGGGCGCACCGCGTGCATCCGATCGGCGCGCTCCAGACCGAGTACTCGCTGTGGACCCGCGACCCCGAGGAGGAAATCCTACCGGCGGTGCGCGAGCTGGGCATCGGCTTCGTGGCCTACAGCCCGCTCGGACGGGGCTTCCTGAGCGGCCGGATCAAGAGTCCCGCGGACCTCGTTCCGGACGATTTCCGCCGCCAAGCACCGCGCTTCCAGGACGAGAATCTGCGCCGCAATCTCGCGCTGCTCGAGCGCGTCGAGGAGATGGCGCGAGAGAAGGGAGTCACGCCCGCGCAGCTCGCGCTGGCCTGGGTGATGGCCAAGGGCCGGGACATCGTCCCCATCCCCGGCACCAAGCGCCGGGCTTACCTGGAAGAGAACGTCGCTGCGGCTTCGATCGCGCTCACGCGGGAGGACGTCGCCCGCCTCGACGAGGCGGTGCCCCCGGGGGCGACGGCGGGGCCGCGTTACGCGGACATGAGCACCGTCAACCGCTGACCGCGGATCGGCGGACCGCGCGCGCTTTATTCATGAACCGCCAGCCGAGAGTGCGAGATGCACGTGAGACGCAAGGAGTTCGACCGGCCGCGACGGAGGCGTGTCGATGACACGTCGCGGGAAGCGGCCGGTCGAACGACGCCGCGGATACCGCGCAGATCGCACTCGCAGGCGGCGGGCTCAGCCGTATCCGAATCTGCATCGGTCCCTCACGAACTGCGTCAAGACTGGCGCGGATGGTCACAGATCCATGCGGGCCTGTAAAGCCCGGCGCCGGCCCGTTTCATCCGTGAGTCCGCCGCCTGCTAGATTCTCGTTCTCTCGCGTCCGCACGCCCTTCACGAAACGGAGTCGCGCCCATGGATGCCTTGACCCAGTATCTCGATCAGCATCGCGAGCGATTCGTCGACGACCTGAAGGCCGCACTCCGCATCCCGAGCGTGAGCACTCAGCCCGAGCATCGCGACGACGTGCGCCGCTGCGCCGAGCACATCGCCGGACACGCCAAGTCGCTCGGAATGACGCGCGTCGAGGTGGTTCCCACCGATGGGCACCCGCTGGTGTACGCGGAATGGATGGGCGCCACGGGCAAGCCGACGGTGCTGCTCTACGGGCACTACGACGTCCAGCCTGCCGAGCCTCTCGAGCTGTGGGCCACGCCCCCCTTCGAGCCCACCCTTCGCGACGGGAAGCTGTACGCGCGCGGGGCGTGCGACGACAAGGGCCAAGTCTACATGCACCTGAAGGCCATCGAGGCCCACATGAAGGTTAACGGCAGGCTCCCCGTCAATCTCAAGGCCGTAATCGAAGGTGAGGAGGAAGTCGGCAGCGAGCACCTCGAGTCATTCCTGCGTGCGCGTCGGGCCGAGCTCCGCGCCGACGTGATCGTGGTGAGCGACACCACCATGCCGGGACCCGACCAGCCGGCGCTGTGCTACGGGCTGCGGGGGATCCTCTATACCCAGATCGAGGTCACGGGACCGGCGCACGACCTCCACTCCGGCGAGTTCGGGGGGGCGGTGATGAACCCAGCCAACGCGCTGTGCGGGATCGTGGCGGCGCTCAAAGACAGCGACGGCCGCATCACCGTGCCCGGCTTCTACGACCGGGTGCGCGAGATCTCTCCCGAGGAGCGCGAGCGCTTCCGCACCACGCCGTTCGACGAGGTGGACTTCATCCGCGGGACCGGCGCGGCCGTGGCGTGGGGCGAGCGCGGATACACGACCCTGGAGCGCATCTCGGCGCGTCCCACGCTGGACGTGAACGGCATGTGGAGCGGCTACACCGGGCCCGGGTCCAAGACCGTGCTCCCATCGTTCGCGGCGGCCAAGGTGAGCATGCGCCTGGTGCCCGACCAGGATCCGGCCGATCTGTTCCCGCGCTTCGAGGCGTACGTGAAGCGACTGGCCCCGCCCGGGGTGAGCATGGTGGTGAGGGACCTCCACGGAGCCGTTCCCTATCTCACCGAGCCGGACCACCCGATGATGCAGGCCGCGCGCCGCGCCCTCGCCCGCGCCTGGACCAAGCCGCCGGCCCTGATCCGCGAGGGCGGCTCGATCCCGGTGATGGCGACCTTCAAGGAGACCCTCGACCTGCCCTGCATCTTGATGGGCTTCGGGCTCCACGACGACCAGGTCCACGGGCCCAACGAGAAGTTCTCGCTCAGCTCGTTCCACGGTGGGACCCGGAGCGTGGCCTACCTCTACGAGGAGCTGGCGCGCAGCGGCTAGCGGAACACCCGGGCGAGAGGCTCCCATCCCGCCGGCTGGGCCGTTCCACCCGCCGGCTGGGCCGTTTCACCCGCCGGGCGCGCTCTGATGCGCCAATTCCCGCTGGAGGCGCCCGGGGCGCGGGCCGGCCGCCGTGCGACTTTGACCCTCACCACCTTCGAGGCGAGATCGGCCAACTCCTGCTGGCCCTGAGGCGTGCGGTCGACGCCCCGGCCGATTCGCCGCGCCGCGGCCCGCGCACCCGGAGCAACTTCGCCGCGCGGCACGTCACTTGCGTTTTGCACGAACGATGAAGCGACTGTTCGTCGTGCTCGCCATTTTCCTGGCCGTCGCCGCCGTTGTGGCCGGCTGCACCAGGCTGCTGCTCGACCCGCTGACCAAGGGCGGCCCGGGCGAGTTCGCGGCACTGAGCCCGTGTCTCAAGAAGTGCGATGCCCAATTTCGCGACTGCCGCAACGCGGGCGGGACCAAGGCCGCATGCACCGCGGCTCGCGACGCCTGCCGCGCCCGGTGCGGCTACCAGGAAGGCTCCGGTACCGCGGGCTACTAGGCCCTTTCGCCGTCAGCCACTCCGTGCCATCGCGCGGATGAGCCCGAGATCGAGCGCTCCCCCCGCACCTCGTCCCTCGCCTGGGGCGCTCCGGCTAGTTCGTCCGGTAATTCCCGAACTTGAGCTCGACGCCGAAGTCCTTCTCCTTGAGCAGCGACATCACGCCCTGCAGCTCGTCCTTGCTCGGCGAGGAGACCCGCACCGTGTCGCCCTGGATCGCGGCCTGCACCTTCCTGAGCTTGGCATCCTTGATCTCGCGCGCGATCTCGCGCGCCATGTCGGCGGTGAGGCCGTCCTGGATCTCGACCGCCTGTCGCACGCTGCTCGCCGCCGCCGGCTCGATCTTGCCGCGCTTGAGGTTCTTGAGCGGCACCTGGCGTCGTGCCAGCTTGCCCTGGAGGACCTCCCACATGGCGTTGAGCTTGAACTCGTCGGGGGCGGCGAGGCTCAGCGTCTTCTCCTTCTCGTCGAGGTCGATGCTCACCCGGAGGCCCTTGAAATCGTAGCGCTGGGTGATCTCCTTGGTGGCCTGGGTGACGGCGTTCCGGACCTCCATGAAGTCCACGCCGGTCGTGACATCGAACGAGCTGGTGCTTGCCACGGCTATCCTCCCGAGTTCATCTGGCAGGACCGGGTCGCCCGGCCGCCGCGTCGCGTCGCCGATCCGCGGTGCGTCTCGCCATCAGATGACTGACTTCCAGCGCCCGGGCGAGCGCGCCACCCCGGAGCACCTCGCGACCCAGGACCTCGAGCCCGCGGCGCTGGGATTCCCAGAGGAAGCGCCGCCCCGCCTCTCGCGGCGAAACGAAGGCGCTGGCGTCGTGCTCGCGCGAGAGCGTCACGCTCGCCTTGGGATCCACCTCCGCCGCGAAGAGCGGCAGCGCGTTGACCGTGTCGGCTGCCCCGTCGAAATAGACCGTGACCGTTCCGATGGCCCACAGGCGCCGGGGCGTGATGCCGGTCTCCTCCACCACCTCCCGGAACGCGCAATCCAGCGCCCGTTCCCCCGCTTCGATCTTCGCCGTCACCGGCTGCCAGACGCCCGGCAAGAGACGTCGATTCGGCGCTCGCCGCAGCGCCAGGATCTCCACCCGGCCTCGGCGCCGCCGGAAGATGTAGACCTCGACCTTGGTGCAGACGAGCTTGGGCACGAGCCGAGGATAAAGTCTGGTCGGACGCCTCGCTAGTCAGCCGGGTCATCGCCTCCGCGTCCGGTCATGACGTCTCTCCGACTTCTCGAGCGTTGTGCACTTTCCATTTGACCCTGCGCTCGCCGATCCCGTAAGTTCCTCCGTCCGCTCGCCAACGCCTGTAGCTGTCTCGGGTTGCCTGGCGTTCGTGAAGACCTCTACGGGGGCTCGCAGATGGCGGGTTCTCAGCAAGGTGACCCGCGTTTCGGGGGTCTCAGGACGGCGGGATTGTTGCTCGCCATCCCGACCTTGCTTATCGTCTCGCCCCTCGTGGGGTTTTTCCTGGGTAGTTGGGTCGATCGCCGGCTCAAGACGTCGCCCTGGCTGACGATAACAGGCCTGATCTTGGGCTTTGTTGCCGCCGGCCGCGAGACCTACCTCATCTATCGTCGGTATCAGGCAGAGGAGGAGGAGCAGAGGCGCAGGTGACCCGCGGGTCCCGCGCCTTCGGACGATGGGACTCGAGTTCCTGGCGCGCGTACGCCGCACCACGCTCTGGACGGGCGCGGTGGCGGCCTTGACGGTCGCGACCTATGGCGCCCCGCTCCTCGCCCTCGCGTTTCTGCTCGGGGCGGTCTGGTCGCTCGCCAACCTGCGGCTGATCGAGCTGCTGGTGGTGGCGCTCACCGGTCCGGAGCGGGGCGGGTCGCGCGCGCTCCGGCGTTGCGCGGTCGCGCTGGGGGGCATGATCGCGCTGTTCGCCGCCGGGGCGCTCCTGCTCTCCCGCCTCTCGCCGGTGTGGCTCATGGCGGGGTTCTCCTGGCCATTCGGCGTCATCGTGCTCAAGGCGGCATCGTCGCTCGTGCTGGAGACAGCGTTCTGGAAGCGCCTGGTGGCGAGCCGCTGGCGCGCCGCGGCGGCGGTCGCGGTGCTGGTGGCGGGCGCCTGGTGGGCGGCGACGGCATGGAGCGGCGCGGGCACGCCGGGCGCCGGCGGCGCCCCGCACGCGACCCACCTGCTGGCCTCGGCCCAGAGCCCGGCCGCGCCCGAGACCCAGGCCGGCGAGGCGGCGCGCCACGGCGAGGAGGAGCAGGGCCCCCAGAAGTTCCCGAACGTGATCGGGCTGCTCGCGCGGGCTTTCCCCGACGCCCCCTGGGCCCGCTTCCTCCATCAGTTCGAGGTCGTGATCTACTCCATGTTCATCGCCATCCTCCTGTGCGTGGTCGCGTTCATCGCCTCGCGCCGGCCGCAGATGATCCCGGGCCCGCTGCAGAACGTGGTCGAGACTCTGGTCGAGGGCCTCCATGACTTCGTGGTGGGAATCCTCGGGCCCCGTCACGGCCCGCGCTACGTGCCGTTCCTGGGGACGCTGTTCATCTACATCCTGGCGATGAACCTGTTCGGGCTGATCCCGTTCATGGACTCGCCGACCTCGAGCCTCAACGTCACGGTGTCGCTGGCACTCGTGGTGTTCCTGTTCTCGCAGTACATCGGCTTCAGGGAGCTGGGCTTCGTGGGCTACTTCGACCACATGATGGGGAGCCCGCGCACGTTCATAGGCTGGATCCTGGTCCCGCTCATGCTGCCGATCCACCTCATGGGCGAGCTCGCCAAGCCGATCTCGCTCTCGTGCCGACTCTTCGGCAACATCTTCGGCGAGGACATGCTGCTCGTGGCGTTCGCGACCCTGGGGGTGACGACGCTCTCGTTCGCGCACCTGCCGTTCGGGCTGCCGCTCCAGCTTCCGTTCATGTTCCTGGCGCTGCTCACCAGCACGCTCCAGGCGCTCGTGTTCACCGTCCTCAGCACCATCTACTTCCTCCTCATGCTGCCCCACGACGAGCACGCCCATGAGGGGGAAGCGCAGCACGCTCACTAGACCCAACCCAGGAGGGAATGACCATGGACTTCCACGCAGCACTCGGCCTCGGCCTTCCGATCGGCATCGGCATCGCGGCGATCGGCTCCGGAATCGGTCTCGGCGGGATCGGCAACGGGGCCATGCAGGCGATCGGGCGCCAGCCCGAGGCGACCGCCAAGATCCAGCTCAACATGATCATCATCGCCGCGCTGGCCGAGGCGCTCACGATCTACGCGTTCGTCACGATGTTCCTGCTGCAGGCAAGGATCGGCTAGAAGCTCTCAACCCGCGTCACGACGCCGGTCGCCGCCGCGACAGCGGTCCCGGCCGGACTCGCGAGCGAGGAGTCCCATGAAACTGATTGATCCCTCCCTGGTCATCACCCAGATCATCGGCTTCCTGCTGATGGTCTGGATCCTGCGCCGCTACGCCTGGGGGCCGGTGCTGGGCATGCTGGAGGCGCGGCGCCAGAAGATCGCCGGCGAGTTCGCGGCGGCCGATCGCGCCAAGGCCGAGGCCAACGAGCTCAAGACGCGCTACGAGCAGGAACTCCGGGGCATCGAGGCGCAGGCGCGCCAGCGCCTCCAGGAGGCGGTTGTCGAGGGCCAGCACGTGGCGGCCGAGATCAAGACCCAGGCGCAGCGCGAGGCGGCGCAGCGGCTCGAGCGCGCGGCCGACGAGATCGCGCGCGAGCGCGAGAAGGCCAAGGAGTCGCTCAAGCTCCAGGTCATCAAGCTCTCGATGCGGACCGCGGAGAAGATCCTGCGCCGCAAACTGGACGATTCGACCCACCGCGAGCTGGTGGGCGAGTTCATCGACGAGGTCGGGGCACTGCCATGACCTGTGTTCGGATCCGCGCCAAGGGGCCACAGCGATGAAGAACATCACGGTCGCGAACCGCTACGCGCGCGCTCTCTTCATCGTCACCGAGAAGCGCCGCGACACGGCCCGGGCGCTCGAGGACCTGAAGGGCCTGCTCGAGCTGCTCGCGCCCGGGAGCGCGGTCGGCGCGTTCCTCGCCTCGCCGCAGGTTCGCCTCACCGACAAGCGCGCGGTGCTCAAGCGCGGGCTCGAGGGCAAGCCCTCGAGCGTGGTGATGCTGTTCTTGGACCTCTTGCTGCGCAAGAAGCGGCTGGCCGAGTTCGGCACCATCGTCGAGGAGTTCGAGGGGCTGGTGGAGAAGGCCCAAGGCGTCCAGCGCGCCCACCTGGCGAGCGCGGTGCCGCTCGAGCCGGCGGAGACGCAGCGGGTGAGCGACGCGCTGGAGCGCCACACCCGCTCCAAGATCAAGCTCACGACCGAGGTCGACCCCGCCCTTCTGGGCGGGGCGCTGGTGCGGATCGGCGATCGCGTCATCGACCGGTCGGTGCGCACCCTGCTCGAGTCGATCGAGAAGCAGCTTCGAGAGGTGAGCGTCTAGAAGCACGTTGCGGGAACAAACCGAAGACCGGCGCCGGCGAGGCGGGACCCATCCGCCCCTCGGCGCGCCAAGAACATCACCTGGGGTCCCCCATGTCCTTTCGACCGGAAGAAGTGAGCGCCGTCCTGGCGCAAGAGCTGGAACGCTACGAGGCCAAGCTCGAGACCAAGAGCGTGGGCACGGTGCTGTCCGTGGGCGACGGCATCGCGCGCCTCTGGGGCCTGGAGGACGCCATGGCCGGCGAGCTCCTCAAGTTCCCGGGCGACGTCACCGGCATGGTCCTGAACCTCGAGGAGGACAACGTCGGCGCGGTGCTGTTCGGCTCCGACAAGAACATCAAGGAAGGCGACCGCGTCGAGCGTACCGGCCGCATCGCCTCGGTGCCGGTCGGGAAGGCGATGATCGGGCGGGTGCTGAACGCGATCGGCCAGCCGGTCGACGGCAAGGGCCCGATCGGCGCGGACCACTTCCGCAACCTGGAGTTCACAGCGCCGAGCGTGGTGGAGCGCCAGCCGGTGAAGGAGCCGCTCCAGACCGGGATCAAGGCGATCGATTCCATGATCCCGATCGGGCGCGGCCAGCGCGAGCTCATCATCGGCGACCGCCAGACCGGGAAGACCGCGATCGCGCTCGACACGATCATCAACCAGAAGGGCCAGGACGTGGTCTGCATCTACGTCGCGATCGGGCAGAAAGAATCAACCGTCGCGAACGTGGTGGCCGCGCTCCAGAAATACGGCGCGATGGAGTACACCATCGTCGTGACGGCCTCGGCCTCGGAGTCGGCTCCGCTCCAGTACATCGCCCCCTACGCCGGACTCGCGATGGGAGAGGAGTTCACCTACAAGAGCGGCCACGTGCTGTGCGTCTACGACGACCTGTCGAAGCATGCGCAAGCCTACCGCCAGCTCTCGCTGCTGCTGCGCCGGCCCCCCGGGCGCGAGGCCTACCCGGGCGACGTCTTCTACCTCCACTCGCGCCTGCTGGAGCGCGCCTGCAAGCTCTCCGACGAGAAGGGTGGCGGCTCGCTCACCGCGCTGCCATTCATCGAGACTCAGGCCGGTGACGTCGCCGCCTACATCCCGACCAACGTGATCTCGATCACCGACGGCCAGATCTTCCTCGAGAACGACCTCTTCTACGCCGGGGTGCGCCCGGCCATCAACGTCGGCATCTCTGTGTCGCGCGTGGGAGGCAACGCCCAGATCAAGGCGATGCGCCAGGTGGCCGGGCGGCTGCGCCTCGACCTCGCCCAGTACCGGGCGCTCGCGGCCTTCGCCCAGTTCGGCTCGGACCTCGACAAGGCGACCCAGGCGCAGCTCACTCGCGGCGAGCGCATGGTCGAGCTGCTCAAGCAAGACCAGTACGTGCCGATGCCGGTCGAGCGCCAGGTGATCGCGATCTTCGCCGGCACCAACGGCTATCTCGACGACCTGCCGGTCGAGGCGGTGCGCCGGTTCGAGAAGGAATTCCTGGCCTTCGTGGACAAGAACTACGCCGAGGTGCCGCACAACATCCGGACCCACAAGGTGATCTCGGACTCCGACTCGACTCGGCTGCACGAGGCGGTCAAGCAGTTCAAGGCTTCGTTCAAGCCCTGATCCCATGAGCTCGCTTCGAGTCCTGCGGCGGCGGATCCGCTCGGTCCAGAACACCCAGCAGATCACCAAGGCCATGGAGATGGTGGCGGCGGCGAAGCTGCGCCGCGCCCAGACCCGGGCGCTCGCCGCCCGACCCTACGCCGCCAAGATCACCGAGATGCTCGACCACCTGGCCGGGGCGGCGAGCGAGATCGACCATCCGCTCTTCAAGGCGCGCGAGGTCAAGAACACGGCACTGGTGCTCGTGACCTCCGACCGCGGGCTGTGCGGCGCCTACAACGCCAACCTGGTCCGGGCGGCCGAGCACCGGCTGCGCAAGGCGGTCGCGGGCAACGGGAAGGGCCCGGGCTCGATCCGGCTCGTGCTGGTGGGGAAGAAGGGGCGCGACTACTTCCGTCGTAGAAAGTACCCGGTGCTGGCGGTCTATACACCGGTGCCGGCTGAAGCCAGCCTGGAGTTCGCAAAGCAGCTCACCCAGGAACTGATCGGGCGGTTCGTCTCGGGCGAGGTGGACCGAGTCGAGCTCATGTTCACGCGCTTCATCTCGGCCCTCAGGCGGCGGGTCGTGACCGAGACGTTCCTGCCGGTGGGAGCGGAGCGCGCCGAGGGACACCCCTCGCCGGCCGGCGCGATTTTCGAGCCGGACGCCGAGAGCATCTTCGCCGAGCTGCTCCCCCGCTACGCCACGGCCAAGCTGTTCGCCTCGCTGGCCGACGCGCTCGCTTCCGAGCACTCGGCGCGCATGATCGCGATGGGCTCGGCGAGGAAGAATGCCGGCGAGCTGATGGACCTCTTGGTCCTGCGGCGGAACCGCCTGCGACAGGCGGCCATCACCAAGGAGCTGCTCGACATCGTGGGCGGCGCGGAGGCGTTGAAGTAGTGTTTTGTGTGCGGGGATCGATTCGCGGCGCGACGGGAGAGACGGCGCGGGCGCGGGGCCTCAACCGGAACCAGCTCGCGGCGAGCGGCCGCGGCGTGAAACGGGAGTGTTCGGAATGAGCGTTGGAAGAGTCGTGCAGGTGATCGGGCCGACCGTCGACGTGGCCTTCGATCCCGAGAAGCTGCCCAGGATCCTGAACGCGATCAAGATCGACGATCCGGATCGGGGGATCTATCTCACCGTCGAGGCCGCGCTCCACATCGGCGACAACGTGGTGCGCTGCGTCGCGATGAGCTCGACCGACGGCCTGGTGCGCGGCATGCCCGCGGTGGACACGGGGGCCCCGATCACGGTTCCGGTCGGCGAGGCGTGCCTCGGGCGCATCTTCAACCTGCTCGGCGAGCCGATCGACGGCAAGGGCCCGGTCAAGGCCGAGAAGCACTACCCGATCCACCGGCCGTCCCCCTCCTTCGAGGAGCAAGAAACCTCGATCCAGATCTTCGAGACCGGGATCAAGGTGGTCGACCTGCTCGCCCCCTACCAGAAGGGCGGCAAGGTCGGGCTGTTCGGCGGCGCGGGTGTCGGTAAGACCGTGATCCTCCAGGAGTTGATTCGCAACATCGCCACCGAGCACGGCGGCTACTCGGTGTTCGCCGGAGTGGGCGAGCGGACCCGCGAGGGGAACGACCTCTACCTGGAAATGACGCACTCGGGCGTGATCTCGAAGACCGTGATGGTGTTCGGCCAGATGAACGAGCCGCCGGGAGCGCGGCTGCGAGTGGGCCTCACCGGGGTCACGATGGCCGAGTACTTCCGCGAGGAGCGCGGCCAGGACGTGCTGCTCTTCATCGACAACATCTTCCGCTTCACCCAGGCGGGGAGCGAGGTATCGGCGCTGCTCGGGCGCATGCCCAGCGCGGTCGGCTACCAGCCCACGCTCGGCACCGAGATGGGGGCGCTGCAGGAGCGCATCACCTCGACCAAGAAGGGATCGATCACCTCGGTGCAGGCCATCTACGTGCCCGCCGACGACCTCACCGACCCCGCGCCGGCCACCGCGTTCGGGCATCTCGACGCCACCACGGTGCTCGACCGCGGGATCTCGGAGAAGGGGATCTACCCGGCCGTCGATCCGCTCGGATCGACCTCGCGCATCCTCGATCCGCGCATCGTGGGCGAGGAGCACTACGCCGTCGCACGAGGGGTTCAGAGGGTCCTGCAGCGCTACAAGGACCTCCAGGACATCATCGCGATCCTCGGCATGGACGAGCTTTCCGAGGAGGACAAGGTGATCGTCCAGCGCGCGCGGAAGATCGAGCAGTTCCTGTCCCAGCCGTTCTTCGTGGCCGAGGCATTCACCGGGCGGTCGGGCAAGTACGTGAAGCTCGAGGACTCGATCAAGGGCTTCAAGATGCTGGTGGGCGGCGAGCTCGACGATCTGCCCGAGCAGGCGTTCTACATGTGCGGCCCGATCGAGGAGGCGATGGCGAACGCCGAGAAGCTGGCGGCGGTGGTGTGAGCGGGCCGGGCGGTGAGGCAGTGCGAACCATGGGGGCGGAGGCGTAGCGCATGGCAAGCGAGTTCCAACTCAGCATCCTGACGCCCGAGCAGAGCGTGTTCGAAGGCCCGGTCGAGTACGTGCAGGTGCCGGGCACCGAGGGTTACCTCGGGGTGCTCGCGAACCACGCCGCGCTGGTGACGGCGCTGGCCGAGGGGACGCTCACGCTGCGCAAGCCGGGCGGCGCGGAGGAGCAGGTGCGAGTGAGCGGCGGGTTCTTCGAGGTGAGCGAGAACCGGGCGACGGTGCTGGCCGACACGGTGAGGGTGGAAGTAGCGCGGTAGCGGGATCTTCCATGTCGACGTCGGCTCGTGCGCTGCTCCTGTCCATCGGTCTCATCTCCAGCGCGACGCCGGCTCTCGCGGCAACGGTAACGACGGGCCAGGCGCGCGACTCGACGGACGCGCGGTCCGACACTTCGACCACCAAACCACCCAAGAAGGATTCTCGCTTCTACTTCGGCGGCTCGATCGGTCTCAGCCTCTCGAGGAACGTCGTCTGGGTCACGGTCCAGCCCTACCTCGGGTACAAGCTGACCAAGAAGGCGTCGGTGGGTGCGCGTCTCACTTACCAGTACGTGGACGACCGCCGCACCTCCCCCCACTTCACCTCGCGCAATTATGGCGGCAGCGTGTTCGGCAGGTACCGAGTGCTTTCCCAGGCTTTCGCGCAGGCCGAGTACGAGCTCGTGAGCATCGACACGGGGGACCGGCGCGAGTTGGTTCCCTTCCTGCTCCTCGGCGGCGGCTACATCAAGCCGCTGGGCCCTAACACTTCCCTGGTGGTGGAGATCCTCGCCGACGTCCTCAACGACCCGCGCGGCCGCCGGTACCGGAACCAGGAGCCGCAAGTCAACGTGGGAATCGGCGTGGGGTTCTGAGTCCCGCTGCCAACCGCCGCCGCCCAGGCGCCTTCACGAGTTTGCCGCGGTTCGGTCACCCACGGAACTGATCGGATCACCGATAGACATCCCTCCGGTGACCCACCTTGACGACCGTGATGCTGGCGTCGCCGTCGTCAACGGAGTAGACGAATCCGGGGCCCCCCCCAACGTCAACTCCTCGACATCGCGCTAAGTCGTCGATTCCATAAATACAGTGACGTATTTCCTCGGGAATCTGCCCGCCTCTTCAGCTACGATCCCTCCATTCACGGAGGGAAAGAAGATGCCACGGAAGAGCCCATTTCTCCTCAAGCTCAGGTCTGCCGAACGCGCGGCCCTGCAGAAGA
>VBOT01000041.1:0-481 GCA_005893225.1 Candidatus Eiseniibacteriota bacterium
TTCCTGTGCGCCGCGGCGCTGCGACCGGGGAACGCGCCCACCCAGGCCGGCGCCCTGACGATCCTCCAGCGCATCGTCGGCCGCCTGCAGGAGCGCTTCCCGAAAGCCCGCATCTTGGTGCGCCTTGATGTCGGCTTTGCCGAGCCCGAACTGTTCGAGTTCCTCGACATCGTCGGCGTCGACTACGTGGTCGCGATGGCGAAGAACAAGGTGCTGGAGCGTCAGGCCGAGCTCGACCTGATCATCGCCCGTGTCTTGAGCGACGCTTCCGGACAGACCGAACACGTCTACACCGACTTCGTCTACGCCGCCGGGACCTGGGATCGCGAGCGCCGCGTCGTCTGCAAGGCCGAGGTGGTCCGGCTCGACGACCGCGCGCCGCGGCTCAACGCGCGCTTCGTGGTCACCAACCTCAGGGGGAAGGCGCAGCGGATCTACGAGCGCGTCTACTGCATGCGCGGCGAAGTCGAGAATCGCATCA
>VBOT01000041.1:529-12473 GCA_005893225.1 Candidatus Eiseniibacteriota bacterium
CCAGCTGCACGAAGTTTCGCGCCAACCAGCTGCGCGTACTGCTGGCCGCCGCGGCCTACGTGCTCCTTCAAGAGTTGCGCCTCGCCGCCCGCGGCACCGCCTGGGCACGCGCACAGGTCGCCACGTTGCGACTCGAGCTGCTCAAGATCGGCGTGCAGGCCATCACCTCCGTGCGCCGGCTCGTGCTGCGACTGCCGGCCGCGTTCCCCTACCGCGACGGCTGGCGAGCGATCGCGCTGCGCAGCGGGGCCACCTCCGGCTGAGATCGCCGCCATCGCCCACCGCACCTCGTCGCCCGGAGCGGAGCGTTGCCCGAAACGCGCCTTTGAAGTCATCTCGACCCCCGCCGTGGCTCGGCGCGAGCCCGCTGTCCCCGCCGGACCCGTCGCCGTATCATCCCGCGGCGACGAGTCCCTCGTTTCTGCGATCACGCCGTCCGGATCGAGCGTTCATGAATAGGTCGGGCTAGTGTCCCGAGCCGGGTCAGACCTCCAGGACCTCGGCGGTCTTCTTCTTGAGCAGCTCGTCGATCATCGCGACGTAGCGGTCGGTGAGCTTCTGGACCTCGGCGACCAGCCGCTTGACGTCGTCCTCGGAGATCTTGCCGTCGTGCTCCTCGGCCTTGAGCTCCTTGTTCGCGTCGTGCCGGACCTGCCGCACGTGCACCCGGCCCTCCTCCGCCAGCTTGGCGATCAGCTTCACCAGGTCACGCCGCCGCTCCTCGGTGAGCGCCGGGATCGGAACCCGCACCACGGCTCCGTCGTCGGTGGGATTGAGGCCGAGATCGGATTGCTGGATCGCCTTGCTCACCGCCTTGACCAGCGCCTTGTCCCACGGTTGAACCACCAGCAGGCGCGGTTCCGGGGCGGACACCGAGCCCACCTGGTTCAGCGGCACCGCCTGACCGTAGGCCTCGACCCGCACCAGGTCGAGAAGCGCCGGCGTGGCCTTGCCGGTCCGGATGCCGGCCAGCTCGCGTCGGGTCGATTCCAGCGCCTTCTTCATGCGCTCTTCGGATTCGGCCACGACCTTGCTCGTCATGAGACGCTACTCCTTGACGATCGTCCCGACCTTCTCACCCTGGACCACCTGGACCAGGTTGCCGCGCTGGCCGACGTTGAAGACCACGAACGGGATGCGGTTGTCCATGCACAGCGTGACGGCGGTCGCGTCCATGACCTTGAGGCCGCGGTTCAGGATATCCAAGTAGGTGATCTCCTGAAACAGCGTGGCCTTGGGGTCCTTGACCGGGTCGTCGCTGTAGACGCCGTCGACCTTGGTGGCCTTGAGGATGACCTCGGCGCCGATCTCGATGGCGCGCAGGGCGGCGGCCGTGTCGGTGGTGAAGTAGGGGTTCCCGGTGCCGGCGGCGAGCACCACGATCCGCCCCTTCTCCAGGTGACGGACCGCCCGGCGGCGGATGTAGGGCTCGCACACCCGCGCCATCTCGATCGCCGACATCACCCGGGTATAGAGCCCGCGCCGCTCGAGCGAGTGCTGGAGCGCCAGGCCGTTGATCACCGTGGCCAGCATCCCCATGTAGTCGGCGCCCACGCGATCCATGCCGCGGGTGCTGGCGGCGAGGCCGCGGAAGATGTTCCCTCCGCCCGTCACGATGCCGATTTGCACCCCGAGGTCGTGAACCTCGCGGATCTCGTCCGCGAGCTTCACCATGACGGCCTCGTCGATCCCGTGGCCGGCGGATCCCGCCAGGATCTCGCCGCTCAGCTTGAGGAGGATGCGCTGGTAGCGCGCGCTCAAGCCGTCACTCCTGACCGAGGCGATAGCGCGTGAAGCGCCGCACCACCACGTTCTCCCCGGTCTTGGCCGCCGCCTGCGTGATGAGGTCCGACACCGTGATCTTGTCGTCGCGGATGTAAGGCTGCTCGAGCAGGCAGATCTCGGAGAAGAACTTGTCGAGCCTGCCCTGCACGATCTTGTCGACGATCGCCGGCGGCTTCCCCTGCCCGGCCAGCTGGGCGGCGTAGATCTCGCGCTCGGCGGCCGCCCGCTCCGGCGGGACGTCCTCGCGGCGCAGGTACTCGGCGCCCGCGGCCGCCACCTGCATGGCGAGGTTGCGTACCAGCTCCTGGAACTCCGGGGTGCGGGCCACGAAATCGGTCTCGCAGTTGACCTCGATCAGCACGCCGACGCGATTGCCGGGATGGATGTAGGAATCCACCAGCCCCTCGCTGGCGGTCCTCCCGGCGCGCGTCTCGGCGCGCGCCACCCCCGACTTGCGCAGCATCTCCACGGCCTTCGTGACATCCCCCGCGGCATCCATCAGCGCCTTCTTGCATTCCATCATGCCGGCGCCGGTCTGCTCGCGGAGCTGTCTCACCTGTTCGGCGGTGACTGTCATCGCGCTCCTCTTTAGAACTCCACGGGCGACGACCACCCGGCTCCGCGCGTCGGCGCGGGCTCCGGATCCGCGCCCGCGAGGACCCGGGCGGGCGTCTCAGCTCGGTTTCGGGATACTCCGCGGGTCAAGCTGTCGCGGCATGCGAGGCTTCGCCTTCCGTCTCGATGCCCTCGCCTCCGAACGACACCGTCTCCTGGTCGCTGCCTTCGAGCGCGAGGGACCGCGCCTCCAGCACGGCATCCGCCACCATCCGGGTGAAGAGCCGGATCGAGCGGATCGCGTCGTCGTTCCCCGGCACCGGGAAGTCGATCACCTCGGGATCGCAGTTCGTGTCGACCACGCCCACGATCGGGACGCCGAGCCGGTTGGCTTCCGCCACGGCGATCTTCTCCTTCTTGGTGTCAACGATGAAGACCAGCGCCGGAAGCCCGGGCATCTCCTTGATCCCGGCGAAGGCGAACTCCAGGCGGTCCCGCTCGCGCTGCAGCCGCGAGACCTCCTTCTTGGCGAGCTTCTCGAACGTGCCGTCCCGCGCCATGGCGTCGAGCTCGTGGAGGCGCTTGATGCTGCTGCGGATGGTCTTGAAGTTGGTCAGCATCCCGCCCAGCCATCGCTCGGTCACGTAGTACATCCCGCCGCGCGCGGCCTCCTCGGTGATGATCGGCTTGGCCTGCTTCTTGGTGCCGACGAACAGCACGTGCCCGCCGGCGCGCACCGCCTTCTCGATCGCGCCGCGCGCCTCCTGGAGGCACTTGAGCGTCTTCTGCAGGTCGATGATGTAGATCCCGTTGCGCTCCATGAAGATGAATTTCTTCATATGCGGATTCCAGCGCCGGGTCTGATGCCCGAAGTGCACTCCCGCCTCGAGCAGGTCCTTCATGGTGATCTCGGTCACCGCATCCCTCCTTCAGGGGTTGTTCCGCCGCTCCGGACGCGACCTCGAAGCATTTCACCCCGGCCTTCCCGGTTCGATCGGGACCGAGGACCCCCTTGCTTCACCGGAAGCGTGGGTCTGTGGGCTGCCTACCGCTTGCTGAACTGGAAGCGCTTGCGCGCCCCCGGCTGTCCGTACTTCTTTCGCTCCTTCATGCGCGCATCGCGGGTCAGGAGGCCCTCGCGGCCCAGCTGCCCGCGAAGCGAACCGTCCAGCTGCGCCAGCGCGCGAGCGATCGCCAGGCGCAGGGCACCGGCCTGGCCGGTCAGCCCTCCGCCGCGCACCCGGGCGACCACGTCGTACTTTCCAGTGGTGCTGGTGAGGGTCAGCGCCTCGAAGGCCGCCTGCACCAGAGTCGGCCGCTTGAGGTACTCGATCGGCGGGCGGTCGTTGATCAGGTGCTGGCCGCTTCCGGCCAGCAACCGCACGCGCGCGACGGCCTCCTTGCGGCGGCCGGTTTCCGGCCGTGGCGTGGCGACGGCGTCGACGGTCATGATGCCCTCCCGCGCCGCGGATCGGGCTGCCACGGCTCCGGCTGCTGGGCCTCGTGCGGGTGCTCGGGCCCCGCATAGACCTTGAGCTTCTTCAGCATCGCCCGCCCGAGCTTGGTCTTGGGCAGCATTCCCCTCACCGCCCGGGTCACCACCCGGTCCGGGTGCTTCGCCAGCACATCCCTGAGCGATGTCCACGTGGCGCCGCCGGGATAGAGGGTGTGATGGAAGTACTTCTTGTCCTCGGGCTTCGTGCCGGAGAGATGCACCTTGGCGGCGTTGACCACCACGACGTGGTCCCCGGTATCGAGGTGCGGGGTGTAGATCGGCTTGCTCTTGCCGGTGAGCGCTCTGGCGATCTGCGTCGCCAGGCGGCCCAGCGTCTGGCCCTCGGCGTCGACCAGCAGCCAGCGGCGGTGGATATCCGCCAGCTTGGCGGTGTAGGTGGTCATCAGCTCTCCTGTCGGGACTTGGCGCGCTTCGCGCATCACACAGCAAGGGGGTCCGGTACGGATCGATGCGACCGCTCCCGGACCACCCTGACTATCCGTAAGAAACGCGGCAAGCTATCACGCTGTTTCAAGTGGTGTCAAGCCCCTCCTGGCCCAGGGGCTTACCCGGGCGCTCTCTCCCGTCATACGAACTCGGCCAGCACCTGCCGGAGGCGCGAGAGCGGCAGCCCGACGACGTTGAAGTAGTCGCCGTCGATCCGCCGGACGAAACCGGCCGCCAGTCCCTGGATCGCGTAGCCCCCCGCCTTGTCCAGCGGCTCGCCCGAGCGCGCGTAGGCCAGGATCTCCTCCTCCTCGAGGCGCGCCATCTGGACGCGCGTGCACTCGGCCGCGGTGCGCTGCTCGCCGTCGCGCACCACCGCCACCCCGGTCCACACCTCGTGCGTCCGCCCGTGCAGCCGCCGCAGCATGTCGCGGGCCTGATCGGGCCCCCGCGGCTTGCCGAGCCGCACCCCGCGCGCCACCACCACCGTGTCGGCGCCGATCACCACCGCGCCGCGCCGCTTCTCCGCCACGCGGCGCGCCTTGTCGAGGGCGAGCGCGCGCACGCCATGGCGCGGGTCGGCCTCCCCCGGCCAGGGCCGGTCGGGGCCGGGGTCGGAAACCGTGAACACGAGGCCAACCTGGCGCAGCAGCGCGACCCGGCGGGGCGATGCCGAGGCCAGGACCACCGGGGAGCGGCCGCTATAGAAGAGCGACGGGGCGGCGCTCATCCGGATGTGCGGGGCGCCGCGTCGCCTCGGGCGGCCGCCGGCGGGGGAGCGACCTCGCGGCCCGGGCTCTCGACCCAGATCGTCACCGGGCCGTCGTTCACGAGCTCGACC
Organism: Candidatus Eiseniibacteriota bacterium; assembly: GCA_005893225.1. Taxonomy (GTDB): domain Bacteria; phylum Eisenbacteria; class RBG-16-71-46; order RBG-16-71-46; family RBG-16-71-46; genus WS-3. The sequence continues at coordinate 5,653 of VBOT01000041.1, forward strand.
TCCATGTGCGCCCGGAAGACCCCGCGCTGGACCTGGACCCCGGTGGCCGCCAGCGCCTGGCAGAAGCGCTCGAACAGGGGCTCCGCTCGCTCGGGACGCGCCGCCTCCAGGAACTCCGGCCGCCGCCCGCGCGCCACGTCGCCGAACAAGGTGAACTGCGGCACGACCAGCGCCGCCCCTCCCGCCTCGAGCACGTCGCGGTTCATGAGGCGCTCGGAGTCCGGGAAGATCCTGAGACCCGAGAGCTTCCGCGCCATCCAGTCGGCATCGGCCGCCTCGTCGCGGGCCGACACGCCGAGCAGCACCACGAGCCCCGTGCCGATCGCTCCCGTCACCTCGCCGTTCACCGTGCAGCGCGCCCGGCTGACGCGCTGCACCAGCGCCCTCATTCCTCCCCGCTCGCGCGGCGCGGCGGCGGCGGCGCCTGGCGCACGAACCGCTGCCGGCGGTCGACCCGCGTGACGCCCGACACCCGCCGGATCGCGTGCATCACCTCCTGGAGCTTGGCGAGGTGCGGCACCTCGACCACGAAGACGCCCCGGGCGGAGCGATCCTCCACCGCCACGTCCGCGGAGCGGATGTTGACCTGGGTGGCCGCGATGGCCTTGGCGATGTCCGCGAGCAGCGAGGTGCGATCGTGCCCGTACACCACGAGCCGCACCGGGTAGGTCTCGCCGATCGGGGCGTCCCATTCCACCGCCACCTTGCGCTCCGGGACGATCGAGCTGCTGAAGGTGTTCGGGCAGTCCTGGCGATGGACCGACACGCCGCGGCCCACGGTGACGATGCCGATCACGCGATCCCCAGGCACCGGCTGGCAGCAGCGGGCGAAGTTCAGCATCAGGTTGTCGATGCCCTGGATCCGGATCCCGCCCGCGGGCTTGCGCGTGAGGCCGAGCGCCTCGAGCGACCCCTTGGCGAGCCGCTCGGCGAACCCCTCCTTCTCGGGCACCAGCTTGCGCACGATCTGGGTGAGCGAGAGCTGCCCCTCGGCGAGCCGCGCGTACATCTGCTCCAGGTCGTCGGCTCCCAGCGAGTGCGCCGCCTCCTCGAGTTGCTTGTCGTCGAACTTACGCCGCATGCGTTTGAGCTCGCGCTCCAGCATCTCGCGCCCCAGCGCGACGCTGTCGGCGTGGCGGCGCTGTCGCAGCCAGTGGCGGATCTTGCTGCGCGCGGCGGTGGTGCGGACGATCTGGAGCCAGTCCTCGTGGGGCTGGGCCTGAGCGGAGGTGATGATCTCGACCGTGTCGCCGTTGCGCAGCTCGTGGCGGAGCGGCACCAGCTCGCCGTTGACGCGCGCCCCCACGGTGTGCTGGCCCACCTCGGTGTGGATCAGGAAGGCGAAGTCGAGCGGGGTGGCGCCCTTGGGGAGCCGCTTGAGCTCGCGCCGCGGCGTGTAGGCGAACACCTCTTCCTGGTAGAGCGCGGTGCGCAGGAAATCCATGTACTCGTCGTCGCTGGCGGTGCGCTGCCAGTCCACCGTCTGGGCCACGAAGTTGCCGAGCTTGGCGTCCAACTCCTCGTCGACCCGGCCGCCCTGCTTGTAGACGTAGTGGGCCGCCACCCCGGTCTCGGCGGTGCGGTGCATCTCGCGGGTGCGGATCTGGACTTCCACCATCTCGCCCTCGGGGGTGAGGACGGTGGTGTGGAGCGACTGGTAGAGGTTGCTCTTGGGAGTGGCGATGTAGTCCTTGAAGCGCTCCGGGGCCGGGACGAACAGGTCGTGGACCACCCCGAGCGCCCGGTAGCAGTCGTTGCGGGAGTGGGTGATGATGCGCAGGCCGAACAGGTCGTAGATCGACTCGAAGTCGCGCCCCGAGCGCATCTTGTCGTAGATCGAGTAGAAGTGCTTGGGCCGTCCCGTGACCTCGGCCTTGATCCCGGAGGCGCGGAGGCCGTCCCCGAGCACCGCGCGCACCCGGGCCAGGAACTCCTCGCGCTCGTCGCGCCGCGCCTGCACGCGCCGGGTCAGGTCCTGGTAGGCGCCGGGATCGAGCGCTTTGAGACTCAGGTCCTCGAGCTCGCGCTTGATGCTCGCGATCCCCAGGCGGTGGGCGAGCGGCGCGTAGATCTCGCGGGTCTCGGCGGCGATGCGCTGCACCTTCTCGGGGCGCAGGAACTCGATGGTGCGCATGTTGTGGATGCGATCGGCGAGCTTGATGAAGATCACCCGGAGGTCGCGCGCCATCGACAGCAGCATCTTGCGGAAGTTCTCGGCCTGCGCGGTCTCGCGGCGGTCGAAGTGCAGGCCGGAGAGCTTGGTGACTCCCTCGACCAGTCCCGCCACCTCGCGGCCGAAGTGCTTCTCGACCTCCTCCAGGGTGACGGGCGTGTCCTCGACCACGTCGTGGAGCAGGGCCGCGCAGGCGATCGGGGTGTCGAGGCGGCTCTCTAGCAGGTCGAGCAGCACCAGGCACACCTGCACGGCGTGCGAAAGGTGGGGCTCGCCGGACTCCCGCCGCTGGCCGCCGTGGGCGCGCGCGGCGAAGTCGAAGCACGCCGCCACCCGGTCCCGGTCGACCTTCGGCGCGCGCTCGTCGAGCGCCGCGATCAGGACCGCCCGGAGCTCGGGATGCAGCCCGCCGGAGGTCTCCGCCGTCACGGCACACGCACCCCCTTGACCTTGAGCTGGACGCGCGTCTCGCCCATCCATTCGTTGCGGCTCGGCACGAACGCGACGTCGCAGCGTCCCGCCGTGGCCACCGACTGCGCGCGATCGCCGAGCCCGAAAGCGATGGCCTCGGCGTTGCCGGTGCGGTCGCGGACCGTGAGGCGGAGGTGCTTTCCTCCGCCGACCGCCGACACCGAGCCCACCGCAACGCCGCTGGCCACGAACACCGGCTCCGGGTTGCCGAGGCCGTGGGGCGAGAGCCGCTCCAGCCACTCCACCAGGGTCAGATCGCACTCGCCGAGCTGCACCTCGGCGTCGATCGGGATGCGCGGCACGCAGTCCTCGGGGGACAGGCGCTCGCGCACCAGGCTCTCGAGCCGCTCGCGCAGCTCCGGCAGCCGCTCGCGACCCACCGTGAGGCCGGCCGCGAAGGCGTGGCCGCCGTAGGCCTCGAGCAGGTCGCGGCAGTGGCCCAGCACCTGGTTCAGGTCGAGCCCCGGAAGGCTGCGGCCCGAGCCACGCCCGCGATTGCCGTTCAGGGACACCAGCACCGTGGGACGCTGGAACCGCTCGACCAGCCGCGAGGCCACGATCCCGATCACTCCCGGATGCCAGCGTTCGGACCACAGCAGGATCGAGGAGCAGCGCGGCCAGTCGAGCTCCTCGACCACCTGGCGCGCCGCCTCCTCCAGCGCCTCCTCGTCGTAGCGCCGGCGAAGGTCGTTGTCCTCCTCCAGGCTCTCGGCGCAGACCCGGGCCTCCTGCGGATCGCGAGAGAGCAGGAGCCTCAGGCCCTGCTCGGCGTTCCCCATGCGGCCGGCGGCGTTGATGCGGGGAGCGAGCACGAACGCCACCTGGCCGCTGCTGATGATCTTGCCCTGGAGCCCGGCGACCTCGATCAGGGCGCGGAGCCCGAGGTGCGAGCTCTGGCTGAGCCGCTCGAGGCCCAGCCGGGCGAGCACCCGGTTCTCCCCCACCAGCGGCACGACGTCGGCGATCGTGCCGATCGCCACCACGTCCAGGAAGTCCCCGGCGCGCTCCAGCCCGCCGCGATCGCGCAGCATCGCCTCCACCAGCTTGAACGTGACTCCCACGCCGGCCAGGTGCTTGAACGGATAAGGACAGCCGGGGCGGTGCGGATTGACGACCGCGACCGCTTCGGGCAGATCGCCCAGCGGCTCGTGGTGATCGGTGATCACGGTGTCGATCCCCGCGTCCCGGGCGCGCGTTACCGCCTCGGTCGCGGTGATGCCGCAGTCCACCGTGACGATCAGCGTGCACGAGCGCCGCCGCGCGTCCTCGATGGCCTGGACCGAGAGGCCGTAGCCGTCTCGCGTCCGGTGCGGGATCCGGTACTCGACCCGCGCGCCGAGCTCCCTCAGCGCGACGTAGAGGAGGTAGGTCGAGGTGATGCCGTCGACGTCGTAGTCGCCGTGCACCAGGATGCGCTCCCCGCCCGCGACCGCGGCGTGGATCCGGGCCACCGCGCGCGGGAGATCCAGCAGCTCGAAGGGATCGTGCAGATCCTCGAGCGCCGGGTCGAGGAACCGCCGGGCCGCCTCCAGCGTGTCGACCCCGCGGTTGACCATGGCCTGGGCGGCCGCGAGCGGCGCGTCGAGCTGGCGCGCCAGGGAGAGAGCGCGGTCGAAGTCACGGCGAGGATGGGGGACCCATTGGGGAGCAACCGGCGGAGCGATCACGATACCCGCAGTCCAGGGAAGGGATTCCGAACGATACTCGTGTCGGCACGCTATCAGCGGCCGCGGAGGAGGGTCAAGGAGCGACCCCCGCCGTGCCCCGCGCTCCCTTGGCCAGGCGAGATCTCAGCTCGGCCACCCTGCCGTCCCGCGACTCCGGCAGCAGGGCCGCGCGTCCCAGCGCCGCGTCCCGCGCCGCCGAATCGCCGAGCACATGACACGCGAGGGCGAGGCGGAGCCAGCCGTCGTAGTAGCGGGAATCGGTCGTCACCGTGCGCTCGAACGCGGCCCGCGCCTCGTCGGCGCGCCCGAGGCGCAGGCACACGTTGCCGAGCGCGAAGGCCAGACCCGGATCGTCGGGGGTCCACCTCGAGGCTCTCTCGAGCGGCGGCAGCGCCTCGTCGAACCGTCCCTCGAGCATCAGAAGCTGTCCCCACAGCGACTCGATCGCCGGATCGGCCGGATCCCCCGCCTTGAGGCGCGCGAGGCGCTCGCGAGCCTGGTCGAGCCTTCGCAGGCGAAGCAGCGCCGTAGCCTCGAGCAGCCGCGCCTCCGCGCGCGTGGAATCGGATGCGAGTGCCCGCCGCGAGCGCGCCAGCACCTCGCTCCACTCGCCGCGGCGCAGGTGATACCCGGCGCGGCTCACCTGCACCTCGGGGAGCCGAGGATCGAGCGACTCGGCGGCGCGCAGCTCCTCCAGCGCCTCCGCCTCGCGCCCCTGCTCCTCGAGCACCTCGGCCAGTCCGACCCGTGCGACGGCGTTCCGAGGCTGGGCCCGCGCCATCGCGCGGTACATCGTCCCGTCGTTCCGCCAGTCAGGAAGGATGCGCGCTGTGCGGGCCGCGCTCCCCACCACCAGCACCAGAGCCAGCGATCCCGCGATCCACCGCGCCGGCCCGGCGCGGAGCGACGGCGGAGAATCGCCCCGCGCCGCGAGCCAGGGGCCGAGCAGGAGCCCGAGGAGCCACGCCGCGCCGGCCGAGGGCAGGTACACGAGCCGCTCGGCGTAGGCGACGTAGCCGCGAGTGAGCGCCATGCCGATCGAGGGCAGGAGCGGCATCCAGAAGCACGCGAGCGGGGTCGCGAGCCGCGAGGACCTGAGCGCCAGCGTGGCGGTCAGGAACACCACCCCAAAGAGCAGCGCGGCCCCCGCGATCACGGCAAGGTCGAACGGCCGCCCGGGCAGGGCCGCCGCGCGATCGGGCGAGTGGGTGACCCAGGGCCACAGGAACGAGACGTAGCCCGGCAGCATGGTCCACCCACTCCACGAGCGCCGGACCCTGAGCGCGGCGTCGACGTAGGCTGGGAGCGAGACGGCGCCGGCCCACCGCGCGTGGAGCGCGGCGTAGAGCGCCGTGATCCCCGCGTAGGCCGAGAGCCAGCGCAGCCGCGCGGAGGGCGGAGCGTCCGGCCGCTCGACCCGGTCGGCCACGGCGGCCACGACGACGAATGGCACCGCCGCTTCCTTGCTCGCGAGAGAGAGGGCGAGCGACGCGACCGCCCAAGGGCCGGGCCAGCTCCGGCCCCGGGCGCGCGCCCGGCGATCGAGCCAGAGGGCGAGCAGGAAGAACACCGCGCACAGCACGTCGGTGCGTCCCGCGATCCAGGCCACCGATTCCACGTGCGCCGGCATGGCCGCGAACCACAGGCCGCCCGCGAGGGCGGCCGCGCGGGGCAGCCGGCACTGGACCACCAAGGCGGCGAGGAGCGCGGCGGCGGCGGCGTGCATCAGCAGGTTCACCGCGTGGAACAGCGCGGGCGCGAAGTGGGCCAGCCGGCCGTCCAGCCAGTAGGAAAGGATCACCAGCGGGCGCCACAGCCCCGAGCTCCCCCCGCTCGAGGACCAGAAGTCCGAGATCAGGAGTTTTCCCAGCCAGCCCTCGCGGCGCATGAAGGGATTCCGCTCGATCATCGCGTGATCGTCGCGCACGAAGTCGTAGCCCAGGGCGGGCAGGTAGAGGATCACCGCGAGCAGCGCGGCGGCGACCGCGGGATGGGAGAGCCGCCGGACGAGCCCGGGGGCGGATCGGGTCGCCGGGCGCTTCGAGGCTCGCCCCGGATGCGCCTCCGCCCGGCGCGAGCGGCCCGGTCCCCGCGAGGGGTCCGGATGCCCTGCCGGGCGGCGACTGCTTTTCAAGCCGAGTCCCCCGTAAGCCGAATTCTGTCGGATTTCTCCGCGGTGATCATTTGTCTGGGGCGCCCGTCACCGGACGCCTCGGTGCGACCGACCCTGGGGTGATGGCGGAGCGGGACACACTCCTTCCCCTCTATGCGGTCTTGCTCCAGGTGGGGTTTACCGAGCCGGCCCCGTCGCCGGAGCCGCTGGTGCGCTCTTACCGCACCGTTTCACCCTTGCCCGCTGCAGGCCGCTCGCTCTCGCGAGCGACCGCCCGCTGGCGGTCTACTCTCTGTTGCACTTTCCGTGGGCTCGCGCCCCCTGGGAGTTACCCAGCACCCTGCCCTGTGGAGTTCGGACTTTCCTCGGCCGAGGGTGTGCCGGCGCATGAAGCGCC
>VBOT01000210.1:0-414 GCA_005893225.1 Candidatus Eiseniibacteriota bacterium
AAGGACTCGAAGGAAGTGGTGAGGATCTGCACCCAGTACGCGCAGGCCGGGATGTTCAACATCTTCATCGTGATCTTCTGCCTGACGCTCGCCTACGCGTTCTTCGACCCGATCTTCTTCGTCGCCTACCTGGTGTCGACCGCGGTGGTGGGGCTCTTCCAGGCCATCTACATGGCCAACGCCGGCGGTGCGTGGGACAACGCCAAGAAGGTGGTCGAGGTGGACCTCATGGAGAAGGGCACCGACCTCCATGCCGCCACGGTCATTGGCGACACCGTGGGAGACCCCTACAAGGACACCTCGTCGGTGGCGCTGAACCCGATCATCAAGTTCACCACCCTTTTCGGCCTGCTGGCGGTCGAGACGGCGGTGGCGAACCAGAAATTCGCCCGCCCACTCGGCATCGCGCTGATG
>VBOT01000210.1:440-5787 GCA_005893225.1 Candidatus Eiseniibacteriota bacterium
TGTATCGCTCATTCTATGGCATGCGCATCTCCACCAAGCAAGCGGCAGCGGCGAAGGCCGCGGCCTCGGTGGCGGCGACGCACTGAAGCACCGAGGGGAGTCCGGCGCGGCGGTCACGCCGCGCCGGACGAGATCGACCTGCAGCGGTTCCCTGGCGTCGGAACACTGGCAGGCTGCTGAAAAGCCCGAGCAACACAGGGGGTACCCACACGAAGTGTGGGTCCGGGTTTTTCAGCAGCCTGCTAGCGGGCGACGACCAGCCTGGCCGCGCTCCGGGCGGCGCCCTGCACCAGGACCACCTGGTAAACACCCGGCCTGAGATCGGGCGCGGCGAGGCGAACCGACCGATCTCCCGGCGCCGGTGAGACCTGGCTCGCGAGCACGCGCCGCCCCGTGAGATCGATGATCTCGAGGCTCGCGGGGCCCGGGCCCGGGAGCGAGAAGCGAACCGAGAGGTCGCCCGCGCTGGGGTTCGGCGAGACGCCCCGCAGGACGAGCCCCGCGGCGGCAGGAACGTCGATGCACGTCTCGCTCTGGGCTTCGCCCTCGGGAACCTCGCCCGGGCCGACGCGGTAGCAGTACCGCTCTCCCGCTCGGACGGTCCGGTCGACGTAGTCCACGACACCCATCCCGTCGGAAAGCACGCGGTCGAGAACCACCCACTCGGTCTCGCCCGCGCCCTTGCGCAGCACATCCACCCACGAGTGATCCCTGCCGTCGAGACGCCAGACCAGGGAGACGGTCCCGGACTCGGCGCCACTCTGGATCGGAGACGCGAGTGAGGGGATCGTCCCATCGGCGGTGAAGTGATCGGCATAGAGATCGGAATCGCCGCCGCGGGCGTCGCCGAAGCACACCACGGCTCCGCCCACGCCATCCGGCGCCAGAGCGGGGCTGAACTGATCTCCGGGAATGAGCACCGAGATCCCGCCCGGGCGCCAGCCCCAGGCGATGGCTCCGCCCGCCGTCAGGTGCTGGAGGGTGATGTCGTCGCCCCAGGGCGCGCCACTCGCGCGGCTCCACGCCACGATCGCGCCCGACCTCCCGTCCGGGATGAGCGCCGGCGCGGAGAAGCCCAGCTTTCCGCCTCTCATTACTGGTACTCCCCCCGGGGCCCACCCCGGGGCCGGTCTCCCGCCCGCGGTGATCCGCTGCGCGTACACGTCCCCTCTCCCGTCGCGGAGATCCCTCCACGCGAGCAGCGCTCCCCCCGCGTCGTCGGAGATGATGGCGGGCGAGATCTGGTCTCCGGGGGCGATGCAGACCGGGTTCCCCTGGTCGCTCCACCCGGGGGCCAGGGTGGCGGCGTCGGTCAAGCTCTGCGCGTAGATGTCGGACGATGCGCTTCGCCCGTCGGTCCAGGCCACGATCCAAGCTCCGCTCGGACCCGCGATCACCTTCGGCTCGACCTGATCACCGGCCGCGGTCGAGATCGCGAGACCCTCCGCGGGCCAGCCCGGGGCCGTGGTCCCGTCTCCACGGATCCGCTGGGCGTAGAGGTCGAAGTCCGGGCCGTTGCGGCGGTCCCTCCAGGCCACGAAGGCGCCGCCCTGTCCGTCGGCCGCTAGAGCCGGGCTCCGCTGGTCGGAGGCGGCGGCGCATAGCGCCACGCCGCCGACAGGCCAGCCCAGCGCGATCGCCCCAGGAGCCGTGATCCTCTGAGCGAAGAGGTCGTAGTCGATGCCGCTCCGCCAGTCCTGCCAGGCGATGACAACCCCTCCCGAGCCGTCGGGAGCGAGCGCCGGTTCGCTCTGGTTGCCGGCGAGGTCGCACACAGGAAGACCGCCTTCGGGCCAGCCGGGGGTGATCGCGCCGGCCGAGGTCAAGCGCTGGAGGTAGATGTCGAAGTCCGTGCCGTTGCGGCGGTCCTGCCAGCAGACGAAGACGCCGCCCGTGCCGTCCGGGAGCACGCGCGGCGAGAGCTGGTCGCCGGGTGCCGCCGCCACCGGAACGCCGCCCGGGCTCCAGCCCTCGGCGATCGCCCCCGAGGCGGTCAACCTCTGGGCGTAGACGCCCACACTGGCGGGATTGCGATGGTCCTGCCACGACAGGATGACGCCCCCTGCCCCGTCCGAGACCGCCGGACCGGGATCCTGCCAGGCCGGAGCGGCGCACCTGCCGTTGCCGGCAGGGCGTCGGACCCGAGAAGCGCCATGGACGAGAAGGCGAGAGCGAGGCGAGCCGTGAGGCAGGGCAATGAGCTACGAGGCGACCCGATCATCCCGATGGTTATCGGGCAGTTAGCGCTGCGGCTTAACGCTCCGCCGGAACCCAGGCGGGCGTGGGTCATGCCAGCGCCCCGGCGGTGGCAAGTGGCTAGGGGAACGGCCGCTGCGACATCTCCAGGGGGGGTGCCAGGAAGTAGGCGCCCCAGCAGACCAGAAGGAGCGCGGAGAGGGCCAGGGTCACCCGACCCCGGCGCACCGGCTCGGTGCTCTCCCAGCGGAACAGCAGACCGTTGAGACCGATTCCGATCGCCGCCATCAGGGCCAGGACCAGGAGGGGCCCTCGCAGCCGGCCGAGCCCTTGGCCCCGCACCATGACGCCCTGGAGCGACTCGACCAGGTAGGTGGTCGGCACCAGCCGCGCCAGGCGCTGCATCCAGGCCGGAAGAAACGGGAAGGGGATGGCGGCGCCGGAGAGGAACATCATCGGGAAGAACAGGAAGTTCGTGATCGCGGGCGCCGCTCGGGTGTCCCGCGCGATGCTGCCGGCGATCATCCCGATCGGGACCAGCGCGAGCCCGCCGAGGAGGAGGACGATCACCAGAGTGGTCGCCGATCCGGCCACGCCGATCCTGAACACCAGGCGCGCCACCACCGCCTGCAGCGTCACCGAGCACGCCAGAACCACGAGCGCCGTGGCCCCGTGCGAGAGGATGACCGCGACGGCGGGAACCGGCGTCACCCGGTGGCGGCGCAGCACGCCGGTCTCCCGCTCCGTGACCATCCGGAGCGCGACACCGAAGAAGCTCCCGGAGATCAGCGTGATGGTGAACAGGCCGGGCATGAGGTACGTGGCGCCCCTCGGCGTTCCGCCCGAGAAGGCGAACTCGAACATGAAGAGGAAGAACTGCGGAAAGGCCAGCGTCCAGACGAGGGCGGCGCGCGAGCGGAGGAACATCAGAACGTGAGCCCGGGTGAGGGAGGAGAAGGCCGGCAGAAAGCTCATTCTTCCTCCCCGGGCTCCCCGTCGGCGTCCCCGCCCACGAGCTCGAGGTAGACGTCCTCGAGCGTGGGGCGCTTCATGCGCAGGTCGACGAGCGACACCTCCTGGCCCCGGAGGATGTCCCCGAGCGCCACGACGGCGGCCGCGGGGTCGCGGGTCACGAAGCGGTGGTGATTGCCCTCGACGCCGTGCGGCGTCGCGCCAGCCTTCACCAGGGGCGCGGGGTCGAAGGGCCCCGAGAACGCGATCCAGAGGGTCGAGACGCCTTCCGCCTTGGCGATGAGCTGGAACGGCGTCCCGTCCGCGACCACCTCCCCCGCCCGGATCACGATGACGCGGTCGCACAGGAGCTCGGCCTCCTCGATGTAATGGGTGGTGAGGATGACCGAGTGCCCGCTGGCCCGGTACTGGCGGATCACCTCGTGGATGCCCCGGCGCGCCACCGGATCGAGGCCGGTCGTCGGCTCGTCCAGGATCAGGAGCTCGGGCTCGTGGATCAGCGCCATGCCGAGCGCCAGGCGCTGGCGCTGCCCGCCCGACAGGTTCCTCACCAGCGCCTTCCTCTTGGCCTCGAGTCCGACCTGCTCGAGCCCCTCATCGATCGGGCGCGACCGCGGGTAGAACGAGGCGTAGAGGCCCAGCACCTCCGCCGGCGTCAGGTCGAGCGGGATGCTGGTCGACTGGAGCTGGACACCGATCCGCTCCTTGAGCCGACGGGCCTGGGTGGTCGGGTCCAGCCCCAGCACCGAGACGCTTCCGCGCGTCGGCTCGCGCAGGCCCTCCATGATCTCCACCAGCGTGGTCTTCCCCGCCCCGTTCGGTCCCAGGAGGCCGACGATCCCGCCCCCCGGGATCTCGAGGTCGATGCCCCGGAGCGCCACGACCGAGCCGTAGCGCTTCTCCAGCCCGTCGATCCGTATCGTCACCGCCGGTGTCCCGGAACGGAAGTCATGTTACCCCTTCACCGGCCCTCGACCGCGTCAACATCACTCCCGTTCCGGGACACTAGAAGCCATCCCATAAATGAGCAATTGGAGCTAATCTCCTCCTCGACAGCGTCATGGAGAGACGCTGAGGAGGAGCAATGGATCTCACGGATGAACAATGGAACATTCTGCGTCCGCTGATTCCGAAGCCACGACGTCGTGCCGATGGGCGCGGACGACCGTGGCGCGACAATCGGCAAGTGCTGGATGGGATCCTCTGGATCTTGCGCACCGGCGCGCAGTGGCACGACATGCCGGACCGATACCCTTCGCCAGCCACTTGCCACCGGCGATTCCAACACTGGGTGCGAAGCGGCGTGCTGAAACGTATTCTGCGAGCGCTGGCCAAGGATCTTCGGGATCGAGGGAAGCTCGATCTAACCGAGGGCTTCATCGATGGCTCCTTCGCGGGGGCCAAAAAAGGGGGCACTGTGTGGGTCCCACCAAGCGGGGCAAAGGTACGAAGATCATGGCAGTGGCAGACCGCCATGGTCTTCCTATCGCCGTTGACGTGGCCAGCGCTTCGCCCCATGAAATCAAGCTCGTCGAGCCCACGCTCAAAGCCGGCTTTCTCAAGGAGTCGCCGCAGCGGCTCATCGGCGACAAAGCCTACGACAGCGACGCGCTCCGGGCGGATCTTGCCGAGGACGGCATCCAGTTGATCACCCGTCAACGGCGCAATCGCCGAGTGAAGACTCAAGACGGCCGTTCGCTGCGGCGCTATCGCCGCCGCTGGAAAATCGAGCGGTTGTTCGCTTGGCTTCAGAACTTCCGCCGACTGATCACTCGTCATGAACACGAAGTTGCCAACTTCCTGGGCTTCGTCCAGCTCGGTTGCATCGTCATCCTGCTGCGGCAGTATTTGTGAGACCACTTCTAGGGTTCCCCTAGCCCGCCGCCCGGGACGAATAGAGGTTGTCCGTCTTGGCGGCCAGGATGAAGTCGTTCCGGTGGAGCCCGCCGATCTTGTGAGTCCAGGTCTCGACCACCGTCTTTCCCCAGGCCACGTGCAGGTCCGGGTGGTGTTGCTCGCGCTCGGCCAGCTCCCCGACCCGCACCGCGAAGTCGAGCGCGGTGCGGAAGTCCTTGAAGCGGAACTCGCGGCGCAGGCGTCGGACTCCATCCACCTCCACCGCCTGCCAGTCCGGAACCTCGGGCAGGAGCTCGGCGATCTCCTCGTCGGTCAGTGTCGG